>MNEX01000183.1:0-6763 GCA_001917905.1 Acidobacteria bacterium 13_1_40CM_65_14
CGACGTGCAGATGGCGATGCTCGTCGTCCTCGTGTTCCCGCTGACGATTCTGGTCCTCGCCGGCATTTCCGTCCTGTCACCGACGTTCGGCACGTCGAGCATCGCGAATCCCGGACCGCACGGACTTTCGGAGATTCTCTACGCGTTCACATCCGGAACCGGCAACAACGGATCCGCATTCGGCGGCCTGAACGCGAACACGAACTGGTACAACGTCACGATCGGCTTCGCGACGCTCATCGGCCGCTTCTTCATGATCATCCCGATGCTGGCGATCGCCGGCAGCCTCGGACGGAAGAAGCGCGTCCCGCCCTCGCCGGGCACGTTCCCGGTGACGACGCCGCTGTTCACGGCGCTGCTCGTGAGCGTGATTCTCATCGTCGGGGCGCTGACGTTCTTCCCGGCGCTCAGTCTGGGACCGATCGTCGAGCATCTGCTCATGGAACAAGGTCAGGTGTTTTGATGAGTACCGTCTCAAGGCGGCCCATTGAGGGCCGCCGATCGATTTCCATCTGGGATCCGAAGATCGTCCGCGTGGCGATCCGCGACGGGTTCCGAAAGCTGCATCCACGGACGATGGCGGGCAACCCGGTGATGTTCGTCGTCGAAGTGGGCAGCGTGCTGACGACAGCGGCGCTCGTTCGAGACGCGCTCACGGGTCGACCCGACCTCGGGTTCGAGCTTCAGATCACGTTCTGGCTGTGGCTGACCGTGCTGTTCGCAAATTTCGCGGAAGCGATGGCCGAGGGGCGCGGCAAGGCTCAGGCCGACACGCTGCGAAAGGCGCGGACCGAGACCGTGGCGAATCGTCTGCTGACTGACGGTCGCAGCGAAACGGTCGCCGCGACGGCGCTCCGAAAAGACGACGTGGTCTTCGTCAAAGCGGGGGAGTTCATTCCGGCCGACGGCGAGATCATCGAGGGCGTCGCCTCCGTGGACGAGTCGGCGATCACCGGCGAATCGGCGCCGGTGATTCGCGAATCGGGCGGCGACCGATCGGCGGTCACCGGCGGCACGCGCGTGCTCTCGGATTGGATCAAGGTCCGCGTCACCTCCGACCCCGGCCACACGTTTCTCGACCGGATGATCGCGCTCGTCGAAGGCGCCGAGCGTCAGAAGACACCAAACGAGATCGCGCTCAACATCCTGCTCGCGGGTCTGACGATCATTTTTCTGCTCGCGGTCGTCACCCTGCAGCCGTTTGCGATCTACTCGGGCGCGCCGCAGTCCGTGTTGGTGCTCGTCGCGCTACTCGTGTGCCTCATCCCGACGACCATCGGCGGACTCCTGTCGGCCATCGGGATTGCGGGCATGGACCGCCTCGTGCAGCGCAATGTGCTGGCGATGTCCGGCCGCGCCGTCGAAGCCGCCGGCGACGTGCACACGCTGCTGCTCGACAAAACTGGAACGATCACGCTCGGCAACCGCCAGGCCTCGGAGTTCGTGCCGGTGCCGGGCGTCGCGGAGCAGGATCTCGCCCACGCCGCGCAGCTGTCGTCGCTCGCCGACGAGACACCCGAAGGGCGATCGATCGTCGTCCTCGCGAAAGAGAAGTACGGCATCCGGGGACGCGAGCTGGCGGACAAGCACGCGGTCTTTGTGCCGTTCACGGCGCAGACGCGGATGTCGGGCGTCGATCTGGACGGCCGTCAGGTGCGCAAGGGCGCGGCCGACGCGATCAACAAGTTCGTGACGGCCAACGGGGGCGCCGTCTCGGCGGAGTTGACGGCGATTGTCGAAAAGATTTCGCGCGCGGGCGGCACGCCGCTCGTCGTGGCCGAGCGCACGCGGCCCCTCGGCGTCATCCATTTGAAGGACATCGTCAAGGGCGGCATGCGCGAACGCTTCAACGACCTGCGTGCCATGGGGATCAAAACGGTCATGATCACGGGCGACAACCCGCTGACCGCCGCCTCGATCGCCGGCGAGGCGGGCGTCGACGATTTCCTGGCGGAAGCGACGCCCGAGGACAAGATGCGGCTCATTCGCAGGGAGCAGCAGGACGGGAAGCTCGTGGCGATGACGGGAGACGGGACCAACGACGCGCCCGCGCTCGCGCAGGCGGACGTCGGCGTCGCCATGAACACGGGCACGCAGGCCGCGAAGGAAGCCGGCAACATGGTGGACCTCGATTCGAGTCCCACCAAGCTGATCGACATCGTCGAGATCGGCAAGCAGCTGCTGATGACGCGCGGCGCGTTGACGACGTTCTCGATTGCGAACGACGTGGCGAAGTACTTCGCGATCATCCCGGCGATGTTCGCGGCGGCGTTCCCCGTGCTGATGACGCTGAACGTGATGGGGCTGAAGACGCCGCAGTCCGCGATTCTGTCCGCCGTCATCTTCAACGCGGTCATCATCGTTGCGCTGGTGCCGCTGGCGCTGCGCGGCGTGAAGTACCACGCGATGAGCGCCGAGGCGCTGCTGCGACGCAACCTGCTGATCTACGGCGTGGGCGGCGTCATCGTGCCGTTCATCGGCATCAAGATCATCGACGTGATCATCACGACGCTGCGGCTGGCTTGAGAGCTCTCCACCACGGGGGACACGGAGGACACGGAGTAAGAATCGTACAGCTCTTTCCTCCGCGTCCCCCGCGTCCTCCGTGGTGGAGAGTTCGTGTGGAGAGCTACGATCATGAACATCAAACACAACCTCATCGTCGCCGTCCTGATGACGATCGTGACGACCATTCTGCTCGGGCTCGTCTATCCGCTTGCCGTCACCGGTTTGTCGCAGGTACTGTTTCCCGACAACGCGAACGGACAGTTGATCGAGCGCAACGGCAAGGTGATCGGATCGCGGATCATCGGCCAGCCGTTCTCGTCGCCTGGCTACTTTCATCCGCGGCCATCCGCGGCCGGCAGCGGGTACGATGCCGCGAGCTCGAGCGGGACGAATCTCGGTCCGACGAACAAGAAGCTGGTCGACGCCGTGAAAGGCAACGTCGAGGCGGCACGGAAGGACAATCCCAACGTGCCTGTGCCGATTGACCTGGTGACTTCGTCTGCATCCGGCCTCGACCCGCATCTGTCGCCGGCGGCCGCGCTGTTTCAGGTGCCGCGGGTCGCGAGCGCAAGGCACGCGACCGACGCGGAGGTGCGCGCGCTCGTCGAGTCTCACGTCGAAGGACGGCAGCTCGGGTTCCTTGGAGAGCCGCGCGTGAACGTGCTGCTGCTGAACCTCGCACTCGACGAACGATGGCCGTCGAAATGAACGCGAACGCGCACGCCGACAAAGTGCTGGCGCGCCTCAAGGATCAGGCGCGCGCGCGCCTGCGCATCTACATCGGCGCCGCGCCGGGCGTGGGGAAGACCTACGAGATGCTGCAGGAGGCGCACGCGCTGCGTGCGCGCGGGCTCGACGTGGTCGCCGGGCTCGTCGAGACGTACGGGCGCCCTGATACCCAGGCGCAGCTCAAGGATCTCGAGGTGATCCCGCGGCGCGTGGTCGGGTACCGCGGCGCGAAGCTCGAGGAGATGGACGTCGACGCGATCATCACGCGCCGGCCGCAGGTCGCCGTCGTCGACGAGCTCGCGCACACCAACGTCCCGGGCAGCCGGCACGAGAAGCGCTACGAGGACGTGCTCGAGCTGCTCAACGCCGGCATTCACGTCATGACGGCGGTCAATATCCAGCATCTCGAAACGCTCAACGACGCCGTCGCGAAGGTGACCGGCGTCCGCGTGCGCGAGACGGTGCCCGACACGTTTCTCGACCGCGCCGACGAAGTGATCAACGTCGACGTCACGGTCGAGGAGCTGCGCACTCGTCTGCGGCAAGGAAAGGTGTACAAGCCGGAGAAGGTCGAACAGGCGCTGTCGAATTTTTTCCGCAAGGGCAATCTCTCGACGCTGCGCGAGCTCGCGCTGCGCGCCGTGGCCGATGAAGTCGGTGAGAAGGCGGCGAGCTATCGCGCGCGCGAAGGCCTCGAGCCGGCGCTGATTCCGGAACGCGTGATGGTGTGTATGAGCTCGAATGCGCTCGCGCCGCGCGTGCTGCGCACCGGCGCCCGCATCGCGGGCCGTCTCGGCGCGAAGTGGTATGCGGTGTATGTCGAGACGCCGCGCGAGCGTCCCGGCAAGATCGACCCCAATGACTCCGACGCGCTCCAACAGAACATCAAGCTGGCGGAAAGTCTCGGCGCCACCGTCGTCAAGGTGAAGGCCGATCGGCCCGCGGAGGGCCTCGTCGCGTTCGCGCAGCGCGAAGGCATCACGCACGTCATCTTCGGCCAGAGCGCGCGCACGCGGTGGGAGCTGCTGTGGCGCGGCTCGACCATCGACAAATTCCTCACCACCGTGCGGGACGCGGCTGTGCAAGTGGTACCGCTTGAAGAGGAATCCCGAGTCTGATCCGACTTCGCCGGGTGCAGGTGTCAGACACGTGTCTGACACCTGCAGGTCTGCTCATCGTGTTGCTGCTGGCGCTCGCCGCCTTGCTCATCGATCGATTCCTGCTGCGCAGCGAGTAAGATGCGCGTGTGAACGCGCTGACCGTCAAAATCCGAAGGCTGTCCTCGTCTCACGGACTGCCGCTGCCGACCTACATGAGCGCGAGCGCCGCGGGGATGGATCTGCACGCCGCGGTTGGCGCCGACATCGTGCTCGCGCCCGGGCAGATCGCGCTCGTTCCGACCGGACTGGAGGTCGCGATTCCCGACGGCTACGAGGGTCAGGTGCGCCCGCGATCCGGTCTCGCGGTGAAGCACGGCATCAGCCTGCCGAACACGCCGGCGACGATCGACGCCGACTATCGCGGCGAGATCCGCGTGCCGCTGATCAATCTCGGTCCGGAGCCGTTTCTCGTCACGCGCGGCATGCGCATCGCGCAGCTCATCGTCGCGCCGGTGATGCGCGTCGCGTGGGACGAGGTCGCGGAGCTGCCGCAGACCGCACGAGCGGGACAAGGCTTCGGTCATTCGGGAACGTAGCGCGCCGCCTTCGCGCCGAAGGCGCTTCGGCGAGCCTCGCCGAAGCTCGCGTGAATCACGAGCGAGCGGAGGCGGGAAGGCTTCAGCCAGGGCTGTAGCGCGACGGCTTTCGCCGAGCGTACCTGTTATACTTTTCACCGCTTATGCCGGAGATCGCCGCTCAGGTCGAGATCCCCAATCGCGCGCTGTTCAAGGCGGTGGAGGTCTGCGATCTCGTCAAGGTGCAGCCGTACGTGCTGCGCTCGTGGGAAGCGGAGTTTCCGAAGCTCGGCGTGTCGAAGACCGCGGGCGGCCCGCGCGTGTACCGGCGCGCGGATGTCGAGCAGGTGCTGCGCATCAAGCATCTGCTGCTGGTCGAAGGGCTGACGCTCGCGGGCGCGCGGCGGCGGCTCGAAGAGGAGGCGGCGCCAGTCGCGGCCGATGCGCCGGTGATCGACGAGTTGATCGGTCAGAACGCGCGGCAGCGGCTCACCGAAGTGAAGCGCGGCCTGCGATCGATTCTCGATCTGCTGTCGCGATCGAACGGCGTGCGCGACGACTATCAGCTCGCCGCGCCGGCCATGACATCGGCCTCCCGTCCTCGCGCGATACCGGCGAGTCGCGTGAAGCCGTCGAGAGGAAAAGCGGCGCCGTCACGTAACGGATCGTCACGATCGTCGTCAGCACGTCGCACGTCGCGTCGGTAGGTCACACCAAAATCGGGATGTAGCGCAGCCTGGTTAGCGCACCTGACTGGGGGTCAGGGGGTCGCCGGTTCGAATCCGGCCATCCCGACCACTTTTTGACCGTTCTGAGGGCTCGGGGTAACATGGGGGTAACAATTCCGAGCTCTTGGGAGGTTCTCCATGCCGGAAGCCATTCCGTTCTCCCAACCCGCCCGTCGGGTTGAACGGCGCCGGATTCTCAACGACACGACGATTCGAAGTTTGAAACCGCCGGCGATGGGGCGTGTCGACTATTTCGACAATGCGACGGCCGGATTGTCGTTGCGGGTGACCTCTAACGGCGTCCGCACGTGGACGGTCTTCTACCGCGACAAGAACGGTCGTCAGAAACGCCTGACGTTGGGTCGGTACCCGGCCGTGAAACTGGTCGACGCCCGAGAGTTGGCGCTCGAGGCGCAGCGCAAGGTGGCGCATGGGGGAGATCCGGTCGTCGAGAAGCGCGCGGCGCGCGACGTGGTCACGTTCGGTCAACTGGCGCAGACGTACATCGACGGTCACGCGAAGCCGAACAAGAAGAGCTGGGCGGAAGACGACCGGCAGATCAACGCCACGTTGCTGCCGAAGTGGAAGAGTCGAGCCGCCGCCCAGATTTCGCCCGAGGATCTGCTGGCGCTGCTCAACGCCAAGATCAGCGCGGGTGCGCCCGTCGCGGCGAATCGCCTTCGCGCGCTGGTCTCGAGGATTTTCACGTTCGGCGCCGAGCAGCGTCTGGTGCCGCCGACCGCGAATCCGGTAATCGGTGTCAAGAAGCCGACGAAGGAGACGACGCGCGAGCGGGTGCTCACCGACGAGGAGATCCGCAGGCTGTGGGTCGCCTGCGAGACGCAGAACCCCTACGTGTGCGCCTGGTTTCGGCTGCGACTCGTCACGGCGCAGCGCGGCGGCGAGCTCCTGCAGATGCGGTGGCAGGACATGGATCCCACGTCACACTTCTGGACGATTCCTGGCACGTTCGTGAAGAACAGGCACGGTCACCGCGTCTACTTGAACGCGAGCGCACGGCAGATCCTGAAGGGCGTCCCGCGCAATGAGAAGATCGTATGGGTCTTCCCGAAGTCTTTCATGGGGGACTACAAGCATGTTGGGCGGCGACTCGCGCAGCGCA
>MNEX01000183.1:6809-12296 GCA_001917905.1 Acidobacteria bacterium 13_1_40CM_65_14
GATCCCCGCCGCACCGCCGCGAGCCTCATGGCCAGCGGTGGCGTGCCACGGTTCGTGATCAGTCGCATCCTAAATCACTCCGAGGAGAAAAACATCACCGCGGTCTACGACCGATACGGCTACGACGCTGAGAAACGCGCCGCGATGGAGTTCTGGAATCGGCAGCTGTCGGCGATTTTGAAGGGCAAGGCTGGGACGAACTGTCGGCGATTTGCGATGTGATCGCCACCGCGCGCCAACCGGCTAGTTGAAGCGGCCGAGGATATCAGTCTCACGTGGCGCTCTGAGTCGCGACAGTTACGGTTCGGTGGCTGAACGAGTCTCGCCGCCTTCAGCACGAGTACCGCCTCGAACCGATGACGAGTTCCGAAGCGCGGCGTGAGTATTTGCGGATCACAGGCTCGAATGCGCCGTCTCGGTACGAGCACACCGGCGCAAGGCCATGATCTCTGCGAGTGGCCGACAGCTATCCTGACCAGGCGTTGCAGCATGCACGCCGCGCGCTCGCAATCGCGCGCGAGATCGCGCATCCCTTCAGCATCGTCAACGCTCACGTTGTCAACGCAATGGTGCACCAACTTCGGCGTGAGCCGTCAGACTCGCTGGCCCACGCGGAAGCCGGCATGAGCCTCGCGCGTAACGTACGGAATGACCCACGAGATCGCGAAGGCCGGATTGTTCAACGCATGGGCGCTCGTGATGCTCGGTCGTGTCGTCCAGGGGTTGGCGGAGATGCGCGGCATCGTCGCTGAATTACGCGTGGAGTGGCGCCAGTTCGTGCCGCATCTGCTCGGCATTCTCGCGGACGCGCTTGCCGCGGCCGATCGTCCGAGCGAGGCGCTCGCGGCTATTGAGGAGGCGCTTTCCGATCAGCACACCGGCGGTAGCTACTACAAAGCTGAACTCTTGCGACTGAAGGGCGCGCTCCTCGAATCGCGAACGGCCGCCCAGTCATGTTTGGAGAAGGCGCTCGCCCGTCGCACGTTCGCAGCAAGCGCGCTCGCTCGAGCTCAGGGCCACGGTCACCATCGTGCGTCTGTGGACGGCGGCGGACAGAGAGCGCGCAGCGAAACAGCTTCTCGAGCCGATCTACGCGTCGTTTACCGAGGGTTTCGATACGCCCGATTTGCAGGACGCAAAAAAGCACTTGGCATGAATCTCCGCGGCCAGCTGTGAGCCGGACCGAACTGTCTTGCGCGGCGGAGCATGCTCGTGAAGTCACGCTCGCACGGCCGAAAGCGGGCGTTTCGGTACAGGTGTTCGAGGTACCACTTGCGCGGCAGGCGATCTGCGCGAATCGGCTCGAACTGCCGTTCGACGCAGCCGACGAACTGGCGTTCGATATGATCGAACGCTCGCGCTCGACTCCTATGTCATCGATGGCGGTGTCGTATGTGCTCACGCGGCTCGAAACGAACGTGTAGGCGCGGAATCGGAGAACTGCGACCACCACGTATGTTGTCTGACCAGGAATACGCAGTCACGCACCCGCAGGAAATCTAATCATCGATCTGCGACCGACACGTTAGGAACGCGTTGTGACGTGGCTCACGCAAGTCGCGTGACGAGAACCAAACGGGCGATGGCTATCATCGGCGTGCGAGGAGCCGAGCTCGAATGTTCCCCGGTCTGACCGCGTTTTGAGCTCTTCGCGGATACGTGTAGACCACAGAAGCCCTCCGGGCAGGGAGCGTTCGTCGTTGAATTCTACGTCAGTCGGACACGCCACAAGAGTGGCGGACCCGCCGACGACTGGCGGGCCAGGCCCGCGGCCGAGTCAGGCCCGCGCGACAAGCAAGGTCCTTACGACTTCGCAGGCGGCACGAACGCGATCTGCGCGTAGTGCACGAGAAAATCGCGCCACAGAAACCAGTAATGACGACCGGGGATCTCGCGATACGTCGTGTTGAACCCTTCCTTCTTCACGAGCTCGGACAGCGTTACCGTTCGTTCGCGCGCCATGTCGGTGGTGCCCGCACCGAGCCAATAGAACTTCACGCCACCGGCCTTGACTGCCTCGAGTTGCTTCTGAAACGTCTCATCGACGACCTGCGGACCGGAGCTGAAGACGCCGATGTAGGCGAACGTGCCGGGGTTGTTGTTCGTCGCGGCGAGCGTATGCCCGCCCCCCATCGAGAGTCCCGCGATCGCGCGATCACCCTTCGCGGCGAGCACGCGGAAGCGCTTTTCGACAAACGGAATCACGTCCTTCACGAGACTTTCCGGGTACGAGCCGGCGTACGGCTGTGGCGCGCCGCCCCGGCCACCCGGAGCTCCCGCCCGTCCGGCAGTCGCCTGTTCCGCCTGAACCGCCGGCGGCGCCGGCGCCTGAACGGACTGCCTCGCTGGCGTGGGGCCGTACCCGAAGCCCTGCGACACGGTTTGCGTGGCGTTGCCGTTCGGCATCACCACGATCATCGGCTTCGCTTTGCCCACGGCGATGAGGTTGTCCATGATGATGTTCGCGCGCCCCATCGTGAGCCACGCATCTTCGTCGCCGCCGCCGCCATGCAACAGGTACAAGACGGGGTACTTCTGGCTGCTCGTCTCGTATCCCGGCGGCGTGTACACCATCATGCGACGGCTCGCGAGCTTCAGCGTGGGCGAGGGATACCAGACCGCCTGGACGGTGCCGTGCGGTACGTCCTTGAAGTCCCACCACTCGGACTCCGGTCCGGAGATCATCAGCAGATTGTCGTAGCGCGCGCCGTCGCGCTGCGTTTCCGCGTTGTTGGGATCGAGCGCCTTCACGCCATCGACCATAAACCAGTAGCCCCAGAGCTGCGAGGCGAGCGGGCCGATCGTCGTGGACCAGACGCCGACGTCGTCCTTCGTCATCTTCAGATTGGTACCGTTGTCCCAGCTGCCGTTGAGCGCCACCTCGGTGGCTTTCGGCGCCAGAAGGCGAAACGTCACGGTACGGTCCGGATGGATTTCAGGTGAACGCAGCGGCGTCGGACGGGTGGCGGCTGCAGGGGGCGGAGCAGTCGGTGGCTGCTGTGCCACGAGCGATGCGCCGATGACAAAGCCGATCACTGCGACGGTGCCCGACAGACGTGCACACAGGGAGATGTTCATGGATGCCTCGCTTGAGCGGTATTCTAAATCTCGACGCGGAGGGATGCCACTTATCACCCGCGAAAAGCTTCTAGACGCAATACGGGCGTCGAATCGTCGAGCACGGGTGCCGCCGAGCGTGGAAGAAACTGCGCCGGATGTTGAAGGTCGGATCTACGCGTACTGCCTTGCGCGATTTACGCGCGCTCGATGACGCGGGAGCATCGAGCGCTGGCCGGGCGCGCGTGGCATCCGGCTGCGACGCCCACCGGAGCAGGCGTGGATACGCGGGCCAGTCCCGCTCGTTGGAGAAGGCCCCGCCGGCCCGCTTATGACTGCTGAGGAGAACATCCAAGGCTATGTCCGCATACCGCAGTCGTTCTTTGGACGATCGATCGGCCAGCTCTTCTTGCTTCGTGTACGCGGAGACTCAATGAATCGCGCGGAGGTCGACGGGGAGCGGATCGAACGCGGTGATCTAGTGTTGGTGCGCGCCAGCGGGGATCACCGAATGCTGCACGATTTCGTGATACGCAATCATGGCCTCACGATGCACACTGAATTCGGATGGACCGACCGTGGACACGCGCGAGATCGTCAACGGCGGTACCTGTGCGGTGGATCGGCGCGCTCTCGAGGCGACGCGCGCGTCGGCGTCGGACGCGTGCAGCTTGTACAACCGCGAGAACACCCATATCGAATATTTAGATGGCAGACTTTCGCGTGTTCCAGGCGAAAGGTCGATGCAAATCCGACAGCAAACGCCGGGACCCTGATTCAAACGGCTCTGTCGAGATGAGTCGGCGCGTCCGTCTCCTCACCCATACCTGTGTCCCGCGCCGATTCACTTCCGCTAGCTAAGCTAGAGTCCTATCGTCACTCAGGAGCATCGCCCTCGACGCCGCCAGCCCGTATAATCCACCACGGTTTGACCCTCAGTCCCGGTACGCGCCTTGGCGTCTACGAAGTGACGGCCCAGATCGGCGCTGGCGGAATGGGAGTCGTATATCGCGCACGCGATACAAGGCTCGATCGGGAGGTCGCGCTCAAAATCCTGCCGGAACTGTTCATCTCCGACCCGCAACGCGTGGCTCGCTTTCAACGCGAAGCAAAAACGCTTGCGGCGTTGAATCACCCAAATATTGGCGCCATCCACGGTGTCGAAGAAGCGAACGGCCTCGCGGCGCTCATCCTCGAACTGGTTGAAGGGACGACGCTCGCGGACCGGATAGCCCAAGGACCGGTTCCACTCGACGAGGCACTCCCGATTGCGAAGCAGATCGCGCATGCGCTCGAAGCGGCCCACGAGACTGGGATCATCCACCGCGATCTGAAACCAGGCAATGTGAAGCTCCGACCAGACGGCGCCGTCAAGGTGCTCGACTTCGGCTTGGCGAAGGCGATGGAACCGGTCGACGGTGCAGCGAATGTGTCGCACTCGCCGGTCATCACCACGCCTGCGGTCACGCAAGCGGGAAGCATCCTCGGCACGGCGGCCTACATGAGCCCGGAACAGGCGCGCGGAAAGCCGGTAGATAAACGGGCCGACATATGGGCGTTCGGCGTCGTGGTCTTTGAAATGCTGACGGGGGATCGGCTGTTCACTGGCGCCACGATCTCCGACACGTTGGCGTCAGTGCTGAAGACGGACCCGAATTGGCGGGCACTCCCGCCAGCCGTGTCGCCGCGCCTCCGAGAACTTCTCCGCCGTTGTCTGGACAAGGATCCGAAGCGCCGACTGCGGGACATCGGCGATGCGCGGGTGCAAATCGAGGATCTGCTCGCCGGTGCGCCGGAAGAGACCGGTGCGGCCATGATTGCGGGAACGCTGCCGACCTGGCAACGCGTCGTGCCGTGGGTGGCAACCGGCTTCCTCGCCGCGGGATTCGTAGTGGTGCTCCTGCTCTTGGCCACGTGGCCGAAGGCGTCACCGCTTGCCCCGGTGCGACTGAGCACCGAGTTGGGCGCCGACGTCTCATTGACGATCGGTCCGGGAGCCGCCATGAGCCTCTCGGCCGCAGGGGACTCCGTTGCGTTTGTCGCGCAGAGAAACGAAGGTGGAAGCCCCCAGATCTACGTTCGACCACTGACCCAACTGAAGGCGATGCCGTTGCCGGGGACCGACGACGCCGAGAGCCCGTTCTTTTCGCCCGACGGCCACTGGATCGGATTTTTCGCAGGCGGCAAGCTGAAGAAGGTTGCTGCCACGGGCGGTGTGGCCATCACGTTGTGCGACGCTCCGAACGGTCGCGGCGGGGCGTGGAGCGAGGACGGCACAATCATTTTTGAGCCCGATTCCGCGCCGGGCAGACATTTGATGCGGGTGTCCTCCGATGGAGGAATGCCAGGACAGGTGACGCCGCTCGCCGAAGGCGAGGCCAGCCAGCGGTGGCCCCAAGTGCTACCGGGTGGCAAGGCTGTGCTTTTTAC
>MNEX01000246.1:0-22556 GCA_001917905.1 Acidobacteria bacterium 13_1_40CM_65_14
TCGACTATCGGGCCCTCGGTGCGACAACGAACTTCAGAGACGCGACACTAGGCGGTGACGTGCAGTTTGGCGAGGCTCGCCACGGCGTCGACGAGCGACTGCGGATCGATCGGCTTGGCGAGGTGCAGGTGGAAGCCGGCCTGGAGCGCGCGCTCGCGATCTTCGTCGCGCGCGAAGGCGGTGAGCGCCGCCGCGGGGATTGACGCCAGCGCCGGCGCGGTGCACGCGCGCAGCTTCCGGATCAACGCGTAGCCGTCCTCGCCGGGCATCGCGATGTCGGCGAGGAGCACGTCGACGTGTTCGCGCTGCAGGACCTCGAATGCCTGGCTGGCCGACGTGGCCGTACGAACAATCGCCTGATGGCCCTGCAAGTACTCGGCGACGATGTTGCGGCTCTCCTTGTCGTCGTCGACCACGAGGATCGACATGCCGTGAAGGGACACACCGGCGACCGGCGCGGTGGTCGCCGGTTCAGGCTGTGCCGCGGAGATCGCGACGACGGGAAGCCGAACGGTGAATGTCGAACCGCGTCCGGCGCCGTCGCTGTCGACCGTGACGGTGCCGCCGTGCGCGTCCACGAGGTGTTTGACGATGGACAGCCCCAGTCCGAGTCCACCGTGATGGCGCGTCGTCGACGCGTCCGCCTGGCGGAACGGTTCGAACACGAACGGCAGAAACTCGCGCGGAATGCCGCAGCCCGTGTCGGTCACCGCGATCTCGAGCATCGTCGGCGTCCGGCGGACGTTGACGTGAACCGCGCCGCCCGCGGGTGTGAACTTGACGGCGTTGGTCAGCAGGTTCCAGAGAATCTGCTGGAGCCGCGCGCCGTCGCCGCGAATCGCGCCGACCGCGCCGTCACTGTGGACGTCGACGTGGACGCGGCTCGCGTCAGCCAGCGGCTGCACGACTTCGAGCGCGCTGCGGACAATCGCCTGCACGTCGACCGCCGTCGGTTCGAGCGCGAGCTTGCCCGACATGATGCGTGCGACGTCGAGCAGCTCGTCGATGAGCTGCGCCTGGCGTTTGGCGCTGTCGTAGATCGCCTGATAGCCGCGCGCGCGCCGTGCATCGTCGAGCGCGCCGTTGCGCCGCAGGATGTCGGCCCATCCGAGGATGGCGTTCAGCGGCGTGCGCAGCTCGTGCGACACGTTCGCGAGGAATTGATCCTTCAGCCGGTTGGCTTCCTCCGCATTCGCTCGTGCGGCCCGTTCGCGCTCGAGCAGCTCCAGTCGTCCGACGACGAGTCGATACATGCGATAGGTCAGATACACCGGCGCGAGCATGAGGACGGCAATCCATTGCTCGCCGCGGTTGATCAGTATCGCGGCTCCCGCGCCCGCCGTGCCGGCAACCGTGAAACTCGTGCTGCTCCACAGAAAATCGTCGCGCCACACCGCCCAGACCGATCGACCCGTGGACAACGCAATCGCGCCGGCCACGAGACCGGTGTTCACCACGAAGTAGGTCGCGATGGCGGCGACGAGCGGTCTCGCCGAATCGACGAGCGTCACCGGTCCAGGTGATCCGCCGAGCCACGCGTA
Organism: Acidobacteria bacterium 13_1_40CM_65_14; assembly: GCA_001917905.1. Taxonomy (GTDB): domain Bacteria; phylum Acidobacteriota; class Vicinamibacteria; order Vicinamibacterales; family CAVVIG01; genus QHWF01. The sequence continues at coordinate 1,542 of MNEX01000246.1, forward strand.
CGCGAGCGCGCTCGCCATCATCGTGAACGCTTCGGCGGCCATGCTGAAAACCGTTCGGTACAGCGGGTACGGCTGCTTGACGTGAAACGTGCACTGCGCCCAGGCGCCGACGACCGCGATGGGCACCGCATGTCGCGGCCCGAGCATCAACAGCGCCATGAGATTGACGGCATGCGTGACCGACAGCGTCGAGCCGCTCGTGAGGGAAATCGGCAGCGTGATTTTCCAGGCCGACGTCAGGCACGCCGTCATGAGCAGAACGGCGAACAGCATTGGGCGCGGATACGTGAACGGGAACAACGCCGCGAGCGTCGCGACACCCGCGGCCATGACCGCGGCCGCATACCGTCGTACGGCCTGCGGCTGCGCTTGCCATCCCAGTGTCGTGTCTCCGAAGTTCGTTTGCATTCGGCCGCCGATGCATCCCGCCCCGCGGCGTTGCTCGTCGGTCAAATACTCCCGGTATTCTCCCTCCTCGCGCCTTGCCACGGACGGTGCGCGACGTCGACTATCGGGTCCTCGGTGCGACAACGCACTTCGGAGACGCGACACTAGACGATCTGCCGGGTTCGTCACGGGTTCTTCCACACGACCGGCTCGCAGCTCGGATCGCTGCAGCTGGTTCCCCACACCACGCCTTCACCATCGTCGTCGGTGCCCCAGACGACGCCGCCATCGTCGTCGTTGGTGCCCCAGACGAGGCCGCCGTCGTCGTCGTTTGCGCCGATGACGATGCCCGTCGTCATCCACGGCACGAACAGATCGGGCGCGCTCCAATTTCGTGCGAGCTCCACTGCGTGCTTGGCGTCGAGGAATCCAGCGCCCTGCGTCAGCCGGTCGTAGCGCGGAGACGATTCCGCCGTCCGTCCCAGGATCGCTTTCACCTGATTCGGTGTCAGCGAGGGACTCGCCTGCAGCATCAACGCCACCGTGCCGCTGACGACAGGCGCGGCCATGCTCGTGCCGCTCAGGCTGAGATACGGCAGATAGGACGTCGCGACCGTTCCGCTCAGGAGGTACGGCGACTTCGCCGCGTAGAACGAGCTGTCCGGATCGCTGAGCGATTCGATGCCGACGCCCGGCGCGACGAGGTCAGGCTTGGCGGCGCGATCGATCGCCGTAGGACCACGCGAGCTGAACGCCGCAATCGTGTCGTCCGCGCGATCGACGGTTCCCATGTGGCTCGATGCGCCGACGGTCAGCACCCAGGGCGCGTTGCCGGGCGCGGTGATGCCGCCGTACCGGGTGCGGCCATCCGGCCGGCGTCCGTTGTTGCCGGCTGCCGCGACGACGACGATGCCAGCCTCGACGGCACTCCGCGCCGCGAGCGTGAGCGGATCCGAGTTGTACGATTCGTAGACGCCCGTCGCGACCGACAGATTCGCGACGCGAATGTTCAGCGCGTCCTTGTTGGAGACGACGTAGTCGAGCGCCGCGATCACATCGCTGATGCGTCCGCGTCCCGCTCCATCGAGTACCTTCAGCGCGACCACGTGGGCGCCAGGTGCGATGCCCGACCGTCGGCCCGAGGAATCGAATCCGTTGCCGGCGATGATGCCGGCGACGTGCGTCCCGTGACCGTAGTCGTCGTACGACGCCTGGCGTCCGTCGACGAAGTCGACGAATCGATCGACGCGCTGCGAGCCGCCGGCCGCGGGATCGCTCAGGTCATCGTGCCATGGCGTCACGCCTGAATCGATGATCGCGACGCCGATGCCAGATCCGTCGTAGCCGAATTGCTCGCGAGCGGCTGTCGCCCCGACCGTGGCGGCGGTCCGCTCCATCGCGCCGGCGATGACCCGATCGAGTGAAAGGCGCGCGACCAGCGGATTGGCGGCGAGCAGCGGGAGTGAAACGTTCGGCACGTCCGCCGACACGCTCGTGATGATCGTCAGCGATCGACCGACGGTCCCGCCCGCCTGCGTGATGAGCCCGCTGACCAGCGTGAGCGACGCGGCGTCGCCGGCGCGCACGATCACGCGCGAATGGCCGGTGAGCAGCGACGCGCGCCGCTGAAGAAGTGGGTCGAGTTTCGGAAGCCAGTTCGCCGTCAGTCCGATTTGTGCCGACGGCGACGAACCGAGCGCCGCGACGAGGAATAGGGCGGCAACGAATCGGCATCGAGGGGCTTGGCGCATGGGCGCCGATCACGCAATCGAGATGCCCCGGACGGCCGGTGGTCGCGGCGGGATAACCTCCCAATAGTCAAGGCGTTGGCGACACCGATTCTGTTGATTGGGACCTAGCTCGAGCACCGTTTGTGAACAGTTACTAACAATTCTTACGCGGCGCGCCTCGTGCGAAATCTGTTAGCGCAGGCCGCTGCACGATTTGGCTACGCGGTGGATCGCGTGGCCATCGCCGCTTTCACGCGCGTCGCAGTGAACGGCACCGTGCGCAGGCGGACGCCGGTCGCATCGAAGACGGCGTTGCCCACCGCTGCGGCGACTGGTGCGGTCGCGGCCTCGCCTGCGCCCAGCAGCGGTTGATCCGGTCGATCGATCAGCAGCACCTCGACCTGCGGCGCTTCAGTGAACCGCAGGATCGGATAGCTCGCCCAGTCAACACTCGTGACGCGCGACCGATCGAAGGTCACTTCCTCGTGCATCGTCCGGCTGATGGTCTGGACGATGCAGCCCTCGACCTGATTCTTCAGCGCGTCGGGATTGACGACGAGCCCGCAGTCGTGGGCGCAGACGACGCGCCGGATGTCGACGCGGCCGGTCGCGGGATCGACCGCGACCTCCATCGCGATCGCGACATAATTTTCGGCCTGCTTGTACCGCATGTACGCGAGGCCGCGGCCGACGAGCATGCGCCCTTGTCGCGCCTGCGGATTCGGTGAGGGTCGCGGCTGCCAGCCGAACGCCTGCGCCGTGCGGTTGATCACGTCGATCGCGCGTGGATCTTTCAGTCTCGCCAGCCGGAAGGCGATCGGATCGACGCTGGCTGCGGCGGCGAGCTCGTCGGTGAAGCTCTCGACGGCGAAGACGTTCGCGATTTTTCCCGGCGCGCGGAGGTTCGACAGCTGCAGCGGCGTTTCCTTCAACCAGTGCACGAGGACGCGGACGCTGTCCGCCTCGTACGGAGGATCGCCGTTTTGTGTGATCGCGCCGGCGCCTTGTCCATGATCCTGCGTGAGACCGGCGGCCTCTGCGGCAAGCAGCGCGCGCGAGCCCGGCGCCTGATTGGGCAGCCACATTTGCGTGTCCCACGCGACGATGCGGCCGCTGGCGTCGAGTCCGGCCTGCACGTCCAGCAGTTGCTGCGGACCTTTCGGATCCCAACCGGTCTCGTCCGGCCGCGACCACTGCACGCGGACCGGCTGACCGATGGTCTTCGACAGCAGCACGGCATCCGCCGCGACATGATCGCCGCCGTTGGTTCCGTACGATCCGGAGCCGTCGAGGAACACGACGCGCACCTTCTCCGGTGAGAGGCCGAACACCTTCGACAAGTTTGCGCGAAGACCGTGTGTGCCTTGAGACGACGACCAGATGGTTGCCGCATCGCCGCGCACGTCGGCTACGGCGCAGCACGGGCCAAGCGAGGCATGACTCTGAAACGGCCAGAAGTACGTCGCCGAGAATTTCCTTGCTGCGCCGGAGAGCGCAGCCGGCGCGTCGCCGCGATTGACGACCGCTTGATCGCGCTCGACGGCCGCGGCACGCGTCCACCGATCGAGGCCGTCGCTGCCGGGCAGCGTCTGCGATTCGGTCCACGTCGCTTTCAGCACGCCTGCCGCGCGCACCGCCGCCCATTCGTCTTTCGCGACGACCGCGAGGAAATTCTGGACGCGGACCACGCGAACGTCGGGAATGCCGCGGAGCGACGATTCGTCGATCGACGCGAGCGTCGCGCCGATCGCCGGCGGACGCAGGACGCGCGCATGGAGCAGGCCGGGCAGCGTGTGATCGTGCACGTACGTGTGGCGGCCGGTGCACTTCGCCGGGACGTCGGGTCGCGGCAGCGGCTTGCCGACCGACGTGTACCGTGATGGTTCACGGAGCGGCGCCTTGGGATCCACCTTCACTGACAACCGGCGATCGCTGACGAGCGCGCCCACGGCGATGCCCGCACCGCCGGAAAGCGGTCGCACGTCGCCGTCGACGATCGTGAGATCCGCGGCGGCACGATTGAGCCGCGCGGCGCCGAGCGCCAGGAGCGCCTGCCGCGCGGTCGCCGCCGCTTGTCGAACTTCCGCGCCGCCGCGCGTGAGACCGGTACTGCCGCCGGTGCCGCCCTGATCGGGGCACACTCCGGTGTCGCCGTCGACGATCGTGATGCGATCGGCCCGCACGCCGAGCTCCTCGGCGGCCATCTGCGCGACCGCGATCCGCAGTCCCGTGCCGACGTCGACTTTTCCGGTGTAGACGGTGACGGTGCCGTCGGCGTGAATGGCGAGGAAGCTGTCGACCTGACTCGGATCGAGCGGCTTGGCCGCATCGCTCGGCAGCACCGGCGTCTGCGCGCGCGCCCATCGCGGCAGCGCCGCGTCGAAGGAGAAGCTCACAATCAGAGCGCCGCCCGCTTTCAGGAGATCGCGTCGCGAGACGATGGTGCTGGTCATCTTTTTTTACTCTCTCGTGGGGCCCCACCCCCACTCGCTGACACGCTCGCGCCGTGGCGCTCGCGTGTATCCAGAACAGAGCGTCGCTATGCGCGTGATGCGCGGAGCACGGCGCGCAGGATGCGCGTGTGCGTGCCGCAGCGACAAAGATTGCCGACGAGCGCCTGCTTCGTTTGCTCGAGTGTCGGCTTCGGTGTCTGCGACAGGAACGCTGCCGCGGTCATGATCATCCCGCTCGTGCAGTAGCCGCACTGGGCTGCCTGCTCGGCGATGAACGCGGCCTGTACGCGGTCCGGTTTCTGCGGCGCGCCGAGACCTTCGATGGTCGTGACCGTGCGCCCCGCGGCACGACTCACCGGCGTCGAGCACGATCGCACGGCGCGGCCGTCCATCAGCACGGTGCACGCGCCGCATTGGCTCGAGCCGCAGCCGAACTTCGTGCCGTGCAGCGAGAACTGATCGCGCAGCACGTAGAGCAGCGGCTGCGCCGGATCCCAGGAGTCGGCCGAGACCGATCGTCCGTTGAGTGTGAAGGTGTAGCTCGCCATGAGGCGCTCCTCCGGATGCGGCGATCCTAATGCAACGGCGTCGAGACGTGCGAATCGTCTTGATCGCGCGGTCCTCTGTTGACACCGGCGCTCAACGACGATGGCCGCGACGTGTCCGCGCTCACCGATTTCATGACGATGCTCGCGCCGCCGGCGCGCGGGACGATCACCGACGAGGTTACGGCCGGTGAATCGCTGTTCCACGAGATCGGGTGCGGGAGTTGTCACCGGGCGTCGCTACAGACCGGACCCAGCCCCGTCGCCGCACTGAACCGCGCAACGTTCCATCCGTACTCGGACTTCCTCCTGCACGACATGGGCAGCCTTGGCGACGGCATCGTGCAGGGACAGGCGACCGGTCGTGAGATCCGGACGGCGCCGCTGTGGGGGCTGCGCAGCGTGAATCGGCTCCTGCACGACGCCAGCGCGACCACGAGCGAGCTGGCGATTCAACGACACGATGGGCAGGCGCGCGCCTCGCGCGAGCGAGCGGTTCGCGGCGCTCGACGCCGCGAGCGTGGCGTTGCTGTTGGCGTTTCTCAGGTCGCTGTAGGCCCTGCACTCGACCGGCTTGACGGCTGTTCGGTCCGGCTCTGCGGTTCGTTGAGATGGTTATGGAACCTGGGATGCCTAACAACCCTCTCAACGACATCGAAGACATCTTCGGCGCGGCCCTGTTCGCCGTGCGCCGCGGCGCGAAAGGGCTGTGGATTGACCTCGCGGCCGTTCAATTTCTCCGGCGCCAGTTCGTCGCCAGAATCGGCCCAGCCGTCGAGGCGCCGGACTGGCGCGACAAGTGGCGTAACGAACACCCGTACCTCTTCGCGCAGGCCGAAGCGCTGGGCCGGCATGCGGCGCGGTTGGCGAAGGAGGACGGCCGCGCCTTCATCGCCGGCTGCGATGTCGCCGCGGCGATCGGCAAAGTGCGAGGCCACCTGCCGATGGCCGGCCGCTGGTGTCCGTTTTAATCAGCCTCGTCGAACCATCCCACGATGCGCCGATCCGCCGGGCGAGCTGGTTTTGGGGGCACGTACAAAGTGGTCATCGGCATGATGTGCTGCCGTGTCAGATTGGCCAGCGACGTCCGCTTAATCATCGGATCACAGGTCGGAAACTGCGCCGCCTCGTACAGCACGACCGGATGGTGTGTGGGGTAGTGCCGCCGCAGGAACGCCGCCAGTACCCGCAGTCGCTCCGAACGACAGGACATGTAGGCTCTCACGCTCGACTCGCCCAGCATGCCGACTTGCCACAGGACCAGCCCGCTCGTCGGATCGAATCGGCGCCGAGAGGCCAGGAAATCAGTTGCCTCAAAGCTCTGGCAGCCGTTGTCGCTCGGGTCGACGCCAAGGTCGGCGAACAGACAATCTTCGCTGGAAATGCCGGGCAGCATACGCGCAGAGAAGCCTTCGCGGCGCGCTCGGCGAATGGCATCGTGTGCCGGGTTGACGAAGACTCCGGGGTGACCGTAGAAAGCGGCGCACACATCCAACCCGGATCTCACCGCCGCCAGAATGCGGGCGGTCATCTCGCGATACGTTTTTTGGCGCGGCTTCCCTTCGGCGTAGCAATCCTTCAATGAAACGGCCGCCGCGTTGAGCCGGTGCAACCACGCTTCAGTTGCGGGGTCGAGGACGTGATAGAAGAGCGCGTCTGCGCGCCGCATGCAGGCGACGGCTTCGAGGGTCGCCTGGCCGACGAGCATGATGCCTGTGCCGACGATGACCAGCGAGCCGCGGCGCGCCGGGCGCTCCATGACCGGGCCGTTCAAGACAATCTGGACCTCGGAGGACCGCAACGCGATACGGGCAACTACCTTCTCTTGGCTCCTGCTTTCTTCCCGCCGCCTTTACTGCTGCCTTTCTTCCCGCCGCCTTTCCTCGCGCCGCCTTTCTTCCCGCCGCCCTTTCTTCCGCCACCGGCCACCCCGCATTTCCATTCGACGAGCGAGGCGCCGAGCGCGCCGCGAAGCCGCACCGAATCGCGCGCCAGCAGCGCAGCCCGTTCTTCGGCCGAGAGGCTGGCGGCATCGATGACGCGCGCGGGATCGGCAAGGAACCGCGCCATCTGATTCGGATCCGACGCAAGATCGACCAGGAAGCTGCTCAGGCTCTCGCTCATAAAGGCGCCTTCCATGAGAAACGTGAATGCGTGGAGGTGTTCGCGCGGGGAATCCTACTGTCCGAGACCCATGCTTGCAAGGATTTTTGGGAAACGCGCATCGCCACGGAGGTTGTCGAAGCGTGGATCGACGGCGATATCCGCGATCTCGGGATCGAGCACCTCTCGCGCTCGCTCCAGCCAGTAGATGCCGCGGTCGCGGTTACCAAGGCCGGCATAAACCACCGCGAGTCCTCGGGCCGCGCCGGCTTCCCGCCGGTTAGAACGGTCGATGAGCTCATCTGCGATCTTGAGCGCCTCACGGCGGCGGCCCGCCAGCGCGTGGAAAAAACCGACATCGGCTCTGAGTAACGCGTCGTTGCCGCCCACCGCGGCGGCCCTTCCGGCTTCGGCAAGGGCCCGGTCGTAGCTCGACGTCAGGGCGTAGGCTTCCGCGAGCTGCAAATGGTTTCTCGCAAACGTGGGATCCATCTGCACCGACTTTTCCAATTGTGCGATCGCTTCGGGGTAGCGCCGCGCACAGAAGAGAACGTAGCCGAGCTGTCCGTTCACGCCGTTGGACAGGGGATCGAGCGCCAGTGCCTTCATGATTTCCGCAATCGCCTCGTCGAAGCGGCTCCGTTGCAGGAGATACAACGAATACCAATGGTGCGCCGTGGCGTACCCGGGCTTCAGGGCGAGGGCGCGCTTGAAACCCGCTTCGGCCGCGTCCCACTCGAGTTGTTGATCGTGGACGAATGCGAGCGAGGCGTGCGCCTCGGCAAGGGTATCGTCCCGCTCGAGCGCTCTGGTGGCCGCCGCGCGCGCGCGAGCACGCGCCTCGGCGGCTGGGATCAAGCCATAAAACCCTAGGAGGTTGTAGGCGTCCGCCAGACCTGAGTACGCGGGCGTGTAGCCGCGATCGATCGCTTCCTGAAAATACTGGATGCTGCGTCCGAGGTCGTCTTTGGTTCGTTTGTTCCAGTGGTAGCGTCCCCTGAGATAAAGGTCGAAGGCGTCGAAATCCTGCCCGCGACTACCGTGCGGCGCCAGCTGCTGCGCCGTGAGACGCACGCCGATTCCATCGGTGACCGCCTTGGCGACCTCGCTTTGAAGCGTGAGGACGTCGGCGAGGACGGCTTCGAACGTCCGGTCCCATAACTGCGTATCGGTGCCCGAGTAGATCAACCGCGCGTTGATCCGGACTCGTTTCGAACCGGGCGACTGGTCGGATCCGCGCGACGGCGCGACAAGGATTGACCCTTCCAGGACGGCGTCGACGTGCAGCAGCCGCGCGATCTCTGGCAGTGGTTGCTTGGAGCCTTTGAACCGCATCGCCGACGTGCGCGAGATGACGTTGATGCCGCCCAGCTGTCCAAGAGTGCCAATCAGTTCGTCGGTCATGCCGTCCGCAAAGTATTCCTGCGCCGGATCGCCCGAGAGATTCGTCAGCGGCAGCACGGCGATCGACCGGATCGTGCGCGGCTCGGCAGGCGGCGATCGGCGAAGGCGCGAGATCACCCACGGCGCCGCGACCACTGAGAATCCGACCGCCGTGAGGACCATCGCAGCCAGCACCCATTTCAGGTAGCGTCTTGACGGCGCATCGCTCGTCGATGCCTGGACGGAGGGTCTTGCCGCACCGTCGAGCGCCTTCGCCAGATCGGCTTCGAGCGCGCCCGCGCTGGCGTAGCGCTCGCCCGGGTCGCTCGCGATCGCGCGATCGACCACGTGCACGAACGCCGTCGGCAGATCCGGACGTGCGTCGCGCAGCCGCGTGCGCTCGCGCCGCGCGTGTGCGGCCTTCAGTTCGTCGATCGTGGCGGCGCGCACGGGAAACGATCCGGTGACCAGGTGATACAGAAGGACACCAAGGCTGAACAGATCCGTGCGCTCGCTCGCCGGCTCGCCCTCGAAGATCTCCGGCGCCAGATACAACGGCGTGCCCGCGAAATCGGACACCGGTTCACGTCCGGCCGGCCCGATCTCGCGTCCGGTCCCGAGGTCCATCAGGACGATCCGGCCGCCGTCCTCGCGGAGGACGTTTTGCGCTTTCACATCACGATGAATCAGACCCGCCTTGTGAAGCGCGGCGAGCGCGCGGCACAAATCGATACCGACCAGCGTCGCTTCGCGCGCGCTGAACGGTCCCTGCTTCGACAGGACCTGCTCGAGCGTCGCGCCGTGAACCAGCTCCATCCACAGACCCACGCGTCCGTCGTGGACCGCCACGCCGTGAACGGTGACAACATTCAGGTGCCGCACACGCGCCAGCAGACGGCCTTCCGCGATGATGCGTGACGCCTGCGGGTCGGCCACTGCTTCGTCAGCACGCAGCAGCTTCAGCGCCACCTCGCGTTCGAGGTGACGGTCCCAGGCGCGGTACACCTCGCCGTATGTACCGCCGCCGATGCGCTCGATCAGATCCAACTGCGCCCATCGACCGGTCGCCGGCGCGGCTGACGCGCGGCGGGCGGCGAACATATTCGGCAGCGTGCTTGGATCCGCCGGCAGCGTCCGGTGGAGCGTGGCGAGCTCCGCGAGAATGCGGAGCTGGCGGATCATCGCTTGATCGTCGGCGCTCGCGCGTGCCTCGACGCCATTCCAGTCGATCGCCGATCCGTCGGCGATCGATTCGGCGAGCGGCAACAGCGCAGCGGCGTCAGGCCTGCCCACGGGTCATCTCCTCGGCCAACCGCAGCAGCGCCCGGCTCACCGTCATGCGCGCGGCATCGGCGGACGGTTTGCCCAGCGCCTGGGCGACTTCCTGATAACTGCACTCCATCTCGATGCGCGCGACGATCGCTTCGCGTTCCTCCGGCTTGAGTTGCGCGAGCGCCGCCTCGTATCGCTCGATCGCTTCGTGACCGATCGCCTGCTCGAGCGGCGACGCGGCGCGGTCGCTGAGGTTCTCGTCCAGTTCGGCCGACGCGGGCGCGCGCGTCGCACGCCGCACTTCGTCGCGAATGCGATTGACGACGGCCTGTCGCAGGTACGCCTGCAGCGCGCCTTCGTGTCGCGATTCGAACGTACCCATGCGGTTCATCGCGCGAACGACCGTTTCCTGCACGAGGTCGTCGGTGTCCATCACGTCGCGCGTCCACCGGGGCAGACGTCCGCTGGCCCAGCGCCGCAGCGCGGGCAGGAATCGCGAGCAAAGCTGATCGAGCGCCTCGCGGTCGCCCGATTTCACCCGTTCGACGAGATCGACAGTCGTGTCCAGACGGGTCTCATCCATGGCCGCCGGCGATGGAACTGCGAGCTGTGGGGAATGACGGTGCGTATCATAGAGGCTTCGGGGCGTGGTTTGAAGCGCGAACTCCAACCCAGTCACGGCGATAGCCGCTCCGACCTGACGCGCCCGTCTCCGGTTCAGCGAATGCACCCCTGATCCTCGATCCTCTATAACGCCGCGGACCGTCCGAGCGAACAACCTAACGGGCCTCTCCTGTTCGGTTTGGCGCATCAGGTTCGTTGAGGCTGATGTGACCACTATTGCAACCGGATCGCAGCTGGGTCGCTATGAGGTGCACGACCTGATCGGGCGTGGCGGGATGGGCGAAGTGTACCGGGCCCACGACACGCGCCTGAACCGGAACGTCGCGCTGAAGGTCCTGGCGCCGCGGTTCACGATCGACTCCCGTCGCCTCGCCCGCTTCACGCAGGAAGCGCGCACGACCGCCCGCTTGAACCATCCGAACATCGTCGCGGTGTACGACGTCGGGTCGCATCTCGGCGTGCCGTTCGTCGTGTCCGAGCTGCTCGACGGCGGCACGTTGCGAGCGCGGATCAAAGCGGGCGCGCTGATGTTCCGCACCGCGGTCGGATACGCGCTCGACATCGCGCGCGGGCTGGTGGCTGCGCATCAGTTCGGCGTCGTGCATCGCGATCTCAAGCCGGAGAACATCTTCGTCACGCGCGACAACCGCGTGAAGATCCTCGACTTCGGCCTTGCGAAGGTTCGCGAGGACACGCTGGCGTGCGCATGCGGCGACTGCGAGACCAACGGCTGCGCGAGGTGCGACTCGTCGATCTCCACCGAGCCCGGGATTCTGGTCGGGACGGTCGGGTACGGGTCGCCGGAACAAGTGCGCGGTGTTCCCGCGGACCATCGGGCCGACATCTTCAGCCTGGGCATCATCCTGTACGAGATGCTCGCCGGGACGGCGCCCTTTCACGGCGATTCGGCGGTCGAAACGCTCCACGCGATCCTGAAAGAGGAGCCGATCTCGCTGCGCGATCGCGACCAACGGATCCCTCCGCAGTTCGACGACATCGTGCGGCACTGTCTCGAAAAGGATCGCGACGCGCGCTTCCAATCGGCGCACGATCTCGCGTTCAGTCTCGAGCTCGTGCTGCGATCGCTTGCCGACGACGATCGGGTGCGCGCGCGCCGGCCGTCGCGGGGCCGTCTCGCCACGTTCTTCCGCCTTTTCTGACACACCTGTTCGGATCGTCCCGCCTCGTCGTTGTACCTGAGCAAAAGGAGGCTTCGATGAGGAAACGATTTTGTTGGGCCTGGCTGTTCCTGTGTGCGTGCGCATGGGCGCCGAGCGTCGCCGCGCAGGACGCAGCATCCGACGGCGCGGCCGTGGTCCCCGGGCGGCTGGCTCGTACGCTCGCGTGGACCGAAGCGAAAGTCGACGGAGCGGCCGGCGCTCCGGACGGGTTCTATCCCGAATTCGGCGGACTGATCACCGGTTCGGGCGTGTCGGTCGGCCCCGGCTACCGTCGCTATCTGCTCCGCGATCGGATATTCGTCGACGTGTCGGGCGCGGTGTCGTGGCGCCGGTACCAGATGCTGCAGGGGAAGATCGAGTGGCCGCGCGGCATCGGCGAACGCGTCTCGTTCGGGGCGCACGTGAAGTACCAGGACTTCACGCAGATCAACTTCTTCGGCGTCGGCAGCGACACGCTGAAAGGCGACCAGACCGATTACCGCTTGAAATATCTCGACGCCGGGGGGTTCGCGACGCTCCACGCGAAGCCCTGGCTCACGGTCACTGGACGCGCCGGCGTGCTTCGTGGCGCCGACATCGCGCGCGGCACGAGCACGCTGCACCCGTCCACCGACGAGCGGTTCGACGAACAGTCGGCACCCGGACTGACGAATCAACCGAATTACGTCCACGCCGACCTCGCGATCGAGGCCGACACGCGCGACGTGCCCGGATACCCGGCGAGCGGCGGCCGGTATCGCGCGTCGCTGGCCGCATTTCACGATCGCGATTTTTCACGCTACAGCTTCCGGCGCGTGGAGATCGAAGCGGCGCACTACGTGCCCGTCACGGAGCATTCGGTCGCCGCGATCAGAGGCCGCGTGGACGTGTCGCAGACCGGTCCGGGCCAGCAGGTGCCGTTCTACCTCCTGCCAGCGCTTGGCGGTGCGCATAGTCTGCGCGGGTATTTCGACTACCGCTTCCGCGATCGCGATCTGCTGCTGGTGAACGCGGAGTACCGGTGGCGCGTCGCTCGCGCGCTCGACGGAGCGGTCTTCTACGACGCCGGAGCCGTCGCGCCGGCCGTCGATGCGCTGTCGATGCACAAGCTGAGAAAGGACTACGGCGTCGGCGTTCGTGTGCACTCGAAAACGCATCTGCTCATGCGGCTCGACGTGGCGCGCGGCAGCGAAGGGATGCAGGCGATGGTGTCGTTCACTCCGCCGCTGTCGTTCTCGAAGCGCACGGTTGCGCCGTACGTCCCGTAAATCGCGTTGCAGGATTGAGCTCGCCACCACGGAGGACACGGGGGACACGGAGGCCAAATCCTGTTTTGAATAATTGTGAGCCTCGTGTCCTCCGTGTCCTCCGTGGTGGCGAGAGTAATTTCACAATGCTGTCTTCGGATGAGACTCGAAGAGGAGAATCCCATGTTCACGCGCATTCCGTTCTGCATCGTGCCGGCGCTCTTCGCGGTCTACGTTCCGATGTGCACGCCCAAAGTGCAGCCCACGGCTGCACCGTGGGACGCGCACATGGCCGAGCTCTGGCAGAAGCCGCTGGACCTGCCCGAGCGCGATCTCTTCTACGGACCGTGGGGCGTGGAGCGCGCGCCCGATCCGCACGCGACCTACACCTTCCTCGCGAAGAAACAGCACGGAACGAACCCCGGCGTGATCGTCACTGATCCCGAGGGCCGCGAGTGGCACGTGAAGCAGCCGCCGAACAATCACCAGGGAGCCGAAGGTCCGATCGAAGTGGTGCTGTCACGCGTGCTGTCGGCCGCCGGCTATCACCAGCCGCCGGTCTACTTTCTCCCGGCGTTCACGATGCGCGATGAGACGGGCGTGCGAACAGCCCCAGGCGGCCGATTCCGGTTGAAGCTGCGGTCCATGGAGAAGGTGGGCGAGTGGTCCTGGCAGCAGAACCCGTTCGTCGGCACGAAACCGTACCAGGGACTGCTCGTCATCCTCATGATGTTCAACAGCTCGGATCTCAAGAACGTCAACAACTCGTTGTACGACGTGAAGACCTCCCGCGACCAGGTCGAGCGCTGGTACGTCGTCCGCGATCTCGGGACGGCGCTCGGAGAAACCTCGCGCCTGCATCCGAAGCGCGGCGTCATCGACTTCTTCGAGCGCGACCCGTTCATCACCGACGTCAAGGACGGGTTCGTCGAGTTCGACTATCACGGCTGGCACCGCGAGCTGGTGAAGCACCGCATCACGCCGGAGGAAGTGCAGTGGGCCTCCGAGCTCGTCGGGGGCCTCAGCTACGCGCAGTGGATCGACGCATTCCGCGCGGGCGGATACGAACCGGCCGTGGCCGAGCGGTTCGTGAAGCGGCTGCTCGAGCGGATCGAGGAAGGACAACGGACGGCGTTCTGAATCGAGGTGCGCGGTGCGATTACTGGTCACGATCGTTCTCGGCGTTCTCGGCGTTCTGCCTGGAGCCGGCGGCGCGCCGACTCAGAGCTCGGTCCGGTTTGCGGTCATCGGCGACAGTGGCACCGGCGACCGCGTGCAGTACGAGGTCGCCCGCCAGATGGTCGCGGCGCGAACGCGAATGCCGTTCGAGCTGGTGATCATGCTCGGCGACAACATCTACGGCCATCAGGGGCCGGACGACTTCGTCCAGAAGTTCGAGCGGCCGTACAAGCCGCTGCTCGACGCCGGCGTGCGCTTCTACGCCGCGCTCGGCAACCACGACAACGAACACAACCGCTTCTACGGTCCCTTCAACATGGGCGGCGAGCGCTACTACACGTACACCGTCAAGAACGTCCGATTCTTCGTGCTCGACAGCGATTATCTCGATCCGAAACAGCGGACATGGATTGAGAACGCACTCAGAAACGCGGGCGACGACTGGAAGATTTGCTACTTCCATCATCCGCTGTACTCAGACGGCGGCCGCCACGGCTCGCAGGTCGATCTGCGCGTGGTGCTCGAGCCCATGTTCGTGAAGTACGACGTGAATGTCGTCTTCTCGGGACACGACCACATCTACGAACGCCTCAAGCCGCAGAACGGCGTCCACTACTTCGTCGCCGGCGCCGCTGGGCAACTGCGAAAGGGTGACGTGCGGCCATCGGAAATGACCGCAGCGGCCTTTGCGCAGGATCAGAGCTTCGTGCTGGTCGACATCACCGGAGACGACATGACGTTCGAGGCGATTTCGCGTGCGGGACAGATCGTTGATTCGGGTGTCATTCATCGAGAGGCACGGCCATGACTCGCGCATTCCGTTTTGCGATCGACCACTACCTCTTCCTGCCTGTTGGTGCGGCCGTCGCCCTGAGCTGGGCCAACAACTGGCCTGCGAGCTACTTCACGTTCGCCCATCGCGTGTCGTTCATGGTGAACGACGTCGGCATGGCGCTGTTCTTCGCGCTGATGACGCGTGAAGTCGTGGAAGCCGCCGCGCCCGATGGCGCGCTGCACACGTGGCGACGACTGATGCTCGCCGTGGCGGCCGCTTCTGGCGGTTGCCTCGGTGCGGTCCTCGTCTATCTGGGGTATTTGCAGATGGGCGACGAGAGCTCCGTGCTGGCGCCCGGCTGGCCAATCGTGTGCGCCACCGACGTCGCGTTCACGTACTTCGTCGCCAGCAACATTTGCTCTCAACGCGTCATCCCGTTTCTGGTGCTGACCGCCATCGTCAGCAATGCGATTGGCCTCGTGGTGCTCGAGCTGCGGTACCCGATCGGCGAGATCCACGCCGGCGCCGGCATCGCGCTGTCGATGGTGGCCATCACGGCCGCGGTTGTGATGCGGCGCTGTGACGTCAGAAGCTTCTGGCCGTATGTGCTCGTGAGCGGCGCGATTTCCTGGTTCGGCCTGTTCCTGACCGGTCTGCACCCCGCGCTGGCGCTGGTACCAATCGTCCCGTTTCTGCCGCGCACCTCGCGGACTCGCCGATTCATGGTGGATGCGCCGCTCGGCGCGCGCGACGCGTTGAGCCGGTTTCACCGCACGTGGAAATATCCCGGGCACTTGGTGTTGTTCATGTTCGGCCTGACGAACGCGGGCGTGGTCCTGCGCGGTGTCGGCACAGGCACATGGGCGATCGCGATCGCGGCGCTTGCCGGCAAGCCGGCCGGTACGCTGCTCGCGCTCGCGTTCGCCGTCGCGGCGGGATTGCGTCTGCCGCGCCACGTCACCTGGCGCGACATGATTGTGGTCGCGCTGGTCTCGTCCACCGGTTTCACGTTCGCGCTGTTCTTTGCGACGGTGGCGTTCCCGGTGGGGCCGGTGCTCAACGAAGCCAAGCTCGGAGCGCTGCTGACCATCGGCGTGTCGGTTCTCGCGACCGCCGTGGCGAAGTTGCTTCGCGCCGGCAGGTTTGCCGAGCGCGCTGTTCGGCGACGTGCTTCTGCGCCCGAGTACGTCGGCGTCTAGCGGTGTGTCTGTGCTGACACAGGACCAGGGCGACGTAGAACGCAAAGACCGCGAAGGCCGCAAAGACAGAATGTCGCGTGGTTTTCGTTGCGCTCTTTGCGACCTTCGCGTTCATCGTACTCCGCGAGCCGTCTTACGTTGTGCCTGAGATGAACGCATCGACGGCGGACCAGTACGCGTCAGCGTCGAGCGGCGTGACGTCGTTGTGATCGCCACCTGGAATTGTGACGAACCGTTTTGGTCCGCCGAGACTCTCGAACAGCGCGCGCCCGAGCGCGAACGGAATCACCCGATCGCGATCGCCGTGCATCACCAGCACCGGCGCGCGGACACCGCGCATCAGCTCCGCCGTTGGAAAACGGTACGACGAAAAGGGCGTGAGCAGCGCGAGCAGCGGCGACGACCGCGCCACGGTCCTGACATCCGGAAAGCCGGACTCGAGGATGACGCGATCCGGCGGCCTGACGCTCGCGGCGTACGCCGCCATCGCGGCGCCGAGCGATCGGCCCCAGTAGACGATGGGCGCGCGGCGGTCGCGATCGCGCCACACGTGATCGAGGACGGCATCCACGTCGCGATACAGCCCGCGCTCGCTCGGCCGGCCGGTGCTCAGCCCGTAGCCGCGATAGTCGACCGCAAGCACCGAGTAGCCGCGATGCTGCAGCCGCACGAGAATCGGCGCCCACACCGACAGGTTCCCGCCGTTGCCGTGGAAGTAAATAATGTGCGCGCGAGGTGAGTCCGCCGGCAGGCTCCACGCGTGAAGCCGCTCGCCGTCCGCTGTCGGGATGGTGAGCGCGTCGAATCGCTCGCCGAAATCGCGCGGCGTGACGTCTTCGCCCGCGGTGGGGAAGAACGCGAGCTGCGGCTCGATGAGGCGGATCACGAGCATCAGCGCCCCGATGAGCAGGACCACCACGACCACGCCGGCGATGGCCGTCCACATGACGCGCGAGTAGGCCATAATCATCGTATGTTCGCTCAAAGCGTGCGCGACCTCTGGCGCGTCCTGTGCGATATCGTCGAGGGCCTCTGGATGCCGACGACCAGCACGTGAGGGCTCGATCCAGTGGCCTGGGAGCAGGACACACGCGCGCGAATTGAAACGGAAGATTACTCCGCGACTGCGCGATGAGCTCCGTGCTAGATTCCCAGGCTCATGAGTGCACGCTCGCTCGGCCAGCAACCCGCCACGACCACGCCACACCGATTGTTCATCGCGAGCTGCATCGCGCTCGTCGCGACGGCCATGTCGTTCGCGATTCGCGGCGATATCATGGGCGACTTCGAGCGGCTCTTTGCGTTGAGCAAGACCGACGTCGGCTGGATTGCCGGCGCCGCGTTTTGGGGCTTCGGCTTCTCGATCCTGCTGGGCGGCCCGCTGTGCGATCTCCTCGGCATGGGTGCGCTCCTCCGGCTCGCCGCCATCGGCCACATCGGCGGAGCGATGGCCACGATCGCGGCGCCGAATTTCGCCGTCCTCTTCACGGCCACGCTCGTCATCGGCATCGCCAATGGCCTCGTCGAAGCCACCATTAATCCGCTCGTCGCGACGATTTACTCCAACGACAAGACGCGTCGACTCGTGGCGCTCCACGCCTGGTTTCCGGGTGGAATCGTCATCGGCGGCGTGTTGAGTTTCCTGTTCACGCAGGCCGGACACTACGCGCCCACACTCGCGCCCTACACCGGTTGGCAGGCGAAGATGCTGCTGTTGCTCGTGCCGTCGGTGACGTATGCGCTCTTGTTCGCCGGTGAGCGGTTCCCTCCGACCGAACGCGCCGCGGCCGGCGTGCCGTTTGGCGACATGTTCAGGGAGATCCTTCGGCCGCTGTTCCTGGTGATCTGGTTGTGCATGTGGCTCACGGCAGCGACCGAGCTCGGTCCAGGTCAGTGGGTGAGCAACATTTTCAACGACGTGATGAAGAGCTCCGCGCAGGCCGGCATCCTCGTGCTCGTCTGGGTGAACGGCATCATGTATCTGATGCGACAATTCCTGGCCGGCGTCGCGCATCGCGTGTCGCCAGTCGCGCTGATCGCCTCCACCGCCGTCGCGGCTGCGACGGGACTGTTCCTGTTCGGCACGGCGACCACGCCCTTTACCGCGTTCGCTGCCGCGGCGCTCTTCGCCGCCGGGACCGCGTTCTGGTGGCCGACGATGCTGGGCATCACGTCTGAGCGGTTCCCGCGGGGCGGCGCACTGTTGCTGGCGATCATTGGAGCGACCGGTGCGTTTTCGACCGCGATCGCCGGACCGGTCATGGGTTGGATCAACGATCACTACGGCGCGAACCGCGTGCTGTCGATCTGGGCAATCCTGCCCGTCGTCGTCGCGGTGATCTTCACGGGCATTTATCTGAGCGACAGGCTGCGAGGCGGCTACCGCGTGGAGCACATCGACGCCAAAGCAGCAGCGCCTGCGGCCATGCCGAGCGGTCTGCCGCGAGGCATCAGCGACAGCTCGCGCCGGGGGCGGGGCCCCGGCGCCAGTGCAAAAAAGTGAACCTCGATCGCCTCACGTTTCCCATCGTCCAGATCTCGCTTGATCTCACGACGCTGGACGAGGCGATCGACACGGCAGCGATCGCCGTCGACGCCGGCGTGGACTGGCTCGAGGCGGGAACGCCCCTGCTGCTGGCGGAAGGTCTGCGTGCGGTGGCACAGCTCCGCAGCCGTTTTCCTGATCACCCAATCGTGGCCGATCTCAAAACAATGGACGGCGGCTATCTCGAAACGGAGATGATGGCCAACGCCGGCGCCAATCTCGTCGTGGTGATGGGCCGCGCGCACGAGGCCACGATCCGGCGAGTGGTCGACGCGGGACGCGACTTCGGCGTCAAGGTCATGGGTGACAATCTCGCCGCGCGCGATCGCGTGGCGTGCGCGCGATGGATGGAAGATCTCGGCGTCGATTTCATCGTCCATCACATCGGGTACGATGAGCGCCGAATGGTGCCGGGGCTGAGCCCGATGGACGAGCTCGACGCGGTGGTCCGCGCCGTGTCGATCCCGGTACAGGCCGTGGGCGGATTATCGATCCGCCAGGCGATCGAGTGTCCGTCGCGCGGCGCGCCGCTCGTCGTGCTTGGCGCACCACTGGTCATCGATGCCGACGAGTTCAAGCCGGCGACAGGCGCCGGGCTTCGGGACGTGCTCAGCGAGATCTGCCGCGAGATTCGGGGTCGATAACCAGATGCAATCGGCTGTCGTTCACTACGCGCTCGAGCCGCTCGCGGTGGAGCTGCGCGAGGTCGCCGTGCCGGACATCGGCGACGGTGACGTGCTGCTCCGTGTCGGCGCGGTGTCGGTCTGCGGGTCTGACGTTCACCAGGCGTACAACACGCATTCGTGGCCCGTCAACGTCCCGGTGGTTCTCGGCCACGAGTTCGCCGGCACGGTCGCGAAGGCCGGGCGTCCCGTGAAGAACGTCAAGAGCTTTCGCGAGGGCGATCGCGTCGTCTCCGAGACGGCCGCCGAGGTGTGCGGCGAATGTCTGCTCTGCCGGACCGGCCGCTACAACCTCTGTCCGCATCGCAAAGGATTCGGCTACGGGATCGACGGCGCCATGGCGTCGTACGTCAAAGTCGCCGCGCGCTGCCTGCATTGCATTCCAGACACGCTGCCGTTCGAGCTCGCATGCCTGGCCGAGCCGCACGCGGTCGCTTACAACGCAATGTGCGTCAACTCGACGATCCGTCCGGGAGATCTCGTCGTCGTGATCGGGCCGGGGCCGATTGGATTGCTGTGCGCACGGATGGCGGCGCTCGCCGGCGCCGATCCGTTGATCGTCGTCGGTCTTTCGAGCGATGCGCCGCGGCTCGAGACCGCCATGCGGCTGGGCGCGACGCGCGTCGTCAATGCCGAGCGGGAAAACGTGGAGGACGTCGTCCGCGGGCTCAATCCACTCGGCGCCGATCTCGTGTGCGACGCATCGGGCGCGAGCCGGCCGCTCGATATTGCGCTGGCGCTCACGCGTCCGGATGGGCAGGTGACGAAGGTCGGCTGGTCGCCCGACCTCGTACCCATCAACATCAATCCGCTCGTTCAAAAAAATATCCGGCTGCAGGGTTCCTTCAGCCACAACTTTCCGATTTGGGAACGCGTGATCCATCTGCTCGACCGCCGCCTGACGCTTCCGGATGCGATCGTCGGGTTGACATCACCACTCGACGGGTGGCGCGAGGCATTCGCGGCGATGCACGACGGCCGCGTCATCAAGTCGGTGCTGGTTCCGTGAGCAACCTCGCCAACAAGGTCGCGGTCGTGACCGGATCGACTTCCGGGATCGGCCGCGGCATCGCGGAGCATTTCGCCGGCCTTGGGTCGAACATCGTGGTGCACGGACGCGACCGCGCCGACGGCGTCGAGACGGTCCGCCGCGTCAAGGCGGTTGGGCGCGATGCGGAGTACTTCGACGGCGATCTCACGGACGAGGAGGTCTGCCGCGCGTTGATTCGCTTTGCGGTGGAGCGCTTTGGCGGCCTGGACATTCTCGTGAACAACGCCGCCGACACCGGACGCGGCGACCTCGAGCACATCGCCGTTGCGCGCTGGGACACGATCATGGCCGTGAATCTGCGGGCGCCGTTCATACTGCTGCAGGAGTCGATTGCGCCCATGAGGGCGCGCGGCGGCGGGTCGGTCATCAACATCGGATCGGTCCTCGCCTACGTCGGCGAGCCGAAGCTCGGCGCCTATTCGGTGTCCAAGGGCGGCCTGATGACGCTGACGAAAAACGCCGCGTCGCTTCTGAACCGCGACCGGATTCGCGTGAACCAGATCAACGTGGGATGGACGCTCACCGAAGGCGAGCAGCGCGTGAAACGCGAACAAGAGGGCAAGGGCGAGGAGTGGATCGCGCAGGCCATCGCGACGCGACCCTTCGGCCGCCTGCTCACGCCGCTCGATATCGCGTACGCGGCGGCATACTTCGCGTCGAACGAGAGCGAGTGCGTCAC
>MNEX01000246.1:22668-24993 GCA_001917905.1 Acidobacteria bacterium 13_1_40CM_65_14
TAGACGACTCGGCGATGAGTCGTTTGTACACCTCGCGCGCATGATCGTACGCAGCCCGCGCGTCCGCTCGCTCGGTAGACCTGATGGCGGGTGCCTTCTGCGTCCAGCATTGATTGACGGCCGTCAGACACCATTCGGCGCTCCGGCGGGAGGCGCGAATGGGCTTATCGCCGACCAGCGCAAACACTGGATTGGTGTGTGACGAGGAAAGGATGCGGGCCGCAATCCAACTGCTCTTACCGATCGGCACGTCGAACACGACGTCGCGGAGCTGTCCGTCGGCGGGCACGTTTCTCGTGGCCACGACGCTGCCGTTGACGACGAGCTCCACGGGGACCTCGCGAGTGGTGCCGATGCGCGCGCGCTCGAGGTCCCAGTACGGCTGCAGGTCAGTCGGCCGGTTTCGGATGCCTTCGTTCGGCAGCGGATCGAGATAGGCCGCGACACGCAGCTGCGATTTGACCGTTCGGGCTGCGCTCATCTTGAGCTCGCTGTCGCCACGACCCACGTCGACGCCGTCCACCTTGAAGTCGAGCAGATGACTCTTCCCGTCGGAGACGTAGCTGCGACCGTTGCGCAAGCCATTCAACCACGCCGGGAACGTCAGCCCGCCGTCGATCTGCGCGTAGGTGCGGCCGATACCGACGCGGCTGTCATAGATGCAGGGAAAATCTGTTTCGCCGGCGATACGCGTCCGGAAGCCGACGTTCAGCGTGTGATACCAGATACTCAATTCCGCGACGGTCGGCGTATCGACCGTCGAGATGAAATCCACCGCATTCGGGTGTGTCACGTCGACGATGTATTCGTTGGCGCCGATGCCGTCGAACGCCGGCATCTCGAAGCTCGGGACGGCGCGATCCTGCACCTGAAGGCCCCAGCCCGAATGGGCGAATCCGACGACGGCGCCCTGTGACTTCGCCCACTCGAGAATGGGCAGATTCCATGACGGCCAGTCCTCGATTCGATGCGTCTTCGGATAGTCCTGATCCTTCAGACCAAGCAGCACTAAATGGCCGGAGTGGCTGGACGGAAAGCCCGACACCTCCAGGTCGTAGTGCATCCGGCGATCGAGTTTTGAAAGCGGGTTGTCCTGACCCGTGAAGAATTGCTTTTGATAGTAGTAGCAAGGCCCCCACGTCAGAACCGATCCGATGTTCAGCGACTCGCCGAGGATTTGACGCATCATGTCCTCGGGCAAGACGCCCTCGGTCGGGTTCTGATAGTGCGAGCAGCCGGCGGCGTGAATGTGATGGTCGCCGGAATACCAGCCCAACTTCAGCGGATCGATCCATCGCTCGAGCGTCACCGCGAGCTCGCCGGAACCACTGGCGTCGACCCGGAATTCCTTCGTCTGCGTGAGGTACTCCGGCCCGCCGGTCGCGATCACCGTATAGGTGCCTTCCGGCAGGCGGACGCTTTCGCCGTCGGACCGATACACCTGTGGCTGAAAGGGAAAATCAGGCGCGAGTCGTTTTGATTGATTCGGGTAGATGCGGCCGAAGCCGTCTCGAATCAACAGCGACGCAACGGCCGGCTTTCCATTCTCATCGCGCACCCGCAGCGGCACCGACCGCGCGGGAAGCGCCGTAAACAGAATCGAGATGTCGTTCCGATATCCAACGTCCTGCGTGCCTTGCCCCACGTTGAACGCGAGCTGCGCAGATCGCTGCCCCCTGTCGCGGCTGAAGATCTCGAGGATGACGTACTCGACGGCGAGGCCCGACAGCCGCGGCGTCATCGGTCGCTTGTCGTAGATCGAGATGCTGGCCCACCGTTCGCGGACGTCACGAGCCGTCAACGCGGCGGCCGGTGCCGGTGAACCATTGGACCTGATGAACACGTCGCCCTTGTTCGGGCTCTCGACCCGCAGAGGAGCGGTGACGTTGGCCTCGTTGAGCACCTTGACGAGAAAGAGCCGCGTGCCGCTCTCGACGAGCTCCGGCCTGGCTGGACCCTGGTCGACGCTGACGCGGCTCTCCGGATTGATGCGAACGATCGCCAGCGCGTACTTGTCCAGTGCGGCTTGGATCTGCTGGACGCCTTCTTCCTCGTCGGTCACCGCGAGAGCGTCGTCGATCCGCCGGTGATCGTCCGGCGCGAGCGGCTGCCCCAGATAGGTGAGCGTGGTCTCGATGCGCCGCGCTTGCTGGGCGAGCGGCTGCAGCGGAACATTCGGTCGGGGAACAACCGTCGGCTGCCCGCCCTGAGCGAAACGCTCATCGATCGTGCTCAGGATGAGCGTTGAGTCGAAGGGCATCGCGTCGAAGCCTGCCGCGTACAGGACAACCGCGCCGACGCACGCGGCGGCACATCTCGGGAAAG
>MNEX01000202.1:0-17491 GCA_001917905.1 Acidobacteria bacterium 13_1_40CM_65_14
GGATGAAGAGGCCCGTGCCCACGCGATCCGACGCGTACACGAGACCGCGGTGATCGATGTCAACGTCGTTGATCTGAATCGCCGTCTTCTGATCTTTTGAAATCGGGTGCGAGTTCTTGTTGATCTTCGGAATGTAGTACCCGACTTCCTCGATCCTGTACGGATTCGAGAGATCCACGATACGAATGCCGGCATTGAAGTACGCGAGCCACGCCAGCTTGTCCTCGAACCGGTTGATCTTGCCGTTCACCGTTTCCGCTGACTGATGCGGGCCGAAGCGTCCGCCCTTCTCGCAGAAGTTGCCGACCGGCACCTGCCACACGGAGACCGGGAACGGCTTGCTCTCGTTGGTGATGTCGAGCATGTAGGATCCCGATCGCACGCCGCCGGGACACGGCGCCATGTCCGCGGCGCCGCCGGCCTCGTCGACGATGAACGCATAGGTGCGCGGCAGCGCCGCCTTCCCGAAGTTCGGCACCGTGTTGTAGACGATCGGCGAGACCGTGTGCGGCCCGCGGTGCGGCGGATTCATGTCGATTTCCCACAGCAGCTTCGGCTGCGCGGGGTTCGAGATGTCGAACGCCGCCGCCTGTCCGGCGCCCCGATAGCCGACGTAGAGCCGCTTGTTGTCCTCGTCTACGACCGGATGATGCGAGTACTGACCCTCGTAGAGACTCTGGGCTTCGTCATTCTTCAATCCCGGAATCCAGGCGCGGCCGATGAACTTCGGCGCTTTCGGATTCTTCAGATCGAAGATCTGGATCACGATGTTCCGGAATCCCGGCTCGCCGGATGCCGCATAGAAGTAGCCGGTCTCCTGCGACCACCAGCCTTTGTGCGCGCGCATGATGAACTTGCCGCCGCATCCGGTCCCGCACGAATTCGGAGGCGTGCCCGTAATCTCACCGACCAGCGAGATCTTCGACGGGTCGGTGCTCCTCGACGTGATGTCGAAGATCTGATACTTCAAGTCGGTCCCCGTTTCGCCCTCGGTCAGCGCCTCCGAGTTCCGGATCAAATAGTCCTTCCCCGACGAATCGAACTTGTAGTCGTAGACGACCGACACGCCGCGCGAATTCCTGTTTGCCTCGTTCGGGATGTGCCAGACGTATTTCGGCTTCGCCGGATCGGCGACGTCGAGGATCGACGTGCCGTTCCATTCCATCTTGCCGGTGATCGGATTCATCTTCGGCTTGTTGTCCCAATAGCTATCGTGATGGCCGACGTAGACCCAGCTGCCGTTGGCGGCATCCGACTTCGTGGTGACGACGAGCGCCTCGCGCCCCTGCAGATCGTTGAACCCGACGAGCCTCACGTTCGACGCGCCGTCGGAGAGCGGGTCGGCCGCGGGCCTGGTCTGGCCGCGCAGCAGCGTCACCGCCAGCGACGGCACGAGCGTCGCGATCGCGATTCCCCAGAACATCCGTTTCGCCGTATGGCTCATGACGACTTCTCCTTGGACCTCGTTGGTTTCTCGAAGCGCAGCCCTTTAGGTTAGGTTAGAGGATGTGAAGAAATCACGTGAACGCAAAGGCCGCTAAGACCGCAAAGAAGAATCTTTCGAAAAGATGCTTTGCGCGCTTTGCGACCTTTGCGTTCAACGTGATTCTTTCACAAGCTCTTTGGCTGCCCAGCGGGGCCATTGGCAGGCCTGAAGACCCGCGCTACAAGCGGCCGCTGTTGATTTCGTAACGCCCTCTCAAAACCGAGTGACGATCTGCAGTGTCGCGGCGCGCGGCGTCTGCGGGTTGGTGTAGGTCTTGAAAGTCTGCGGATTGTAGAACCGATTCGCGCCTTGCCGGCTGAACTCCGTGAAGTTGCCGGCGTTGAGCAGGTTGAACACTTCGCCCGACAGCTCCACGTTGCGTCCGTTGCCGACGCCGATGCGCTTGCCGAGTTTGATCCCGACGATGTGCACGTCAGGCGCCCGAGGCTGACCCTCGCCACGCGTCGGATACAGGAAGCGGATGCGTGTCGCGAGCGGATTCGATTGCCGCACGCCGGTCGACGAGACGACGGTGGACGGTCCGAACACGGAAATGAGCGGGCTGTTGGATGGGAGCTGATCGATCACCGGTCCGGTCCAGTTGCCGGCGACGACCGTATAGCTGCCCGACGCGACGAGATCCCACGGCGCGCGCCATGTCGCGGCCATGCGCACCGAGTAGGGATTCCACATCGGGTTGTTGACGAGCGTGTTCCCCGTCGCGAGGCTGTTCTGATCCTGCACGCCGTCGGTCCGCCAGATGTTCTTGTTGTTGGGAAACGCGTCGGGCTGGATGAACCTCGCGGGGTCCGCGGGATTCCACGTGCCTTCGAGGTGTTGCCACTGGCGCTGCACCGTGAACAGCATCTGGAATCCGTGCGTCATGTTCTTCGTGACGGTGGCTTGCAGCGCGCGGTAGTGCGTCGTGCTCCACGTGTTGTTGGTGAGCTGGTACAGGAGTCCTTGATTCGGATCCACCTTGCCAAATCCGCCGAACGGTTTGTTCGGTCCGTCGGGATAGAAGCCGTTGATGTCCACCTGCGCGTACTGGTCGTGGTTCACCTTCACGACGGCGCCGACGTCCATCGCGATTTGGCCTGGAAACTGCCGCCGGTATCCGAGCGACCATTCGTCGAAGCTTGGTTGATGCAGATCGGGATCGAACTGCAGGTTCGAGATCGTTCGTGCCACGGGCGGCGTGACGATCACCGTTTCGAACACGCCGTTCGAATCCACGTCGTACTCGTCCCGTAGACCCTGCGCGTCGTTCCCGCCAAACGAGGGCACCGGATTGCGCGTGCCCATCAACTGCTGATGGTATTTGCCGTACGTGCCGCGCAGCACGTTCTTGGCGTCCGCGGTCAGCACGTACGAGAACCCGAGGCGCGGCGCGACTTCGGTGCTCGACTGCCGCTGCAGATTCCGGAGGACGTCGAAGCGCCGCACGAGATCCACGCGAACACCCAGCGTCGTCGTCAGGCGGTCCGCCCGCCAACTGTCCTGCGCGTAGAAGCCGATGTCCTTGTCGCGGCCGTTCGACTGATCGAGATTCAGATCGCCGAGCACGAACTGCCGGTGGAAGGGCAGCGTGCCCGCCGCCGCGTTGTTCGGATTCACCATCCGCCGCTCTTCGACGATGAACCCGTTGTTCAAGTACTGGACGTTCTTGTCGTAGATGCTTCGCGGCATCGCGAGGAACCCGGTCTGGATCTGATGCGATCCGCCCCAGCCCTCCTTGTAGTACGTCGCGTCGCCTCGAAGCATCGTGATCGACGAGGTATCGAGATCGAAGCACGCACTGCACGCCGTCGACGACCACTGGCCGCCGCGCAGGAGCAGTCCCGATCCCTGCAGCACGCCCTGATTGAGAAACGCTTCGCGATGGATGTTG
Organism: Acidobacteria bacterium 13_1_40CM_65_14; assembly: GCA_001917905.1. Lineage (GTDB taxonomy): Bacteria > Acidobacteriota > Vicinamibacteria > Vicinamibacterales > CAVVIG01 > QHWF01. The sequence goes on from MNEX01000202.1 coordinate 3,378, forward strand.
ACGAGCGGCCCCTGCTTGTCGAAGGCGTAGCTATCGAGGTTGTTGCCGCCTTTCGTGTTGTAGCTCGCGTAGAACGTCGTCGTGAGGTGCTGCCCCCAGATCGACGTGAGCTTGCCGCCGTACATCGGCCCGCCAGTGGACAGCACTTCCACCTGCTCGTAATCTTCCGCGCCGACGACATTCAGCAGGAGGCGATCGCCTTGATAGATGAGCGACAGATCGTGATTCGGATGCAGCTTCGTCGTCACCTTCACCCACGGCTGATAGCCGGTGATCGTGTTGTTCTCGAGCGAACTGCCGGGGAAGAACGCATCGTGATACGCGAGCTGTTCCGGCGTGCGGCCGGTGCCGCTCTTGTTGTCGGTGTAGCGGATGGCGCCGAAGAACCACGTCCGGTCCTTCCGGATCGGTCCACCCAACGAAAAATCGTACTGATGGACCTGGCGCGTGGCGGGCGTCCCCGAGCCGACGTTGTTGGCGTTCCAGCGGAACGGCTGGTAGGCGATGACGCCTGTGCCGTGGAACTGGTTGCCACCGCTTTTGCTCAGCATGTTGATCACGAGGCCGTAGCCCATGGGCGACGCGGCGTCGACGCCGCCGGTCTTCACCTCGGTATCCTGAATCGCTTCGGAGCTCAGACCCGTACGGTTGATGTTGAAGTCGTTGTAGTTGCCTGCATACAACCCTTCCATCAGCGTCACGGCGTCGCGATGCTCGACCGCGTTGCCGAAATAATTCTGGCGGCCGCTCGCGTCGTTGTGCGGACGCGAGATGACGCCCGGCGTCAGCATCAGGAAGTCGCTCCAGAATTTCCCTTCCACGACCGGCGCTTCCTTCTGAAACTCCGCATCGATCGTCAGGACATTGCTTGGTTTCGTCACCTCGAGCATCGGAGGATCGCCCGCGACCGTCACCGTCTCGGCCAGCGCGCCAATCTCCATCGTGATGTCGACCTGGAAGTTGCTGCCGGCCCGTAGCAGGATGCCGTCGCGGCGGAACTTCGAGAACCCGCCGAGTTCAGCGGTCACGGTAAAAGTGCCGGGCGGAAGATTGATTAATCGGTAATTGCCGGAGCCATCCGTGACGGCGACGCTGGGACTGAGCAGGACCTCGCTGGTGGCCGTGATCGTGACGCCGGGCAGCGCGCCGCCCTGGCTGTCTTTCACCGTCCCGCGAAGGCTGCCATCCCCGCCCTGTGCGGCGACCACTTCGGCTGTTGAGAGGCTCATCAGGAGAATCAGTGAGCCGACGATCCGACTCCGCATCGTCTGCGTCCATCGCATAGTCCCATTCCTTTCCTGAGAACCGCGAAATCTGACGACGAAGCGCGTGGAGCGATCGCTACCCTACAGCAGCCCTAGTCGATAGCCAACGTCAAAATCGGCTAAACTACCCGCCCATTTGGTTCGGTTCGAGTCTTTGGAGGCGGGGCGATGAGGTTGAACAATCGCTGGGTGCAGCTCGGGGCGTCGCTCGTGGCGATGATCATGATCGCCAACCTTCAGTACTCGTGGACGCTCTTCGTCAAGCCGATTCAGGCGGCAACCGGATGGAAGCTGTCGGAGATCTCGGCGGCCTTCACGCTGTTCATCCTCTTTCAGACATGGGTTCAACCGCTCGACGGCTGGTTGATCGATCGTCTGGGGCCGCGTCTCTTCATCACGGTCGCGGGCGTGCTGTGCGGTGCGGGTTGGGCCTACATGGGATCGGCGACGACGCTCCCGCAGCTCTATGCCGCCTACATGCTGGCCGGCGTCGGCGCCGCGCTCGTCTACAGCGGATCGATCGGATCGGCTCTCAAATGGTTTCCCGATCGACGCGGTCTCGCGGCGGGGATCATGGCGGCTGGATTCGGAGGCGGCACGGCGCTGTTCATTCCGGTCATCGCGCGCCTCATTCGCACGAGCGGCTACGGCTCCGCCTTCTTCTGGACGGGACTCTTCCAGGGGATCGTGATCGTCGTGGTCGCGCAGCTCCTCAGACATCCCGCGACGGACATGTTGAAGGCCGCGGTGGTGAAATCGGGTTCGACGACCAGCACTGCAGCGGAGCGGGGCGTTGGGGCCCCCGCGAAGCGGTTCCGGGGGGTAGGGGCCCCCGGAGTAAACGACGTCCGGGGCGTTGGGGCCCCCGCGAAGCGGTTCCGGGGGGTAGGGGCCCCCGGAGTAAACGACGTCCGGGGCGTTGGGGCCCCTGCGAAGCGGTTCCGGGGGGTAGGGGCCCCCGGAGTAAACGACGTCCACTTCACGACGTGGGAGATGCTGCGCACGCCGCACTTCTACGCGCTGTACGTTATGTTCGTGATGATGGCGACCGGCGGTCTGCTCGTGACCGCGCAAGCGGGACCCGTGGCGACATCGTGGGGCATCAGCCTCGCGGCGCTCACGCTCGCCACGACGCTCAGCCCGATCGCCAATGGATTGAGCCGCATTTCATGGGGCTGGGTCTCCGACCGGCTCGGGCGCGAGATGACGATGATGATCGCCTTCTCGCTTCAGGCGATTTGCCTGGTGCTCGTCCTGACGATCGGCCGGCTGTCGGGCGGCCTGTTTACGCTCAGCCTCGTGCTCGTCTTCTTCACCTGGGGTGAAGTCTTCTCGCTGTTCCCGGCCATCACGGCGGACTATTTCGGCTCGCGCTACGCGACGTCCAACTACGGCTTCGTGTACAGCGCGAAGGGTGTGGCGTCGATTCTCGGTGGAGTCGTCGCGGCGCTGCTGTACGAACGGTTCGGCTCGTGGACGGCGTGCTTCTACGGAAGCGCGGCGCTTGCGCTCCTCGCGGCCGTGATGGCCGTTGGGCTGCGCGTGATGCCGTTGCCGGTGCGGCGTACCGCCGAGCTGTCGCCGGCACTCGCGCCCGCGGTGAAATAATCGCCGCTTAGCCGAGCGTCACGAAAAAACCGGCGGAGCCTCTGGAATCGCCGCGCCGTCGTGTCTCGGCTCTGACGCCCCGTAGTGGATGCCGGTGCCGTCGCTCATCACTGCCTGTCCTGATCCGAACGTTCCCGTGCGCGGCGGCACAACGGTGATCTCATGTCCCAGCGCGGCGAGCTCGCGGCGCGCTGACTCCGGCACGAGCGCCTCGATGGCGACGTCAGCGCCATCGAACGTCGCCTTCGTGAAGCGTCCGGCTTCGAGCGCCTGCTGAATATCCATCCCGTAGTCGACGATGTTCGCGACGAACTGCGCGTGCGCCTGTGCCTGATTCCATGCGCCCATGATTCCGAACCCGACGCGGACGTCACCCTTCTGCATGAAGCCCGGAATGATCGTGTGCAGCGGCCGCTTTCGACCCGCGAGCGCGTTCGGATGCCCGTCCTCCAACGTGAAGAGCGCGCCGCGATTCTGCAGCGCGAAGCCTGTGTCTTTCGGCACGAGCCCGCTGCCGAAGCCGTGGTAGATGCTCTGAATCAGCGAGACGATGTTGCCGTCGCGATCGATCGCTGACAGATAGATCGTATCGCCGCCAGCGGCGGTCGTCAGTCCCGCGAACACGGACGGCTCGACGTGAGCCGCCGCTTTCTTTGGATCGATTCGCGTCGCGCGCTCGCGCGCGTGCTCCTTGCTCAACATCGCCGTCACCGGCGCGCCGCCGAATCGAGGGTCGCCGACGTAGCGCAGCATGTCGGCGTACGCGAGCTTCTTTGCTTCGATCATGACGTGCAGCGACGGCGCCGTGTGGAAGCCCGACTCGCCGAGTGGAAACTGTTCCATCACGTTGAGCATCATCAGCGCGGCGATGCCCTGTGTGTTCGGCGGCAACTCGTAGACCTGCCATCCGCGATACGTCGTGGCGATCGGGTCGACCCACTCTGGTTCGAACGACGTGAGATCCCTCGCCGTCATCGCACCGCCGTGCTCGCGCGACGTGGCGAGGATCGCGTCAGCGGTCGGCCCTTCGTAAAAACCGGCGGGCCCGTGCTCCGCGATACGGCGCAGTGACGCGGCGAGCGCAGGATTGGTGAAGATGTCGCCGGCGCGAGGCGCGCCTCCATCGGGCAGATACGTTTCGGACGTGCTCGGATCGGCCTGGAGCTTCGGCGCCCATGCGTGCCAGCGGGCGGCGATGATGTCGCTGACCGGGAATCCGTGTTGCGCGTAGAAGATCGCTGGTGCCAGCAGGTCGGCCATCGGCAGCCGCCCGAGTCGCGTGCGCATCGCGTCCCAGCCGGCCACGGCGCCGGGTACCGTGACCGAATGGATTCCGGTCTGCGGCATCGTGTCGATGCCGCGCGAGTCGAGGAACGCGGGCGTCAGGCCGGCCGGCGCCCAGCCGCCGGCGTTCAGCCCGTGGCGCTCGCCGGTTTTGGCCTCGTACACGATCGCGAAGAGGTCGCCGCCGATTCCGTTCATCTCGGGCTCGACGACGCCCATGACGGCGTTGGTCGCAATCGCGGCATCGACCGCGTTGCCGCCGCGCTCGAGGATTTGCACACCGGCGCGCGCGGCCAGCGGCTGGCTCGCCGCGACGATGCCGTAGGTGGTGGCGACCTTCGAACGACCGGCGATCACGCTCATGGTTTCAGCATCTTACACGCGTCACGCGGCGATCACGGCCACGTACGTTGACCGCAGAGACCCAGCCTTCGCTCGGCTCGACAGCGGCGAGCTTCGGCTTGGCAAGCGCAAAGCTCGCGGAGAATGTCTTTCACGTGTCACGCTGCGATCGTGGCCTCCGGCGGTATCACGAAGGCACGAAACCACGAAAGCACGAAAGTCCGAAAGAAAAAGCACAAAAGCAAAAGCACAAAAGCAAAAGAACTGCGATTCGACGCGGCGCCGCGAGGCGGCGGCACAGGCATCGCAAACCGGCGGACGTGCAAACAATCTGGGATGGTGAGTTTGCACGTCCACCGGTTTGCGATGCCTGAACAGCGGCCTGCTACGCAGGCCGCTCCGCGTCGAATCATCTTTCTTTTTCGTGGTTTCGTGGTTTCGTGGTTTCGTGGTTGCATTTGATTTGTGGTTGCATCTGATATGGTGTGGACCCCATGAGCGGACGGCACTTTCTCCAAATCCCCGGTCCGACCAATGTGCCGGACCGCGTGCTGCGCGCGATCGCGCAGCCGACCATCGATCACCGCGGGCCGGCGTTCGCGCCGCTCGCGCGCGAGGCGCTCGACGGGTTGCGCGACGTGTTCAAGACGAGCGGCTCGGTTGTCATCTATCCCTCGTCTGGCACGGGCGCCTGGGAAGCCTCGCTCGTGAACACGCTGTCACCGGACGACAAAGTGCTGATGTTCGAGACCGGCCACTTCGCCACGCTGTGGCGGAACATGGCGCAGCGGCTCGGCCTCGACGTCCAGTTCGTCCCGGGCGACTGGCGTCACGGCGTGGATCCCGAGGCCGTCGAATCGATGCTTCGCGACGATCACAACCACGCGATCAAAGCCGTCGCGGTCGTCCACAACGAGACGTCGACCGGTGTGACGAGCCGCATCGCTGAGGTTCGTCGCGCGATGGATCGCGCTGGCCATCCGGCGCTGCTGCTGGTCGACACGATCTCGTCGCTCGGATCGATCGACTATCGCCACGACGAGTGGCGTGTCGACGTGTCGATCGGCTGCTCGCAGAAAGGCCTGATGCTGCCGCCGGGCCTCGGGCTCAACGCGATCAGCGACAACGCGCTCGCGGCGTCGGCGTCCGCGCGCCTCCCGCGCGCGTACTGGGACTGGGCGCCGATGATCGCGGATAACGCGTCAGGATTCTTCCCCTACACGCCCGCGACGAATCTGCTCTACGGACTGCGCGAAGCGATCGCGATGCTGCGAGAGGAGGGACTGGACCGCGTGTTCGCACGCCACGGCCGGCATGCGGAAGCCACGCGGCGCGCCGTGCGCGCATGGGGATTCGAGCTCACCTGCCGGAATGCCGACGAATACAGCAGCTCGCTGACGGCGGTGATGATCCCCGACGGTCATGACGCCGACGCACTCCGCAGAATCATTCTCGAGCGATTCGATCTCTCGCTCGGCACCGGCCTCGGAAAATTGAAAGGGAAGACCTTCCGCATCGGCCATCTCGGCGACTTCAACGATCTGATGCTCGCCGGCACGTTGAGCGGCGTCGAGATGGGGCTCGCCGCGGCGCGCGTCCCGTTCCGCCGCGGCGGCGTCCTCGCGGCACTCGATTATCTGTCCGGGTCCGACTAAGGAGAGCAAAGCGTGATCGACTGCTCCGTTTGAGCACACTGTGCACGGGGCTGCACGCGTGCGCGCGGCTCGTCTCGTGGCTACACGTTCGGCGCGGTCATCATGTTCGTTCGTGCGCCAGACAGGACCAGCCGCGAGTCGCCGCACACCGCCCACATCATTGGCACTGCCGTTGCGATACCGCACCGTACGTTGAAAAGGAGAACGACAGTGCCTTCAACAACAAATGCTTGTGATGAGGACGTCTACGACCTCCCAACGATGCCCGCCACCGACGCGCTTCTGACCGAGTGGCAAAGCGCGGCCTCGTACACGCTGGATCAGCCGGTACGGTGTCCGCACTGCCGCGAGCGCATCACCTCGGTTCGCATTGTCGGGCTGACGCGATCGCAGGTCGCCTTCACGTCAACGCTGCCGCGCAAGGGACGCGTGATTGTGTGCCCCGACTGCGAGCGCATTCTGACGGCGGAGTTGTCTGGGCTCGTGTAGAACTCAGAACTCAGAACTTAGAACTTAGAATTCAGAACTCGCACTTGAACTGGCGCGAAGTTCTGAGTTCTTGGTTCTTATTTCTTAGTTCTAAGTTCTTTAGATCGAAGGATGACGTAGGTCGGCAGGCCGACCGCGTCGAACTTCTGCATCACGGCCTTGACGGGCGGTGAATCGGGATCCTCTGCCTGGAACTTGATCTTCACGTAGTCCGCCAACGCTGATTTCACCGCCGGATCCTCCAGCGTCGTCTTGTCCATCGTCAGGCAGTTCTTGCACCACGTCGCCCACATGTCGATGAGCACCGGCTTGCCGTCACGCTTGGCGGCGGCGAGGCCGTCGGCGAGCGACGGCGTCCATCCTTCTTTCACTTTCTCCTGAACGCTCGACGCCACCTCGGTCGCATCGACCCAGCGATTCGCGAACAGGCTGTACGCCTCGTAGCCGTAGTACGCCGCGGTCGCGAGAATCAGGACGCCGAACGCCTGCTTGACGCGCACCATCCACATGCCCGGCTTGGGCAGCGCGGCGAGGCCCGCACCGGCGATCGGCCACGGAATCGCCATGCCGATGCCGAGGAAGAAGGGCAGGGCGAGCGCAAGCTTCGTCCCGGTCGCGTAGAGATTGCTGGAGAAGAGGACAACTTGAATGACCACCGGCGCCACGCACGCGCCGGCGAGCAGCGCCGCGACCGCACCCATGGTGAACGCGAGCAGGAAGGTGCCTCTGCTTTTTTCACTCGCGCCGAAGCGGCTCGAGTAGCTGGAGAAATCGATCAACAGCACGTCGAACATCGCGAGGCCGAGGACGACGAAGAGGATCGCGATCGCGAGGTTGAACCACGGCGACGAGTTAATCGTGCCGAAGGTGCCGGCGGTCAGGATGACGATCAGGCCGAGCACGCCGTAGACGAGCGCCATCGCGCCGCCGTACGCGCTGCCGAGCAGGAATCCGCGCGCGCGCGAACCCGCTTGCGCGCCGGCGCCGATGATGGCGAGGTTGATCGGAATCATCGGCAGCACGCATGGCGTGAGATTCAGCGCGAGGCCGCCGAGAAACACGATCAAGAGGATCGCCAGCGGTCCGCGTCCCTCGAACAATCCTTTTTCTTTGATGCCGCGCTCGGCGTTGTGAATGAAGTCGAGAAACGCGTTGCTGCGCAGGTAGCCGCCAGTGGTCGACAGGACTTCGAAATCGTCGAGGGCGGCGATACCCGCGTCTGAGCTCGTGGTTCTGACTTCTGAGTTCTTCGTTCTAAGTTCGGCGCCGGCCGAAGGCCGTTCGCCGTGGCCGAACGCGATTATGTCGAACACCTCCGCGTGTTGCCGCGCACTCGAGGCGCCGGGCGCCACCTTCATGGTCCATTGCGTTTGCGCCGTCGTCGGCGGATAGCAGAGATTCGCGTCGCACGCTTGATAGCGCAGCTTCACCGGCACGACGAGCTCGCCAGTTGAAACAGTCGATGCAACGTTCAGCGGGACGCCGATCGCGAACTCGTGTTCGAACACGGCGAGCGGCTTGTCCTGTCCTGCCGAATTGAAATCAGTAGACGGCGGCCAGACGATCTCCTCGACGGTGACGCCCGGCGGCGTGTCGATGGTGATCTCGGTCGGAATCAGCAGCGGATCGCGCGGTTTGTTCGACTGCGTGTGCAGCCCTTCGGGAAGCGAGACCTTCAGCGCAACGCGCACCGGGGATCCGGCCGCCACGCTCTCGGTTTCGACGAGCGGCGTGACGTCGGCGCGCGGGCGGCGCATTTGGGCACTCGCGCTGGCCATCATGAGCGCGAGCGCCACACCGATAAGCGCTCCACCACAGAGGACGCGGAGGACACCGAGGGTCGAACCTACATGTGTTCCCGTAGGATTCTTCCTCCGTGTCCTCCGTGTCCCCCGTGGTGGAGAGTTGGCTGCAATCACTTCACTTCTTTGAGCGCGATCGAGCCGGGTGGCAGCGGCAGCGACGATGGGTCCACGGTCCCTTTGACCGGCGGCACATCCTGGAACATGAAGTCCCACTTCCAGCGCTCCGAGGGGTTCGACGCCTGCAGCCAGTGCTTCGCCGCCAACGGGCGCGCGAAGGCGAGCGCGGTGATCCCGTCGAGCGCTTTCACGGTGCCGAAGCGCGCGGCGATGTCGGCGCGGACGTCGGCCGCCGTCGTGTAGTCGAGCGTCAAGCCGGCCGCGGTCGCGAGGTTCACGAGAATCTGCCAGTCTTCGAGGGCGTCGCCCGGCGGCGGAATCGCGCGCGCGGTGCCTTGCAATCGCCCTTGCCCGTTCGTATAGGACGCTTCCTTCTCGACGTACGATGCGCCCGGCAGCACGAAATCGGCGGCCCGCGCCACCTCGGTCATCAGGACGCCCTGCACGATTAACAGCGGCAGAGCTCCGCGCTTCCGCGCGCTGAGGATCCATTCGACGTCGCCAAGCGATCCTTCCGGGCCCGGCTCGAACACGTACAACGCCGACACCTGACCCTCTTCGACCGCTTTCCGCAATGCCGCAATGTCGGCCTCGCGCACTTCATCGCCCACGTTCCCCGACACGAATCCGAACATGCGCGCGCCATTCACGTTCGGCGCATCGACCGGCGGCACCTTGAACTTGGCGTCGGCCGGCTGCGGCTTCTCGCGATGCCGCCACACGACGCTGACACCCTTCGTGTCGCCGATGAGCTCTTCGGTGAGGCGCCGGAAGAGGAAGAGCTCTTCGTGGCTCGCGTGCGCTGACAGCAGAAATCGCACGCTGTCGGGATTCGACCGGCCGGCGGCCGCAAGACGATCGACCAGCTTCGCGTTGAGCTCGCGCCAGGACGCGGGCTCGAGCGCGGCATTTTCTCCAGGACCTCGCCGCTCCAGCGGCTTCCGCACGCGGTCATCGCCCTCGATCCAGTGGTACTCGAACCGCCCGATATCACACATCCAGTAGCTGTTGACGTCGGGATTGAAGCGAGGCGTGAACCGGATCAGCCGCGACCCCTTGGCCCACTCCGGCTTCGCCTTGATCCACGCGGTGACGTTGCAGCCCTTCTCGCACAGTGTGCAAATCGTGTCCGCCGCGTTCGGGTTGTCCCACGGCCGCGACTTGAAGCGATAGTCGCGCGTCGTGATCGCGCCGACCGGACACACGTCCATCAGATTGCCCGACAGGATGGAGTGCACGCCTTCTTCCTGGAACGTCGCGATCTCGCTGCCGTAGCCGCGATCGATGATGTTGATCTGCGCGTCGCCGTCGACGTCGCGCATGAACCGGACGCAGCGCGTGCAGAGGATGCAGCGATTGCGATTCAGCATCAGCGTCGGACCGAAATCGACGTCCGCTTTCACGCCGTCGCCGTCGAACTCGCGCCGCGGAAATTCCATCCGGCTCTGGTCGCGCCCGAACTGGTAGGAAAAATCCTGCAGCGGGCACTCGCCGCCCTTGTCGCACACCGGGCAGTCCAGCGGATGGTTGATGAGCAGGAACTCGAACACACCGGCGCGCGCTTCGACGACGTCGGGCGTGCGCGTGGAGACGATCATGCCGTCGGCGCAGAGCGTGGAGCACGATGTCTGCAGCTTCGGCATCTTCTCGATCTTGACGATGCAGACACGGCACGATCCGTCGATGCCGATGCCCGGGTGATAGCAGTAGTACGGCACGGAGATGCCGTTCTCGATCGCAGCCTGCAGGACGGTCTTGCCTTTCTCGACGGTGACCTGCCGGCCGTCAATCGTGAGCGTCACGGTGTCCATAAACACCAAGAATACAACGATCAACGCAGAACTCGCAGAACACGCAGAGAACCGTTGGCTCTGCGGGTTCCGCGGTTTCTGCGTTGCATGTCGTGACGTACGTTTGCTTGACAGCGACCGGCGGTACGCCTACATTTCCGGTCTCACCACCTCGAGTTCTTTCCCGGAGGCGTTAGGTCATGCATGTCATCGACGCCCCACGCTCTCGAGTCAGCTTCACCGGCGAATGGCTCACGGCCGCCGTGTTGCTCGTCGGCACGGTGTTGGTGGGTCTGTTGATCGTCCGCGAGCTGCGTGTCGCGCCAGCCGCGGCGGGCTCCACCGAGCCGGTGTCGTCATCCGCTACGGCCGTACCGGCGGACGCCGTGTCTGTTCCGACGCTGATGGTGGGTGGCGCGCACGAGATCAAGGTGGGCGATCGCGCCGCCGATGCGCTCGGCCAGCTCGGCACCTCGGTGACGCTCGTCAACCAGACGCTGGAGCGCGGCCCCATTGGCACGCGCGAGATCCGTTCGTATCAGCTCGGCGGCACCCGATTCATCATGGTGTTCGAGCCGTTCGAGCGCCAGGGCGAACCACGGGTTGCGGCGATTTACCTTCAATAAACCGCACGCAAACCACGAAGAAATGCAACCACGAAACCACGAAAACACGAAGAACCTCCTGTACAAGAAAGCATTCTTCGTGGCTTCGTGCCTTCGTGGTTGCTCTAGTTAACCAAGGTTAGGGCGCAACGTCAGCGAACGATATCCGCGAGCGTCCCGTCGTCCTTGCTGATGTCGATGCCGCGCAGCGTGCCGGCGAGCGGCACGCGCATGTCGGTCTCGCGCTCGCTCACCGCCATCGTCACATCCACCGGCTTCTTGTCTGCGTACTGCAGCGACAGCGTGAGCGGCACGTCGAAGAGATCGCCGAGCTGCTCGACGTGCAGCACGACGTCGCTGCCCTCGACGCGATAGCTGAACTTCAGCTTCGGCAGCGTTGACCCGTAGATCCACCGCTCGAAAAAGCGTCCGAGCGGCTTGCCGGTTTCCGCTTCCATCGCGGCGCGGAAATCCTCGGTGCCGGCCTTCTTGAATCGCGACTTGCTGTAGAAGTGCCGCACGCCCTTGAAGAAGGGCTCGTCTCCCACGAGCCGCCGCAGCATGTGCAGGACGGCGGCGCTCTTGTTGTAGACGAGCGCCCGGAAGACGCGGCTCTGACCGCGGATGTGACCGAGACGGTACCCGAGATAAATCGGTCCTTGATCGGTCACGTCCATCGCCGTTCGCCGCGCCTGCCGCATGACGTCGCCGAACGTCTCCTCGCCGCGTTGATGCTGCGCGTAGAGCGCCGCGAAGTACTGCGCGAAACCCTCGCTGATCCACTGCTCGTGATAATTCCGCCAGCCGACCGCCTGGCCCCACCACTGGTGCGCGAGCTCGTGCGCGAGAAAGAACTCGGGGAACGCGCTGAACGACACCGGGTCGTTGCGCCAGTTGAGCGTCGAGGTCGGCAGCGGTTGATTCAGTGCGGCGAAGTAGCCGGGACTGTGGCCGCCGGGCAGATCGTTCTCGATCAACGCGATCGTGAAGCTCGGATAGGGTGCGTCGCCGAGCAATGATTCATAAAACGTCGCGATGGAGGCGGCGCGTCCGGCCAGATCGCGGCCGCGATTGGTCTGCCGCGGATTGGCTTCGACCGCCAGGTTCAACGTGCCTTCCGGAAACGCCACCGTCAACGTCTCCGCGCGCGTGAAGCGGCTGACGATGACCGCAAGGTAGCGGAGCGGCCTGGTCGCGGTGAACGCGTACATCTTCCGGTTCTGCGACGGATCCTTCCCTGGCAGCACGATTGGAAATCCGGGCTCCAGCTCGCCGCTCGCGACGCACTCGAGATTCGACGGAATCGTGATTCGAAGCGACGCCGTCGCGTAGTCGGAGACCGGCGCCTGCGGATACCAGAAACTGCGATTGCTGTACAGCGTGCTCGGCTCGGCCGCGACCAGCATTGAGACGTCTTCCTGCATGCCGCGCTGTTCGAGCGCGAGCGTCTCGCGATCCGCTGTCTGCGGCTCGAGCCGGCCGGCGTAGACAACGGTGAGCGTCAGCTCCTTGTCGCGCGGAACGGGCACGGGCAGGTTGACGACGAGGCTGTTCTGGTTCTTCACGCGGATGGCGAACAGCCGCCCGTACTCCGTGCTCGAGATCGATTGCACGACGAGCGGATCGGCGAGCTTCAGCGTCAGCGTCCCGAGCATGTACGAGCGCACCTTCAGATGAAGGCGTGCGCGGCCGTCAATCCACTGCCGATCGGGACTGAACGCGACCTCGATCTGATAGTCGAGGATGTCGTAATCGACCAGCTCGTCTTCGTTGTAGAAGCGGCCCCGCAGCGCCGCACGCTGCTTCGACGCGTAGATCGAGATGTTGCGATGCCGCTTGCGATCGAAGAGTGAGATGTCCTCCGCTTCCGATCCCGATCGCGCGTAGGTCAGCGTATCGAAGCGCCGCGTCCGGACCTCCGCGAGGAAATCGCCGGGCCCCGGCAGCAGCGACCAGGCGTCGCGGCTCAAGTCGCCCAGATCGAGGACGAACGACTTCGGCGACTCCGCCCGAAACACGTTCTGCGCGCGCTTCAGCTCGCGCGGGTCGACCGCTTTCGGCTGAAGATTCGGCGTGCCGACGAGCGATTCGAAATCGCTGGGATGAATGCGCGTGTAGAGCACGTCGAACTTCGTCTCGAGTATCTCCGAGCCGCAGAAGATCTTCACTTGCCCTTGTTCGATTGCCGGCGTCGGATGGAATCGCATCAGGCCGTGCCCGAGGAGCACGGCGCCGGTGACGCCTTGATCGACGTCGACCACGAACACCGATCCGTCGGTCAGCGTGAGCTCGAGATCTTCGACAGAAATCTTGAGATCGCGCGCCGTGAACTGCTTGGCCGTGTTCACCGACAGGCGATACAGGCTTTCGACCGACGACACCTGCTGCTGGTCCGCAATCGCCCATTCGCGATCGCTGCCGGCGTCGCCGACGCGCTTCACGTCGATCGTCCACGTGGCAATTCTGGCGCGCTGACCGTACTCGACGAACGCGTCGACGAGCAGCGAGTAGCCGTTGTCGGGCAGAGTGCCCGGCAGCGGTTGGCGATCGCGTTCCTGGATCACGGCGCGGGTGGCGCCTGGCATGAATTCGGTGCCGCCGAAGTCGCGCGCGCGCGACCGATTCGCGGAGTCGGCCAGCAGCGTCAGGTAGGCGGCGGCGTCGCCGGTTTGCACGACCTGTTCGAGACGGCGCAACAGCACGGCCACGCCGTTGCTCTGCGCGGTTTGATCGTGGGGGCCGACACCCTCACAGGGCGTTGCCGACAGCGACAACAGCGACAGTACCGCCACGATGACGCCAACCTTGTTCATCGCTTTGCGAGTACGTATTAGACACCCACCGGGGTCGGCGTGGTGCAGCGGCGCAGCAGCAGAATCGTCAGATCGTCGGCGAGACGCGTATCGGCCGTGTACTGCTCCACCGCCCGCACGACGGCGGCGCCGATCGACGACAGGCCGTCGTGCCGGTGGGCGACGAGCGCCGATTCCAGGCCGGCCTCGTCGAACGGCCGGCCGCTCGGATTCTCGGCTTCGGTGATCCCGTCGCTGTAAATCGCGACGAGCTCGTCGCATTCGATGGTCACCTGTCCGGTCGTGTACGTCGAATGGTCGAACATGCCCAGCGCGATGCCGCCTTCGGTCAATCGCGTGCA
>MNEX01000202.1:17611-19390 GCA_001917905.1 Acidobacteria bacterium 13_1_40CM_65_14
AGCATCGCGAGCAGCAGCGCCATCAGCAACGCGGCCGGGCTGCCTTTACCCGCCACGTCGCCGACGGCGACGACGACGCGGCCGTCGGGCAGTGGGAGGATGTCGTAGAAGTCGCCGCCGACCGTGTTGGCAGGACGGCTGATGCCGACCGTCTCGAGGCCCGCCGCCGTGTAGAGCCCGCTCGGCAGCATCGCCTGCTGGATGTCGCGCGCGATCTCGAGGTCGTTCTTCAGCGACAGCCGGTCCGCGACTTCGAGCAGCACGAGCAGGTTCATCAACGCGAAGGCGAAGAACAGCGACCAGGTGCCTTGCTGGAACAGCGGTCCGGGAACGCCGACCCCGACGCCGAAGGGCAGCGTCATGATTTGTACTATGCCGATGGCGCGGAAAAGATTCACCAGCCCGATGAACGCCATGGCTAGCGCGCAGGCGTACACGATGCGGCGCGCCGGCGACAGCTTCATCGTGAACGCCAAGAACAGCAGCTTGGTGTGCGCGACCAGCCGCTTGTACCAGGGGAGGTTCTTGAACGCGTCGATGTCGGTGCCGCGCGTGAAGAACTTGTAGGCCTCGCGCGTGTCGCGCGTGAAGAGCCGCTGCAGATCCTCGGCTTTCAGATCTTTCGTGTAGGTGTCGAAGAAATCCTGCAGCCGGTTGGTGCGGTTCAATGGAGAATCTCGAGTTCCTTGCCGACCTTGCCGAACACGTCGAGCGCGAACTGCAGCTCGTCGCGCGTGTGTGCCGCCGTGACGATCGTTCGGACGCGCGCCTTGTCGCGCGCCACGGTTGGAAACGCGATGCCCTGCGCGAACACGCCCTCCTCGAACAGCCGATCCGACAGCTTCATCGCGAGCGCGCCGTCGCCGACGATGACCGGCGTGATCGGGCTCTGGCTCAGGCCGGTGTTGAAGCCGAGCGTCTCGAGGCCCGCTTTGAAGAAGCGCGTGTTCTCCCACAGCCGATCGATGATCTGCGGCTCCTGTTCGAGCACGTCGAGCGCCGCGATGCACGCGGCGGCGACGCCAGGCGGATGCGAGGTCGAGAAGAGAAACGGCCGCGCGCGATGATACAGAAACTCGATCAACGTCTGACTACCGGCGACGTAGCCGCCGAGCACGCCGATCGCCTTCGACAACGTGCCGACTTGAATGTCCACGCGCCCATGCATCCCGAAGTGATCGATTGTGCCCCGGCCGTTCTTCCCGAACACGCCGCTGGCATGCGCATCGTCGACCATCATGATGCAGCCGAACTCCTCGGCGAGCGCGCACAGTTCCGGCAGCGCCCCGAGGTCGCCGTCCATGCTGAACACGCCGTCGGTGATGAGGAGCTTCCTCTGGCCCGCCGGGAGCTCCGACACGATCTTGCGTGCGGCATCGACGTCCTTGTGGGGGAACACCTTGATGGTCGCGCGGCTCAACCGGCTCCCGTCGATGATGCTGGCGTGGTTCAGCTCGTCGGACACCACCACATCGTCCTTGGTTAAGACGGCGGCGACCGTGCCGGCGTTCGCTGCAAAGCCGCTCTGGAACACCACGACCGCTTCGGTGTTCTTGAACGCGGCCAGACGCCGCTCGAGCTCCATGTGGATCTCCATGGTGCCGGCAATCGTGCGCACCGATCCGGATCCGACGCCGAGCCGGCGCGTCGCGTCGAGCGCCGCCTCCCGTAGCTTCTGATGCGTGGTGAGCCCGAGGTAGTTGTTCGACGACAGGTTCACCACCTGCCGGTGATCGATCGTCGTCTTGGGTTTCTGTTCGTCTTCGAGAATCCGAAGAC
>MNEX01000099.1 GCA_001917905.1 Acidobacteria bacterium 13_1_40CM_65_14
AGCGCATACTTGCTCACGCCCCACGTGAGCCCGATCGCCCCCACCGATCCGATGACGCCCGCCAGCGATCCCAGCACGCCGTACTCGAACAGCAGCATGCGCCCGATCGTGCGCGTGTTCGCGCCGAGCGTTTTGAACACCGCGGCCTCGTAGACGCGCTGGAACTTCGTCATCGCGACGGCGCCGATGAGGATCAAGACGCCGCTGAAGAGCACGAGCCCGCCGACGATGCTGATCGCCAGCGTCACCTTCGACATCACGTCGCGGATCCTCTCGAGGACGTCGCGGAAATCGATCACCGTGACGTTCGGGAACTGTTCGACGAGATCGTGCTGGAATCGCGCGCGCGCGGCCGGATCGCCGGGACCTTTGAGCGGCGAGACGTAGGTCTGCGGCGCTTGATCGAGCGCCCCAGGCCGGAACACGAACACGAACCCGCCGTTACGCGACTCGCGCCACTCGACGTTGCGAATGCTCGTGATGCGCGGGCTGATGGTACGGCCGAGGATGTCGAACCGCATCGTGTCGCCGACGTGCAGGCGCGCGCGCTCGGCGATCTGACGTTCGACCGAGACCTCAGGCTCGCTCGACGGCGAGCTCCAGAACGCGCCGTCGATGACGCGCTCGTTCGCTTCCAGATGATCGCGATACGTCAGCGTGAACTCGCGTCCGAGCGAGACGCCCTTCTGGCGCACTTCCTCGGCGCCGTCGAGATTGGTCTCGCGTCCTGAGACGCCGACCACGCGCGCCCGCAGCACCGGGATCAGCTGGAACTCCCCCGCACCGTGTGACCTGTCGCCGAGAAACACGCGGACGCCGTCGGCCTGACCGCGCTGGATGTCGAGCAGGAACATGTCGGGCGAATCGTCGGACGTCTGGATCGAGAACTCGTCGAGCAGGCTCGCCTGCAGCGATCGGATCCCGACGATGAAGAACGCACCGAGTCCAACCGCGAGCAGCACGACGCGCGTCTGGTTGCCAGGCCGCGACAGGTGCAGCACCGCATGGCGAAGCGGAAACGACTTCGAGTTGGCCAGCGGAGCGACGAGGGCGACGAGCCCTTTACCCGCCAGTTGCAGCACGACGGCGAGCCCCGCGAAGCCCGCGCACACGACGACGCCCACTCGCAGAGACGACGCTTGCCATGCCGTCACGGCCACGAGCGCACACGAGACCACCACCAGCGCGGCGATACCGAGCCAGTCTTTGCGGCGGCGCACCGTCTCGTCGCGCAGGAGCAGCGACGGTTTGATGAATCGCACCTGCAGCAGCGGCACGACGGAGAACAGCAGCGAGACGAGCACGCCGATGGCGATGCCTTGCGCGGCGGCGCTCCACGTGACGCCGTAGTGCGCTTCGGTCAAGAGGGACGGCGACGAGGACGCGAGCGCCAGCGGGATGGCGCCGACCGCGGCGCGCGCGATGGCGACGCCGAGCAGGCTGCCGGCAAGACCGAGGATCATCACCTGCAGGATGTAGACCGCGATAATCTGCGCGTTCCGCGCGCCGACACATTTCAGCACCGCGATACTGCGAATCTTCTGCAGGATGAAGACGCGCGTCACGCTCGACACGGCAATGCCGCCGAGGATGACGATGACGAGGCCGACGAGGCTCAGATAGTCCTCGGCGCGAGCGAAGTCGCGTCCGATTTGATCTTCGCGCGATCGATACGAGCGCGGGTTGATGAAGTCCTGTCGCAAGTCCCGCCTGAGCGCATCCATCAGCGTCGAGACCTTGTCGTCGGGCACGCGCACGAACAGCAGCCGCTGCGCGCGGCTGCCGAACCCGAGCAGTCCCGTCGACGGCACATCGGCGTAGTCGATGTAGATCCGCGGCCCGAGGCTGAACCCGCCGGGCCCGCCGCCAGGTTCCCGCGCGATGACGCCGCGAATCGTGAACGTCGTCAAGCCGACGTTGATTCGATCGCCTGCCTTGACGTGCAACGCTGTGAGCAGCTCTGGACGAACGAGCGCGCCGTGGTTCTCGAGAAGCGCGTGCGAGTAGGTCTGTCCGTTCTGCAGCGAGATGGCGCCGTACAGCGGATACGCCGCCTGCACGGCGCGCAGCTCCGCCATCTTCGCGATCGGTTTCGAGCCGTCCGCCGGCCTCACCATCGTCGGCGTCTCGGTCGTCTCGGTTCGCGCGAACGCGCCGGCCTCGGCGAGATGACTGTCGATTTTCTGCCGCGCCTCGGCGGGCCACTCGCGGTTCGTGCCGATCACCACATCGGCGCCGACCAGTGCCTTGGCCTCGGTGTTGACGCCGTCGCGGACGCTCTGAATGACCGACCGCAGCGCCACGATGGCGGCGACGCCGACCGCGATGCAGACGAAGAAGAACAGGAGGCGCCGCCACGACGCCCGCGTTTCGCGCACGGCCATGCGAAGCACGAACATCATGCGACGCGCTCCACCACGCGCCCGTCGCGCAGCACGAGCCGCGCGTCGGCGATGGCCGCCAACTCCACATCATGCGTCACGAGGATGATCGTGGTCCCTCGTGTCTTGTGAATGTCCCGCAGCAGCTCGAGGATGTGGCGGCCGTTGCTGCTGTCCAGATTCCCGGTCGGTTCGTCGGCGAGGACGATCGGCGGGTCGTTGGCGAGCGCGCGCGCGAGCGCGACACGCTGCTGTTCGCCGCCTGACAACTGCGACGGATAATGATGCGCCCGCCCGGTGAGCCCGACCTCTTCGAGCAGCGCCTGCGCGCGTGGACGCGCGTCCGGGGCGTTGGCGATTTCCATCGGCACCGACACGTTCTCGTACGCCGTCAGCGACGGAATCAGGTGAAAGAACTGAAACACGAACCCGATCTTCTCACCCCGGAGCTTCGCCAGCGCGTCCTCGTCGAGACTCGTGATGTCGACGCCGTCGATGACCACTTGCCCTGATGTAGGCGCGTCGAGCCCGGCAATCAGGCCGAGCAGCGTCGACTTGCCGCTGCCCGATGGTCCGACGATGGCGACGAACTGCCCTCGGGGAATCTGAAGTGTCAGCGGGTGAAGGATGGTGAGCGGCTCGCTGCCGCTCATGACGGTCTTCGAGACCTCGCGCAGCTCGATCATCGCGACGATTTGACCACGGGCTTCAACACCTTCCACACGTTGTCGGCGACGATCCGCGCGCCGGCGGCCGACGGATGAATGCCGTCCGGTTGATTCAGCGCGTCGCGGCCCGCGACCCCGTCGAGCAGAAACGGGACGAGGGCGACGTGATACGCCTTCGCGAGCGCGGGATACACCTGATGAAACGCCACGATGTAATCGCGACCGTAGTTGGGCGGCGCTTCCATCCCGGCAAGAATGACGGTAATGTCGCGCGCCTGTGCGCGCGTGATGATCGCCGCGAGATTGTCTTTCAACTGCTCGGCCGGCAATCCGCGCAGACCATCGTTGCCGCCGAGCGCCACGATCATCACCCGCACATCACCGTCGAGCGCCCAGTCGAGGCGCGAGAGACCGCCGGCCGACGTATCGCCGGAGACGCCGGCGTTGACGATCTGGTAGCTCGAGCCTTCATCCTTGAGACGCTGCTGCAGCAGCGCGGGATACGACTGCCCCACCGGCAGGCCGAGGCCCGCCGTGAGGCTATCGCCGAGGATGACGATCCGCGGGCCCGCCCCTGTAGTCGGAGTCGTCGGAGTCGATGGATTGGCGTTGGCGGTGGGTCGCTGAGGAAACGGTGGAATCGTCCGCGGTTCCTGCCCGCCGGCGCCCGGGTTTCCGCGCGAGCCGTCAGGCGATCCGCAGGCGGTCGCAGTGACCGCGGCGGCGAGAACCAGGCCTCCAAGACGCATCACTTCATTATGTTACGATGCCGGCCCATGCGCCGGTTCCTCACGATTCTCGTCGCGCGTCTGCGTGGAGCTCGTCGCTTCCGCACAAACGCCTTCGGTCGACCGCGTCCTCACCCATCGGGAGCAGGCCTCGCTGCAGCAGCGCTGGATCTCGACGCGATTCGAGTCACGGCTGCCTTCGTTGATGCGGCGCGAGGGGATCGACATGTGGGTGATCGTCTGACAATCTGTTGAAGACCCTCGGACCGACGTACGCGCCGCGCGTGAAATCGGCGGAGATGCTCGCCGTCGGCTGGCTCGAGTCGAAGCTGCCGCAGGAAACCGACGCATACCGTCACGTGATGCGTGTGCCCGGCCGCGGCAACTACGTCTTCCGGCCCAACACGTGGCACTCGATCGAGCTGAGCGTGAAGCACGCGGTGCCGGAGTGGGGGAACCAGTCAGTGCCGTTCGCGCTGGAAGAAGACGCCGCGCGGCTGGAGAGCGGCTGGAGTTGGATCGCCCCGCGGCAGACGCAATTTTACCTCGTGCGGTAGGGCCGACCCATGTGTCAGACTGGTGTCAGACACGTGTCTGACACCGCGGCTACAACGCCTTCAACTGATCTTCCAGAGACGCGATCGCTTGCGTCAGCATGTCGCGATGCGCGGGTGACCGGGCGGAGCTGAGGTCCGCTTTCGCGCGCGCCAGCGAGAGCTCGATCGTTTCACGCCTCGCCTTCGCGGCACGTTCGTCGGGTGTGAGTGTGCGCACGTTGTTCCCTTTCGAGCGCTCGGCTTCGGCCTGCTGAAACTCGACGTCTTTACTCTCGAATCCTCGCGCCATTGCTCAAAGCGCGCAGCAGAATCAGCGTCGGCCTCGTCTCGCGCAGGCCTATATTAGGCCTGCCAACGGCCGCCGGGCATCTCTCCTAAGAAACAGCGCATTTTCCGGCCTGTTTCTGCTCGGACGAGTCGCGATTCGATCGCGTGGGACGCTAAAGAGCTTGTGAAAGAATCACGTTGAACGCAAAGATCGCAAAGCGCGCAAAGCATCTTTTCGAAAGATTCGTCCTTTGCGGTCTTAGCGGCCTTTGCGTTGACGTGATTTCTTCACAGGCTCTAAAGGGCTGCGCGACCTCCAGTTTTGCAGCGCGCTTTTAGTATTCTACTGGGATGCTCACCTTCACCAACCGGCGCGCCTACCTGACCGACTCGCTGCACCTCACGCCTGGACCGCTCGCCGGCGCTATCAGCGCCAATGCCGACGCCGCACAACGGGCGGTCGCAGGATTATGGCGTCGCGATCCGTCAGTGTGGAGCACGGATCCCACGACCCAGAAAAAAATCGCCGATCGGCTCGGCTGGATGAGCTCGCCGCAGCTGATGGTGGAATCCATCCCGCGGCTGCGGGCGTTTGCCGACGCCGTGAAACGCGACGGCGTCACCGACGTCGTGTTGCTCGGCATGGGCGGCTCGAGCCTCGCGCCCGAAGTGATCCGCGCCGTCATCGGCGTCGCCCCCGGTTGGCCGCGATTTCAGATGCTCGACTCGACCGATCCCGCGGCGGTTCGATCCGCGACGACGCCACCGGAGAGCACGCTCTACATCCTTGCGAGCAAGTCGGGCACGACGATCGAACCAAACTCCCTCGCCGCACACTTCAAGCAGACGCTCGTCGACGCCGGAGTCGCGCAGTGGGCGCGGCACTTCGTCGCGATCACCGACGAGAGCACGGCGCTCGCCGAACGCGCGCGCGCCGAAGGCTTCCGCGATCTCTTCATCAATCCATCCGATATCGGCGGCCGTTACTCGGCGCTCTCGTTCTTTGGTCTCGTGCCGGCGGCGCTGATGGGTATCGATCTCGACGCGATCGTCGGCTGGGGTCTGGCGATGCTCGAGGCGTCAGATCCAAGTCGCGCGAAGGCCACGAACAACCCCGCCGCTGCGCTCGGCCTCGCGATCGGCGCCGGCGCGAAAAGCGGCCGCGACAAGCTGACCCTCGTGCTCCCGCACGCGCTCGAGGAGCTCGGGCTCTGGGTGGAACAACTGATCGCGGAAAGCACCGGCAAGCAAGGCAAGGGCGTCGTGCCGATCGCGGGCGAGCCGCTCGCCGATCCATCCGCCTATGGATCCGATCGATTGTTTGCACGCCTTCAGAGGGAGAGCCGAGAGAAGAACCGCGCGAACCCCGCCTATGAGCCGCTGGTTGACATCGACATGCCCGAGCCGGCGGCGCTCGGCGCGGAGTTCGTCCGGTGGGAGATTGCGACCGCCGTCGCAGGGGCGTTGCTCGAGATCAATCCGTTCGACGAGCCGAACGTACAGCAGGCGAAGGACGCCACACGCAAGCTGCTGGACGAATACAAACTGACAAGGCGACTGCCAATTCCGCCAGCGGATCGCTCGCTGAGCGGCGGCATCGATGTGACGCTGAGCACCGCCGCGCGAGAGATGTTGAAGGGACAGGATCCTGACGCGATTCTGACGCGGCTCCGGGCCGGCGACTACGCGGCGCTGCTCGCGTATCTCGGTCCCGATCGCGCGCTCGCCGCCGAGCTCAATGCGCTGCGTCTCGCGATTCGCGACCGCACAAGGGCCGCGACGATGTTCGGCTACGGTCCGCGCTATCTGCACTCGACGGGACAACTGCACAAAGGCGGACCGAACAGCGGCGTCTTCATTCTGATTACGGCAACGCCGCGCGAGGATCTGCCGATTCCCGGCGAGCCGTTCTCGTTCGCAACGCTGGAGCTGGCGCAGGCGCTCGGCGACTTCGCGTCGCTCGACGCGACGGGTCGCCGTGCGCTACACGCGCACCTGTCGTCGCCGGATCCGGCGCGGATTCGCGGGCTGGCCGACGCGTTGCTGGCGCGGCTTGGGACGGCCTGAAGGCCGTCCCCGACCGATGCAGGGCGTAGCGCCGGACAAAACGTTACGGTAGGGGCCGGTCTTCAGACCGGCCCTCGAGGATTGTGATGCAGTTGGGTTTCGTGGGTCTTGGTCGAATGGGTCTGAACATGGTGACGCGGCTGGTGCGCGGCGGACATGAAATCGTCGCCTACGACCGTAGCGCCGAGGCGATCGCGCGGGCGGAGAGCGCCGGCGCGCGCGGCGTCGCGTCGCTCGAGGCGCTTCCGGCAGCCCTCACCGCACCGCGCGGGGTCTGGGTGATGGTGCCCGCCGGCGCGCCGACCGAGTCGACGATCGCCGCGCTCGGGAATCTGCTGTCGGCCGGCGACGCGATCGTCGATGGCGGCAACACGAATTTTCACGACGACGTGCGGCGCGCCGAGGCGTTGAGCGCGAAACACATGCACTACGTCGACGCGGGCGTGAGCGGCGGGATCTGGGGGCTGCAGGAAGGCTACTGCCTGATGGTCGGCGGCGAAGCCGACGTCTGCACGCGACTCGAGCCAATCTTTCTCACGCTCGCGCCGAAGGATGGCTATCTGCACGTCGGCGATCACGGCGCCGGTCACTACGTGAAGATGATCCACAACGGCATCGAGTACGGACTCATGCAGGCGTACGCGGAGGGCTTCGAGCTGATGCACGCGAGCGCGTACACGATCGATCTCGCCGCGGTCGCGGCGCTCTGGAACCACGGGAGCGTCGTCCGGTCCTGGCTGCTCGAGCTCGCGGCACGCGCGCTCGCCGAAGACGCCGGCCTCTCGGGTCTCGAAGGGTACGTCGAGGATTCCGGAGAAGGCCGCTGGACCGTGCAGGACGCGATTGAACGAGCCGTGCCGCTGCCGGTCATCACCGCCGCCTTGTTCACGCGCTTCCGATCCCGCGAGGACAATCCATTCGCCGAACGGATGCTCGCGGCGCTTCGCAATCAATTCGGCGGTCATCCGGTGAAAAAGCGCGATGCCTGAGGCGCCGGTCCTGAATCCGCCCAAGGATTCGCTGTTCGAGCAGCTCAAGGTCGGCGAAACGCTGCCGATTGCCGTCGAACCCGCGTCGATTGTGATCTTCGGCGGCGCCGGCGACCTTGCGCATCGCAAGCTGCTGCCGGCGCTCTACAACCTGCACGTCGACGGTCTGCTGCCGCCGCGCTCCGCGATCGTGGGCGTCGGCCGGAAGGCGATGACAGACGAGGAGTATCGCGCGTTCGCGAAGGACGGCATCACGCAGTTCTCGCGACGGCCGCTCGACGAGCACGCCTGGGAAACGTTCGCTCCGAATCTGTTCTTCGTCACGGCGTCGATCGACGACGACGCCTCGCTCGCGCCGCTCGGGTCACGGTTGGACGTCATCGAGCACGAGCGCGAGCTGCCGGGCCATCGCATCTACTACCTCGCCGTACCGCCGTCGCTGTTCGTCCCGACGGTGAAGCAGCTCCAGCGCGCCAGGTTCGTGGCCAAAGGCCAGGGCCACCCGTGGGCCCGGATCATCGTCGAGAAGCCAATCGGCCACGATCTCGACAGCGCGCGCGCCATCAACGATGCCATCGCGGACGTGTTCGACGAGCGGCAGATTTACCGCATCGACCACTATCTCGGGAAAGAAACGGTCCAGAACATTCTCGTGCTGCGATTCGCGAACAGCATCTTCGAGCCGCTGTTCAACCAGAAGTACATCGATCACGTGCAGATCACCGTCGCCGAGTCCGAAGGCGTCGGCACGCGGGCCGGCTACTACGAGCAGGCAGGCGCCTTGCGCGACATGGTCCAGAACCACATGCTGCAGCTGCTCGCAATGGTCAGCATGGAGCCTCCCCACTCGCTCGACGCGGATGTGGTCCGAGACGAAAAGCTCGAAGTGATTCAGTCCCTGCGGCCCATCGAGGGCCGAGCTGTCGCTGATTGCGTTGTCCGCGCCCAGTACACGGCCGGGTTCGACATGGGGCGGCCTGTCCCCGGCTATCGCGAAGAACCAGGCGTCGATCCCAACTCGCGGACCGAGACCTACGTGGCGCTGCAGATCTGGATCGACAACTGGCGGTGGGCCGGCGTGCCGTTCTTCATGCGGACCGGGAAACGGTTGCCGAAGCGCGCGAGCGAAATCTCGGTGCAGCTGAAAGAAGTGCCGCCGATTCTGTTCAACGCGAACCGGAGCTCGAAGCTCGATCCGAACGTGCTCTCCATTCGCATTCAACCCGACGAAGGCTTCGCGCTCGGCATCAGCTCGAAGATTCCGGGCCCGCGCGTCCGCGTCTATCCCGTGCAGATGGACTTCCACTACGGCAGCACCTTCGGCGGCACGTCGCCCGAAGCGTACGAGCGGCTGCTGCTCGACGTGATGGCGGGCGATCAGACGCTCTTCATGCGGCGCGACATGGTCGAAGCGGCATGGCAGTGGGTGATGCCGATTCTCAATCGTTGGGCCGAGCAAACAACCGAGCCGCTGCCGACGTATCCGGCCGGCGAATGGGGTCCGCCCGAGGCGGACCGTCTGATTGAGGCGACAGGACGACGATGGCGCAATCCCTGATCGATCGCGCGTGGCGTGCGACGACGCCTGATGAGATCGAGCCCGATCTCGCAGCGCTCTGGCGTGAAGTCGGACAACAGCGGCGGGTGGCGCGCGCCGTCCTGTCGAATCTCGTGGTCGTTCGCGAGCGGCCCGCCGCGCGCGCTGGCGACGCCGTCAATGCTGATGAGATCGCGAAGGACTTGACGCTCGACGAGGTCGTGGCGCGGCATCCGTCGCGCGTCATCCTCATCCAACACAACCCCGCGACGCAGACGGCCTGCGCCCCGTCCGCCGTGAGCGTCGGCATCATCACGTTCGGTCCGCCACACGCACGGTACGGCGTTGAACAGATCGTCGTGCAGTCGGCGTGCGCGGAACAGTCGCTGCCGTCGATAATTCGCCGCCTGCTGCGCGGCGACGTCCCCACCTCTGTGTGGTGGACCGACGATCTCTCTGAGGCCCCCCCGCTCGACGGGATTGTCGCGATGGCGCGGCAGTTCGTCTACGACAGCCGCCGGTGGCGCGATGTCCGCGGCGGCGTCCTGGCGCTTGCGACCCTTCATCGCCGGCTCGACCTTGCCGACGTGAACTGGCGCCGTCTGACACCACTCCGTCATGCGTTGATCCACGCGTGCGGCGCCGCCGACGCAGACCATCTGCGACGCGCCAACGTGGAGATCGTCCATCGTGCCGCTGAAGGCGCGCTCGCCTGGCTGGTGGTCGGATGGTTGAGCGCGCGGCTCGAGTGGGGCGGCGGCGCGTCACCGCGCGTCGCGGAATCGCGAGACAGTAACGAGCTGATCTCGATCTCGGTCGGAACGGATCTGACCGCGGCGCTCAATGAACATCGCGTCCTGGTGACGCGTCGTGGCAGCGGACCATCGTTCACGGTCAGCGTCCCGCACGAGGGCGAGGCAGACGCCGTGGCTGCGGAGCTGCGCAATCTCGGCCACGACGCCTGCCTGCGCGACGCGGTCACGGCGCTGCTCGCCCGATTTTCAGCGTAGCTCTCCACCACAGAGGACGCGGAGGACACAGAGGATCAAGCCTACCGGTTTGACTCCTCCGTGTCCCCGGTGTCCACCGTGGTGGAGAGGTTCAAACGAAACGTCGTCAGCGCTGCAACATCAACTTGATCTGAGCGACCTCGGCGCGAATCTCATCGAGCGCCGCGCGATCGACCGTGACCTTTCCGGCTTTCTCGACCAGCCTGCCGCTGGTCCCGACGGCCTTGGACGAGGACTTGTCGGATTTACCTGACGTTCCTGACGTTCCTGACGTTCCTGACGTTCCTGACGTTCCTTCCAGGGCCTCATCGATCAGCGACCCGATGCGATCGAGCAGCATCAAGGCGGTCTTGCGGTCCGGGTCGGCCTGACGCACGGTCGGCGCCGCCGCGTCCGGCGTGGTTGGCGTCGGCGTCGGCGCGGGCTGCTGTTCGGCTGGCGGCCGCGACACGGCGGGCTGAGGCGCCGGCGGCGTCCTGGGCGCCGCGACGGTCGGCGGCAGTTGCGTGGGTTGCTGTGGTATTTGCTGCGTGGGTGTCTGGGACCCGGACAGAAACGCGGCCACGATCAACGCCGTCATCATTCGCATCACGTCCGTTCCTCCTTGTTGGCTCGAGCGGCATGGCGACATGGAGCAAGTGCGGTGCCACGCGCTACACTTGACGCGTGCGATATCTGGTCACAGCTCGAGTGAAGGACGGCCAAGCCGGAGCGCTCGGCCGCGCGATTGATGACGGCACGCTCGGCGAGGGATCGATTGCCGGCGGCGAATACCTCAGGAACATGGACGAGGCGCGTCAGCTCGACGATGGCCGCGTGCAGTGGGTCGAGGTGTGCTACTGCTCGACGCCTCTCCAGGAAGAGCGCGAGTACTGGGAGGAGTATTTCGATCTCGTAAAAGTTCAAGATGCGCATGCGCGCACGCGCTGCCGCGATCTCAGCGGCGCCGAGCCGTGGGCGTGCGGCGACTGCGACTGCACGGCCCGCCTCGAAGCACGCCTCTCGACGAAAGGCAAGCCCTTCACACCGCAGTTCTGAGTTTTCAGTTCTCAGTTCTAAGTTCTATACTCGCGCGGTGCCGTCGTCTTCGCTGCAGGCACTTCTCACGCGCGCCGCTGCGGCGCTCGAGCGCGGCGACGGTCCCGAAGCCGCGCAGATGCTGGCGCCGGCGGTGCGTTCCTCCGCGCTGACGCGCGACGAGGAGCTCGCCTTGCGGTCCATGCTCGCCGAAGCGTGGCTGCTGCAGGACGATCTCGATCAGGCGGCGTCCGCGCTCGGCCGCCCTCCCGACACCTTTCGCGACACGATTCCGTCAGGACGCCTCTCGACGCTGTGGCGCCTGCACGGCCGCCTCGCGTGGGCGCGCGCCGATCAGTCGCGCGCGATCGCGCTGCACGGGCGCGCGCTGAAGGCGGCGGACACCGCGCACGATTCGCGCGCGATCGGCCTCGCGCATTACGAGCTCGGCCAGTGCTACCGGCAGGTCGGCGACATCGCGATTGTCCGCGAGCACATCTCGAAAGCGGCGTCGGCGCTCCACGCGGCCGGCGATCGCCGGCATCTCGCACTCGTGCACTCGCTGTCGAGCATTTCGCTCGCGCAGCTCGGACGGTACGAGGAGGCGATGGGCGCGCTGCGACAGGCCGAGCGGCTCGCGTCGCGCGTCCACGCCGACGATGTCCTCGCCCTGGTCTGCGGCAACCAGGCGAACGTCATGATGCTGCAGCACCGCTACGAGCAGGCGCTCGCGCTGGCCGAACGGAGCGTGTCGCTGCACGAGGCTCACAACTCCGGCCACGGCCTCGCGGTCGCGCTGGCGACGCTCGGGCAAATCTGCGTACGGCTGGGTGACCTCAGCCGCGCCGAGGAGGCGCTTCATCGCGCGCTCGACGTCCGCAGCCCGATCATGTTTCACGAGACGACGGGCGCAGTGTTCGACACGCTCGCGCAGATTCATTTGATTCGCGGACGGTACGAGACCGCCAGCGATTTTCTGGGACGCGCCGGCGAAGCGTACGGCGCATACGGCCGCCAGACGAGCCACTGGTACGAATGGTCGGTTCGCGTGCTGAGCGCCCGCCTCGCGCTGCGCCGCGGGCTGCTCGACGACGCCTTGTCGCGCGCGGAAGAGATCCTGCAGGCGGGCGCCCCCCCCCTCGATGCGCTGCAGGCGACGCTCATTGCCACCGAAGCGCTCACCGCCGCCAATCGCCTGCCGGAGGCCGAGAAGCGGCTGGCGTCGGCGGCCGACGCACTCGATCCGAAGGTCGCGCCGGCGGCGTGGGGCGAATATCTCCGGCTGCGCGGTGCCCTGCAGGCGAAGAACGGGAGCGCCGCCGACGCGTACCACGATTTCGCGCAAAGCGCCACGCTCCTCGATCTGCTCGGCGAGCGCTACCAGTCGGCGCTCAGTCATCTGGCGCTCGGACGCCTCGTCGCCGAAACCGGCGCGCGCTCGATCGCTGAGCGTCATCTGAACAAAGCGCATGCGATCTTCACCCAGCTCGGCGCCGAGCGGGACCTGAACGACACGAGCCTTGCGCAGGAGCTGCTCACGACGGTCGGTACTGGGCAGTACCTCATCTCGCCGGCCGACGCCGACGATGCGATCGTGAGGCGGATTGTCGATGCGGCCGCGTTGCCCGACCTCCTCGGCCGCGAAACCGCGGCGGCGCTGTTCGATGCCGCCAATGCGGACTGCGGCGTCGTCTTCGTCGAGCTCGCCGGCGGCGACGTCCGCGTGGTGGCGGCCGCCGGCTGCGATCACGACACCGCACGCTCGCTCGCGCGTTCGGCCGGCCACGGCCACATCTACGGCCGCGGCGCGCTCGTCGTCGAACCGCTCGGACGCGATCCCGAAGGACCGAGGTTCGGGCTCGTCGCCTCGCCGCGTCCCGTCGGCCATCCGGTCATGCGGCGGCTGAAGATGATCGCCGCGGTGGCGCGGCAGGGCTTCGCGCTGTGCGCGGCGCGCGATCGATCGCTGCCGCCGGTGGACCTCGCGGTCGATCGCTCGCTCGAGCCGCTGCTGCCCGGATTCCTGACGGCCAGCGCCGCGATGACCAAAGTCGTCGAGCAGATTCAGCGGCTGCAAGGCAACGATCTGACGACGCTGATCACCGGCGAAAGCGGCACAGGCAAGGAGCTCATCGCGCGGGCGATTCACGTGGGATCGCATCGCAGCGCCGCGATGTTTCTCCCGTACAACTGCACGACCACCGGCCGCGATCTCGCCGACAGTCAGTTGTTCGGCCACCGCCGCGGCAGCTTCACCGGCGCCGTCTCCGATCAACCGGGTCTGGTGCGCAGCGCCGCGGGCGGCACGCTGTTTCTCGATGAGATCGGCGATCTGCCGCTCGACGTGCAACCGAAGCTGCTGCGTTTTCTCGAGCAGTCGGAGATCCTGCCGATCGGCGACACGCGGCCGCAGCGCGTCGACGTCCGCGTCCTGGCGGCGACCAATGCCGACCTCGAACAACGCGTCGCCGAAGGAAAGTTCCGCGAAGATCTCTTCTACCGCCTGGCCGTCATTCGGATTCACGTGCCGCCGCTGCGCGAGCGTCGTGAAGAGATTCCACACTTGAGCACGTTCTTCTTGCGCGAGGCGTCGGAGCGCCTTGGCAAGCCGGAAATCCAGCTCAGTTCCGAAACGCTCGATGTGTTTTCGCAATACTGGTGGCCCGGGAACGTGCGGCAGCTGAAAAACGAAATCCAGCGCGCCGTCGCGCTCTCGCCGCCGGGTGGGACGATCGATCCGGTGCACCTGTCGCCGGAGATCGGCACGACGCGCCTGCCGATGGGGGCGGCGCCCGCGCGATCAAGTAAAGCAGCCGCGAACCTCGCATCGGCGATTGAGCAGGTCGAGCGGGACATGATCCAGGCGGCGCTGGATCGGGCCGGGGGGAACATCTCCGAGACGGCCCGCTCGCTGGGCCTGACCCGTCGGGGTCTCTATCTCAAACTTCGGCGCCTCGGCTTCGATGCGCGAGCTGAAGTGGACACTCGCTAGTGGATACTGAATACGCAGTTTACGGGGAACTTGGATACCAAGTAGCCTCGTTGCACGCGGATTTGATTCGCTGCACGGAATCATAAAGCACTGAAATATATAGGATTACGTCGTCTGGCGACGCGCAGAGCTTCACGGGATTGCACAGGGCCTGGACTTTGATACACGTCTGGGCACACCGCTTCCCTGGAGACTCTCGTGAAACATATCTGGACGACGCCCGAGCCGCCGAAACGCCCCGACCACGACAAGGACAAGCGCTCGACCGAGCGGCGCGCCGTCGCGCTGCCGGCCCGCCTGACGTGGAAGGATCAACGCGGCGCGACGCGGTTCGCCACCGTGGTGGCTCGCAACGTCAGTGAGTTCGGTGTGTACGTGGAGTGCCAGTCCGCCGTGTCGATCCCGCTGTTCCGCCTCGTGCAGTTCCAGCTCGAGCGCGAGGTCCGCGAGGGCGACACGCTTCCCGCGTCTATTCGCCACGGGCGCGTGCTGTCGGCCGTCTATCGCGTGTCGCCGGGTTCGCCGTCCGAGCCGCAGGGGTTCGCGCTGCGCTTGATGGTCGATCCGCGCCGCGTCGCTGCCGTCGAACAAACGCGCGCCACAGCGTAATTCGACATCTGGAATGAGGAATTTGGAATTTGGAATGCGCGCATTCCAAATTCCGAATCCCTCATTCCTAATTCCCAAGTCCTCGTTTCCGCCAGTAACGCGCCAAGCCTCTCCAATTCAAATCGAACCGGCCCGCGATTTCGTACGCCTTCGCGTCGGCGTTGCTTGTGCGACGCTGGAGCTCGCGCCGGATTTGGTCCGCGAACCACGCCTCGCGATCCTCGTCGGTCCCTTCGAGGGCGAGTGACACCTTTGCGAGCCCGCTCACCCATTCGAGCCGATCGGCCGTCTCCGTGACGTGCGCGGCTGACGGCGTGTGCGGGCCGAAGTGGGTGATGAACACCGTGTCCGCGTTCCAGCGGCCGATCCGCGACAGGCTCTCGCGCCACGCGTCCAAATCGACGTCGGGCGGCGGGGTCGGCGGCAGGTTGAAGCCGCCGGGATTCAGCCGCACGCCGGCGGTGTCGCCGACAAACGCGATACCCGAGTCGGCGCTGAAGTAGCTGACGTGATGCGACGCGTGGCCCGGCGTATAGGCGACCTCGAGATCGCGGCCACCGGCGGAAATCCGCTCGCCGCCTTTCACCACGGTGATCGCGTCGGCCGGCACGGGCCGCACCTCTCCCCACAGTCTGTCCATCGCGTCTCCGTACAGCCGCGCGGCGCTCGCGAGCAGCTTGGCCGGATCGATCATGTGCGGCGCGCCCTTCTCGTGCACGTAGACGCGAAGGTCCGGACGCTCGCGCACGAGCGTCCCGGTCGCGCCGGCGTGATCCAGATGGATGTGCGTCAGGACGAGCGCGCGCACATCGGCCATTGACAGGCCCGCGTGCTCGAGCTCGCGGCGCAGCATCGGCAGCGTGCTCGACGGCCCGGGATCGATGAGCGCGACGCCGCCGGGACCGTGCGCGACCGCGGTGGCGATGATGCGCGGCACGCCTTGGAAATGGAGATCGATGTACGACAAACCGGACGCGAGTGTGATCATGATGACGTCATGACTCCGGCGGCATGTGCTGCTCGGGCGCGCGCCGCGCGCGCACGACAGCGAACACCGCGAGTGCGGCGACGATGAGGAAGGCGATGACGCCGCTGCGCCCGATCAGGCGTTCGAGCCGGTCCCAGCTCTCGCCGAGAGCGTACCCGACGAGGCCGATCGTCGTCGACCAGACGATCGCGCCGGCGGCGTTGTAGAAGAGGAACGTCGGCCAGCGCAGATGGCTCGCGCCTGCGAGCACCGCGCAAAACACGCGCAGCCCGGTAATGAAGCGCGCGATGAACACGGTCTTCGGGCCGTGGCGCGCGAAGAACCGGTTGAACTGATCGAGCCGGAACTGCGTGAGGCCAATCCGCCATCCATGACGCTCGATGAGGCCGCGTCCGAGGCGCCGTCCGAGGAAGAACCCGAGGTTGTCGCCGAGAATGGCCGCGGCGATGGCGGTGACGATGACTCGCGAGAGCGAGAGGCGGCCGTAATGCGCAAGTGCCGCGCCGGCAAGCAGCGCCGTCTCCCCCGGAACGGGCAAGCCGGTGTTCTCCAGAAAGACGCCGACGAACACGACGGCATACCCGTAGCGCGCGAAGAGATCGACGATCCACTCAGGCACGACTCGTGGAGTGTCTTCTCGAATTCACGACCAGTTCAAACGGTGCACGAGTACTAGGACGCGCCCGGTCCTCTCAACGGCCGTCCTGGCCGTTCAGCCGTGATCGCGCCATCGGCGACGACACGGCGGCCGTTCACGAAGACATGCCTGACGCCGACCGAATAGTGTCGCGGATCCTCGAAGGTGGACACGTCGCGGATGGTCGCGGGATCGAACACCGTGACGTCGGCCATCAGACCCGGCCGGAGCAGGCCGCGATCGCTCAGATGCACGCGGCGCGCGGCTTTCGACGTCATCTTGCGGACCGCCTCCTCGAGGGTCAGCAACTGTTCTTCACGCACGAACTTCCCGAGAATCCGCGGGAACGACCCCCACGCGCGCGGGTGCGACTTCGATTCCGAGAGCCTGCCGTCCTCGGCCTGTGTGCCCGAATCGGTGCCGACGCCGACCAGCGGATGCTTCAGCGCCGTCCGCACATCGTCCTCGCTCATGATCGAGATGATGACCGAGCTCTCGCCGCGATCGGCGATGACCAGATCCATCGCCGCGTCGCGCGGATCCTTGCCCATCGATCGGCCGATTTGCGACAGCGTCTGCCCTTCGTACTTGCGCAGCTCCGGGTTGAGGACCGACGACAGCATCACGCCGCCGCCGCCATTCGCGCCCTGCCACTGGTTCTCCCACGTGGTCGCGTTCGTGTCATCCATGTCCCGCTTGATCCGCTCGCGTGTCGCGGGATCCTTCAGCCGCGCGAGCATCTTGTCGAGGCCGCCTTCGCGGACCCACAAGGGCAGGCACGCGTCGAGGCCGTTCGACGCGCGGTCGTACGGATACTGATTCGCGGTGACGTCGAGGCCCCGGGCGCGCGCGGCTTCGAGCCGGCGGAGCACCTCCGCCATCTTGCCGAACTGCGGTGTGTACGCGGTCTTCAGATGCCAAATCTCGGCCGGGATCGTGGCGCGCTCCGCGATCGCGAACACTTCGTCCAGCGAGTCGAAGATCCGTGCGCTCTCGGAGCGCTGATGCGTGAAGTAGACGCCGCCGTACCGCGCGGCGACCTTGGCCAGCTCGACGATCTCGTCGGTGGTCGCGAAGCGATCGGGCACGTATTGCAGCGACGTGCTCACGCCGAGCGCGCCCTGCTCCATCGCCTGCGCCACGACCTGTCGCATCTGGTCGAGCTCCGCCGCCGTGGCGCGCCGATCGTCCTTGCCGATGACGTAGTTCCTGACGCCGCCGGCGCCGACGAAGGTGGCGACGTTGATCGTCGTGTGCGATCGCTCCTCGAGCCGCTTGAAATATTCGCCGAGCGTGCGGAAGTCCTGCGCGACGCCGAAATGCGTGTAGGCCGGCTGCGCATCCTTCATCATGCGGTCGTTGACCGGCGCAATCGCCGATCCTTCGCCGGTGATCTCGGTCGTCACCCCTTGCAGGATCTTGCTCGCCGCGCGGCCGTCGACCAGCACGTTGAACTCCGACTGCCCGAGCAGATCGATGAAGCCGGGCGCGACCACCAGGTTCGTCGCGTCGATCGTGATCGCTGCCGTGGCACCGGCAAGCGGACCGACGGCGGCGATGCGATCGCCGCTGATGGCGACGTCACCGCGGAACCACGGCGCGCCGGTGCCGTCGACAATCCGGCCATTCCTGATCAGGACGTCGAACCGGGTCTGCGGAGGTTGGGCGTGCAGCGTCGCGGCGGCGATGGCCGCGGCGGCGAGAGCGAGCAGGCGTCGGGAGGTGCACATGCCGCGCATCGTACCAGAAGCGTCCTCGCCGGTAGGCACTGTGTCCTCGAATGAGTGGAATAACGATCGCCATGCCACGTCATTTGTTTACAGATTGCAGACGTAACTTTTGCTCAGCCGTTTGGTCCAAGCCGTGCAATGCTACGGGTCGCGATCTCGATGCGTCGTCGTCTGCCGACCCGATTGCTCCTGGCCCTGCTTGGTGCAGTCGTGTTCGGTCGCATGCCTCTCCGGGCAGCGACCGTAGCCTCCAGCGGCGATGCCTCCATCACACATGACGAGAGCGCCGGCACGTGGACGTTGACCGCCGGCGGCACCAGCCTGCAGCTCGCGCTCGACGCGGGACGCGATTTCTCGATCGTCAGCCTCACCACGGGATCCGGGGTCACGTGGACCTCCGGCGCCGCGCCTGACACGTTCGTCCGCACCGGCAATCAGTCGCTGCCCTTCGGCAGCCGCGCAGCGGGCTTCGGCTTTCAGAACGTCAGTGTCGAGACCGACGGCGATCGACTGCAGTTGAACGCGACCTTCGAGCTCGCGTCCGCGGGGCTGCGGATGACGCGTCACTACGCGATCGTCGCCGGATCACCAGCCTTCGAGGAAACCTCAAGAACGAGTACATCGCCTCCGTGTCCGCCGTGTCCTCCGTGGTGGCGAGTGTCATTCTCGCAGCGCGCTTTCAAGTTCTCTCGACCGGATACACCGTTTTCCCTCCGACGACTGTCCGATTGACCTTGATGTTCATGATCTCGTTCGGCGGCACGACGTGCGGATCCTTCTCGAGGAACACGAAGTCGGCAAGCTTCCCCGCGGTCATCGATCCTTTCAGGTTCTCCTCCGACGAGGCATAGGCGCCGTTGATCGTGGCGATCACGAGCGCTTCGTCGACGGTGACCTTCTGGTTCGCGCCCCACACGCGGCCTTTGTAGTCGGTGCGCGTCACCATGCTCTGAATCGCCATCATCGGCTCGAACGGACCCGGCGTGTAGTCGGAGGCGCCCGGCACGCGGATGCCGGCGTCGAGGAACGAGCGGTGCGCGAACATCCACTTCACCTTCTCGTCGCCGTACTCCGACCATTTCTCGCCGTGATAGTAGACGTAGGTCCAGAACGGCGTCGGGATGACGCCGTTCGCCTTGATGCGGCGGATGAGATCCGGATTGACGAGCGTGCAGTGTTCGATGCGATGCCGGCGATTGGGATCGGGCCACTTCTGCAATGCGCGCTCGTACGCCTTGAGCACCATGTCGATCGTCACGTCGCCGTTGGCGTGCACGCCCACCTGGAAGTTGTGGCTGTGCGCATCGTCGATCGCTTCGTAGAGCTGATCCTGCGTCATCGTGAGGATGCCGTAGTCGTTCGTGCCGACGTACGGCGTGCTCATGCGCATCGTGCGCTCGGACGCCGACCCATCTGCGACGAACTTCACGCCGCCGACGCGGATCCACTCGTCGCCGAAGCCGGTGTAGATGTTCGCGGCCTTGAGGCCGTTGAAGGCCGGCTGCGACCGGATCATCATGTACGCGCGGTGCGTCAGCTCGCCGTTCCTGCGGCAATCTTCGTAGGCGAGAATCGCGTCCTGACTCGTGCCGGCGTTGTGCACGGAGGTGAGGCCGGCCGCATTGAACAGCCTCGACATGTGCGCCATGCCCTTGCGCGCGCGGTCGCGTTGCTGCTCGGGCGTGAACGTTTCACGCGTGCCGACCCGGTTGAAGACGTTGCGGGCGTTTTCGGCGACGCGGCCGTTCAGCTCGCCGTTCTCCCGGAAGAAGCGGCCGTCGGGTGGATCTGGTGTCTGGTTGGTAATGCCCGCCAGCTCGAACGCTTTGCTGTTGTAGAAATTCGTGTGGCCGCCGCGGTGCGCGACCGAGACCGGATGTTCGGTCGTCGCCTCGTCGAGATCTTTCCGCGTCAGCGGACGATCGAGCTTCGTGTCGTCGAACATGAAGCCGACCACCCAGGTTTCCGGCGCCGTGTTGTCCGCTTTCCGCTTGATCGCGGCCTGAATCTCACGGACCGTTCGCAGGTTCGTGTTGACGCCGTACAGCTCCTGCACGCCGCTCGGATGCGAATGCGCGTCGATGAAGCCGGGCGTCACCGTCATCCGCTCCGCGTCGATGACTTGCGTGCGGCGCGTCGCGAGATTGCGGACGTCGGCGTTCGATCCGACCGCAACGAAGCGGCCGTTCTTCACCGCGAACGCTTCGGCGCGCGGCTGCGCCGTCTCGCTCGTGAGCACGTTGCCGTTGACGACGATGAGATCGGGCTCGCCGCCTGATGTCGTCTGCGGCGGTTGCGGCGTCTGCGCCGACGCGGACGGTTGGGCGCCGGGCAGCCGGCCGAGTGTGAACGCGCCCGCGAGCGCCGCGCTGAATCCGAGAAATTCGCCGCGTGTATACTTGGCCATAGTGCGCTATCCTCCGATTTGCTCAGGAAATCGCGTGTTTCGACTCGATCGTGAGACGGATTGAGACCGGACGCGTCCTGCTGGGGGACTGGCGAGACCGCTCCGCCGCCGGCTGCCGCCTGCAGCGCGCTTCGCGCCGGCGCCAACTTCGCGTTGATGCGGTCGACGAGCGATCGATCGGTTTTCGGGATCCACCGGCCGTAGTATCGCACGGTCACATCGATGCTTGAGTGTCCGGCCTGCGCCATCAGCCGCTCCTGCAGCAAGTCGACAACGAACGCGCGGATGTGGGGCGCTGTGAATCTGCCGGATCTTCAGATGGCCGAGCGCTGCCAGCACGTAACGGCAGCCGCGGTTCGCGTACAGCGTCCGCGTCCGCGGTTTCACCGTCGCCGCGAGCGCCGCAATCCAGCAGGTCGCCGGACGGCCGGTTTCGGCGTCGGCCAGCGCACCGAAGTCGTCGCTCAGCGAGATGTTCGGGTTCACGAGCGACCGCGGGAGCGCCTGTCCGGCCTCCAGCATTCGTTCGCTATCTCGCGCTGCGCTTCGTCCTTCGTTGACACGTCGAACCGCCGACGATGGCCCGCGCGTCGGTGTAATCGACCGTCCACTTTTTCCCGCGCTTCCGGATCGTCCCCACTCGGTTCATCCACAGGATGAAAGTCAATGCGACTTGCGGTTGTCGGCGTTGAGCCTACACGCACGCGCCTCGAGGTCCTCAGCCATACAGTTCGGCGTCGGTCGTGCCGAGAAAACCGACACGGAGCGGACCGACACATGTTTTGGTGGTTCGAACGAAGCGGAGAACATCTGCGGCTTGAAGTCCTGCAACTCGCAGCGGACAAGTACGAGCTGCGCGTGATTGACGCTGACGGCACCGCGCGCGTCGAGACCTTCGCCAACGCTGACGATCTCGCGAAGCGTCAAACGCAACTACAGCACGCCCTGTCAAGTCAGGGCTGGACGGGTCCTCACGGCTGGGTCATGTAAACGCGACGTTGGCGTCAGTGATTCAGTTTTGCGTCGGACGTCTCTGAGTCGCTAAGGGTTTCGATCCGTCCGCGTCTCGAACGCAACCTAATCAGCAGCCAACTTTGTCATCTGGCGCTCGCCGGCAACGGTTCAGAAAATATCTCTTCGTTGTGGTCGTCGTCGTTGAGCGGGCGACTAAAGACGTGCCCACAGTGTTCGCAGCGGCGATGAACGAGCGGCGGCTTGCCTGACTGACCGACAATGCGCGTGTGATGACTGCCGCACTTTGGGCAGACATGCGCTGGACTCTGCACGGTTGGGCTGACGCTTCAAGACTCGTTCCTCGTATAACGGCGTGAATACCTCGGTGTTCGTTGCCTGCACGTCTTGGCGTGGTCTGTTTCGCCGCACACACAGGCGAAAACGTCATCATGACGCAGTCATTCGCTCCATCCGGTTCTGAGCAGATCCTCCCGATAGCTCTCGGCGACGAACCGCGCGCCGTTTCCGTCGACGCACCGGCGTGAGGCGCGGAGCTCGCGCCCCTCGAGCAGTTGGACGTCGAACCCGGCGCCGGCCCGATTGTCGTTCCGCAGCTCGCACGTCAGCACGCGGTCATCCTTAACGGTTCCGAATTGGCGCAGATGCTGGTCGATCAACCTTGTTGAACGACCCATACTTGACCGCACGAATTGCAAGCGTAGAGATGATGCGCTTGGTCGGGGGTTGTTTCCGTACGTTCTCCGCGTGACTCCAAGCAGCGCGGACACCGCGTGGGATCGTTCCGCACCTTTCGTGCTGCCTCTATTTCAGTTTGCAGCTGCTCACGAAGAGAATCTCGTATCGCGCTGTGGCGAGCAAAAAGCAACCGATCTGACAATATGCGAATGCGCTCTCGACGCCCGTCGAGGACGCCGTCTTCTACCGAAAGGATAGGCATGGTGTAGAGCAAATAACCAAATGCCATGCCGTCCGCTAAATGCCCGCCGCTGCGCATCTCTGCGCGTCGTTGGCGATCTGCTTGGCCGTGAAATGGAACAGGCCATCCGCAAAATTGACGCCTGCCCGAATCGATCGCTTTGGCCAAGCGTGCCTCGTATACTTGGCCATAGTGCGCGGATTCGAACCCAACCTTCGCTCGCGATCGCCAGCGAAGGTTGCCCGAGGTAGCCTTGGCGAAGGCGGGCCATCACACCTCGCGACCAACGGTTGACAAGCCATGATCCTTCGTCAGTTTTATTTGAATTGTCTCGCGCACGCGTCGTATCTCATCGGCGACGAGCAGACGCGCACGGCGGCGGTGGTCGATCCGCAGCGCGATATCGATCACTATCTCGCCTTCGCCGCCGAGCACGGCCTGCGCATCGCGCACGTCTTCCTCACGCATTTCCACGCCGATTTCGTCGCCGGCCATCTGGAGCTGCGCGATCGCACCGGCGCGACGATTTATCTGGGCGCCGCGGCGAAGGCGCAGTATGCCTTCACGCCGCTTCGCGACGGCCAGTCGGTCGAATTCGGCCGCGTGCGGCTGACGGCG
The DNA here is from genome assembly GCA_001917905.1 of Acidobacteria bacterium 13_1_40CM_65_14. Lineage (GTDB taxonomy): Bacteria > Acidobacteriota > Vicinamibacteria > Vicinamibacterales > CAVVIG01 > QHWF01. The sequence continues at coordinate 23,094 of MNEX01000099.1, forward strand.
CTCGAAACACCAGGGCACACCCCGGAATCGATTTCCATCCTGGTGTTCGACCTCGATCGCAGCGCGGCAACGTCGACAGGGCCGCACGCCGTCCTCACGGGCGACACGCTCTTTGTCGGCGACGTGGGGCGTCCGGATCTGCGCGTCGCGCTCGGCTGGTCGGCCGCCGATCTCGGCGGACTGCTCTACGAGTCGCTGCAGAACAAACTGCTGCCGCTCCCCGACGCGAGCCTCGTGTATCCCGCGCACGGCGCCGGATCGCTCTGCGGCAAAGCGATCAGCAAGGAAACGGTGTCGACCATCGGCGACGAGCGGCGCTCGAACTACGCGCTGCAGCCGATGACGAAGGCGGCGTTCGTCGATCTGGTCACCGCCGATCAGCCCGATGCGCCGCCCTATTTCACCTATGACGCGGTGTTGAACAGCCAGGAGCGGCCGACGCTCGACGAGACGCTGGCGCGCGAGTTGAACCCGATGACGCTCGATCACGTGCTGGCGCTGCAGGACACGGGCGGTCAGATTCTCGACACGCGCGATCCCAACGATTTCGCGGCGGCCCATCTCGCCGGCAGCATCAACATCGGTCTCGGCGGTCAGTACGCCACGTGGGCCGGCACCGTCCTCAGCCGCGAGAAGCCGATCGTCATCGTCGCGGACCCTGGTCGCGAACACGAATCGGCCACGCGCCTCGGACGCATCGGCTTCGATCACGTCGTCGGCTATTTGAACGATGGACTGAGCAGCCTCGCATCACGGCCGGATTTGACCGCAACGACCGAACGCATCAGCGCAGCGGTCGCGTACGATCGGCTCGCGACCGGCGTTCCCCTTCTGGTCGATGTGCGCGGCCCACGCGAGCGCGAGCAGAAGCACGTTGCGGTCAGCATCAATGTGCCACTCAATCACTTGATCGAGCATGTCGGGGAATTACCGACACACCGTCCGCTCTTGCTGCACTGTGCTGGCGGTTATCGATCGTCCATTGCGGCAAGTGTCCTACAAGCGCACGGCTTTCGTCAGGTGAGTGAAATCGCGGGTGGCATCGCCGCGTGGGAAGCCGCAGGGCTGCCGGTTCTGTGATACAGTCGCGACCGTTCCCGCGCGTCACGCCCGTTCCGATCTTTCCGACTCGATGGGTGAAGTTCCGCTCGCACGATTGTGGCAACTCGCCGACGGCACGTCCTGCCTGCTGCTGAAAGATCCTCGCGCCGAAAACTGGCTGCTTCGCGTCGTCCGCAAGAGCGACGTGCTGCGCACCGAACGCTTCGGCAATCCGATCGTCGCCATGGACGAAGCGAAGCAGTGGCGCGCGTCGTACGACCGCGCCGTCCAGACGTCGAACTAAGAACTCAGAACTCAGAACTCAGAACTCAGAACTCAGAATAAAGTAGGCGCGTGCGTCGCACGATCGTTGCGGCGACGGCGATCGCCGTCCTCGCGGGTAACCAGCCCGTCCTTGCGCAAGGACCCGGCGAATACGAGCACGTGGTCGAGGAGTACCGCATCGGCGAGGCGAACACCGCGATCCGGCGCCTCGCGCGCTGGCCGGAGTCCATGGTCACCGAATCGGTGCGCCATTGGGCGAAGCTCCTGCGGCCCGAACAACTCGTCGCTGCCCTGATGCTCCACACCGAACTGGCCGCCGCGATTCTGGATTCACTTCCGCATCAGACCAACGTGCAACTGCGCCACGCGCAGGAGCTGCTCGACGCGCTGTCGGCCCGGCGCGACCAGCACGAGCGTGCGGACGCCGTCAGACTGCGGTGGTATCAGTTCGTCATCTCGATGTACGGGACCACCTGGCTCGACGATGCCGATCGATACGCGCGAGAGGCGCTGGGACGGTTTCCGCGCAATCCGACGCTCTACTTCCAGCGCGGTGCGCTTCTCGAATTGCGCGCGAAGTTCAACCTGCCCGAGCCGCCGCGCGCCACACTGGCGCGAGGGCGCATACCAGATCCCGGACCCCGCATGACGCGGACGCTCGAGTCCGCAACGGCCGAATATCGCCGCGCTCTGGAGCTCGATCCGCACATGGCGATCGCGCGTCTTCATCTCGGCTGGGTGCACGTGCTGCAGGGCGACAACCGCGCCGGGGACGATCTCGCTGCGGCGCTTGCCGACGCGCGCGACGACCGGATCCGGTACCTCGCGCACCTGTTTCGGGGCGGCCTGGCGGAGCGTCAACATCAGTTCGACGAGGCCGCGAAAGAGTACGAGCTGACGCGCGAGCTCGGTCCGTCTCACCAGACACCGTACGTGGCGTTGAGTCGTGTGGAGCTGGCACGCGGTCACACCGAGCGCGCGCGCGAGCTGGCGCGCGAGCTCGCCGCGCTCGAGCGCGTGGACGACGACCCGTGGTGGGACTATCACCTCGGCGCAGTGGACGAAGACGCGCTGACGTGGCTGCGCGCCGAGGCGCACCGGCGATGATGAAGGGTTACGGCCTCCTTGTCGCGGCGCTGCTCGCGGTTCAGCCGCCGCAGACGGTGTTTCGCACCGCCGTCGAAGTCGTCGAGATCGACGTCTCCGTCATGCGCGGCACCCAACCCGTGCAAGGCCTCACGTCGCGCGACTTCGCGCTGACCGACAACGGTGTGTTGCAGCAGGTCGAGAGCGTGATGATCGATCGGCTGCCGCTCAACGTCACGCTGGTCCTCGACACCAGCAAGAGCCTGTTCGGCGAACGCCTGACGCGCCTCGTCCAGGCGGGCGACGCGTTCACCCAGGCGCTGCGGCCAGACGATCGCGCGGCGCTGGTCACGTTCTCGCATCAGATTGAGCTCGTGGTACCGATGACGACCGATCGGCAGGCAATCCGGTCGGCGCTGGCGCACATGGAAGCGAACGGCTCAACGGCGCTGCGCGATGCCGTGCAGCTCGCGATCGCACTGGACCCGCGCGATCGCGCCCGCTCGCTGCTGCTTGTCTTCACCGACGGCCACGACACGGTGAGCTGGCTCACGGAAGACGCGGTGCTCGATACGGTGCGCCGCTCCGGCGTCGTCATTCATGCAGTGCATGTGGAGTCCGACACCTTTCTCGATCGGCTCACGCAGGCGGCCCGCGGCCGCGCCTGGTCGGCGACATCGGATCGTCAGCTGCGCGAGCTCTTCACGCGCGCGCTCGACGAGATGCGCGCGCGGTATCTCCTCACCTACACCCCGCGCGGCGTGGACACCGCGGGCTGGCACAGCGTGAAGGTGTCGCTGAAAAACGCCCGCGGCGACATCACCGCCCGCCCCGGCTATTCGCGATGACGCCGGTCCGGCTAAAGCCGGACACTACGGACAATGATTGAGCGCGATATCGAACGCATCGAAATTCCGCAGACACCGGCTCGCCGGCATGTCGATGACGCGATTGGCGAGCATCGGCACGAGTTGCTCCGACCGCCCGCCGTGCGATCGCAGCGGCGCGTCGAGCGCCGACAGATCGTGATCGCCAGGACGCGTACCCACCACCGTCTCGCCGTTTGAGAACACGACGATGTCGCCCGTGCGGTCGGCGGGGAGCTCGAACTGCGCGCACGCCTGGTCGTGCGAAACCGCGAGGTCGATGCCCTTCAGGCCGGCAATGCGCTCAGCGACCGCGGCCGCATCGATCGACGACGTGAGATACACCATCGCGCAGGATCCCAGCGATCCGTGATGCAGCACGTACGGGTCCGTGATCGGGAGAATCACGCGAGCGACGCCGGCGCCCAGCCACCCGTCGATGACGTCCTGTAGGTAGATTGCTCGCGGGACGCCCGTCTCGTCGGCCTTCGCGCGCATGCCGTGGTCGGCGGTGACGACGAGCGTCGCGCCGGTCGCGTCAATCGACGCGAGCGATCGGTCCACCGCCGCGTAAAACCGATTGGCCGACTCGTCGCCTGGCTCGTACTTGTGCTGCACGTAGTCGCTCGTGGACAGGTACATGAGATCTGGCGGCGCCGACTGCAACTGCCGCACACCTTCGGCCAGCGTTTCCTCGCTGAGGGCCGCGGAATACACGGCAATGCCCCCCGCTTCCGTCGACATGCAGAGGCCCCTGGACGTATCGACGCCATGACCGAGCAGCCGGCGCAACTTGTCCTTGGCCGTGACGACCACGACCCGTGCGCCCGCCTTCGAGAACGCCGACAGAATCGTGTCGGCGCGCAGGAACGACGCGTCGTTCATCATCACGGCCTCACCAGTCTCGCGATCGAGGAAGAAATTGCCGCTGATGCCGTGGGCCGCGGGCGGCACGCCGGTGACGATCGACACGTTGTTGGGATTGGTGAAGCTCGGGAGCGCTGAAGAGACGAGTCGAAAGAACTTCGAGCGCACGAGCGACTGCAGATACGGCGCGACGCCGGCCGCGATCGCGCGCTCGATGTATTCGAACGCGGAGCCGTCGAGGCACACGACGACGACCGGTCCGGTGGGCCGGCGATACGTGCGCCCGTTGACGATCATCGCCGCGGCAGCATCGTCTTCCGGATCTTCGCGACGACGGTGAAGCTCGGATCGACGACGTTGGCGACTTCGTACTCGGTGGCCTGACCCATGAAGGCCTGCGCGCCGCGCTCGGTCATCCCGTAGTCCGTCATGAGCCAGCGCTGCAGCTCCGCGGTGGCAATCTGAAACGCCTCGAGCAGCGGACGCGCGCTGCCGAGGACCATGACGTGCGTCTCGTTCTCGAGCCGCGGCCAGCCGATGTTCTTCTTCTTGACGAGATCGACCGTGAACTCGACGTCCATCGACGTCTCGAGTCCCGTGCCCGCGACTTCGCCTTCACCCTGGCGCGCGTGGCCGTCGCCGAGGAACAGCAGCGCGCCCGGCTCGTTGACGGGCAGCATCAGCTTCACGCCGGCGTTCATCCACGCGTAGTCCATGTTGCCGCCCCACGCGCCCGGGGTCGACGTCGCGATCGCTTCCTTCCCGCGCGGCGCGACGCCGACGCAGCCGAGCATCGGTCGCAAAGGCAGTTCGAGCCCGCCAGGCTGAACCTCGACTTGATCCAATCGCGCGACGCCTTTCGCTTTGTCGATGGTCCACGTCAGGCGGCGTGCTTCGCGATCCGTGCGCGCACCGATCGCCTGCGGCGTCGTGGCGTACGGCGACAGCAGGCTGCCCGAGTACGCCATGGCGCGATTGGTCTCGATCTTCTCCAACGTCACGACGAGCATGTCGCCCGGCTCGGCCCCCTCGATGTAGAACGGCCCGGTCTGCGGATTGGGACCCATCGCGACCGACTTCCCGTTCCAGTCCACGCCCCCCGCGTCGATCGTCTTGGTGACCACGCGGTCGCCGGGCTTGATCCGCAGCGCCGGCGGATGCGCCGCGGACCATGTGTTGTAGAACTGCGTCGGCGTGAAGCGGTGCGTCTCCGCGCGAACCGCAACGGAGGCGCCAGCGATACCGACAGCGACCAACAATAGCGTCGTCTTCATCGTCTTATACTCGTGCATCCGAGGACGTATGGTGCTCAATTTTTTCGACGACCTGCGTGCTGACGTCGCCTACGCCGTGAGGTGGCTCCAACGCTCTCCCGGCTTCGCGACCGCGGCGATCCTGTCGCTCGCGCTCGGCATCGGCGCCAACGCCGCCATCTTCAACCTGATGAACGTCGTCCTTCTGCGCGATCTGCCGGTGCGGGATCCCGAACAGCTCGTCGTGCTGGTCAGCCGCGATGCCGCACGAGACGCGGACCGCACGTTCAGCTTTCGAACATTTCAGACGTTTCAGCGCGGTATGCGCGCGCTATCCAACCTGTTCGCGTTGGCGTCGATCAAGATGAACGTCGACGCGGACGGTCAGCCGACGCCGACCGCGGCCGGACAGATGGTCTCAGGCAGTTACTTCGTGACGCTCGGCGTGCCGGCCGTACTCGGCCGGACGATTCTGCCGGAAGACGATGGACCGGAGAGCGCACCAGCGGTCGCCACCCTGAGCTACGGCTATTGGCAGCGTCAGTTCGGTGGCGATCCCACCGTCCTCGGTAGAGTCATTCGCCTGAACGGCTATCCGGTCACCATCGTCGGCGTCACGCCGCCGGAGTTTTTCGGCACGCACGTGGGCGAAGCCATCGACATCTCGGTGCCGCTGTCTTTGCAGCCCCAGGTCAATCCGGAGTTCGGCGCGCCGCTCATTGCCGGCATCGGCGCCGAGGATTACTGGCTGGAGTTGATGGGCCGTCTGCGGCCGGGCGTGTCGGCAACAGAGGCTCGGGCGGAGCTCGATGGAATCTACCAGCAGATCCTGCCGGACATGCGGCGAATAGCCGGCCCCAAAGCGTTTCAGATCGGCAATCCGCATTTGCAAGTCGAGCCGGGCAGCAAGGGGCTCTCGGAGTTACGACGGCGGTTTTCGCGGCCGCTGACCGTGCTGATGGCGGTCGTCGGCCTCGTGCTGCTGATCGCGTGCGCGAACGTCGCCAATCTCCTGCTCGCGCGCGCGGCGAGCCGACGGCGCGAGATCGCCGTGCGCATCTCGCTCGGTGCTGGTCGCGCGCGGCTGGTCCGTCAGCTGCTGACCGAGAGTCTGTTGCTCGCGCTCGCCGGCGGCGCCGTTGGTCTGCTGTTGGCGAGTTGGACCATGCAGTCGCTCGCGGCCCTTCTCGTGGGCGAGAG
>MNEX01000296.1 GCA_001917905.1 Acidobacteria bacterium 13_1_40CM_65_14
GTCCTAGATACGCCCGAGCGCTGCGGCGCGAGGGCGTCTGCGAGCGGGGGTGGGGCCCCGCGAGAAATAAATGATGTTCTTTCGCGTCGCGCTGCTCGTGCTGCGCAAAGACTTCGCGATCGAGATCAAGAGCCGCGAGATTCTGTACACGACGCTGCTCTTCGCGCTCTCGTGCGTGCTGGTGTTCTCGATCGCGTTCGTCAAGCAGGGCGAGCCTCTGGAGGACGCGGCGGCCGGGATTCTCTGGATCGCCATCGAATTCGCCGGCACGCTCGCGCTGGGACGGACCTTCGAACGCGAGCGATATGGCGAGACGCTGCGCGCGCTGCTGCTGGCGCCGGTTCCGCGTGCGGCCATCTACGTCGGCAAGACGCTCGGCATCCTCGTACTGTTGTTCGTCGCGGAGCTGCTGCTGGTGCCGCTCGTGGCGGTGCTGTTTCACGCCAGCCTGCTCGCACGGCCTGTGTTGCTCGCGGCGCTGCTCGCGTTCGGAACGGTCGGCTTTGCCTCCGTCGGCGCATTGTTCGCGGCGATGCTCGTCCGCGCGCGATCGCGCGACGTGATGCTGCCGATTCTCTTGTATCCGATCACTATTCCCGTGATGATTGCCGGCGTGCGTGGAACGGTGGCTCTGCTGCAGACGCCTCCCGATACGGCGACCGTGACCCTGTGGATCAGCATCCTCGCGGCGTTCGACGTCGTCTTCGTCACGCTGTCGCTATGGACGTTCGAGCCGGTCATGACAGAATAGGCTCCATGAAACAAGCCTTCATGCCGTTGCTTGTGGTCGCAGCGGGGATGTTCGCGTACGCGCCCGTCATGATCGCGCGCGGCGACTACGAAGCGTCGATGGGTATCGTCTCGAAGATTCTGTACTTCCACGCGCCGTCTGGCATGGTGATGCTGCTGTCAGCGATGGTCTGCGGCGTCGCGAGCGCCCTGTACTTGTGGCGCAGGGATCGGCGCGCCGACCGAGTCGCGATCGCGGCGGCCGAGCTGACGGCGCTGTTCGGCCTCATCGTGATCGTGACGGGACCGCTCTGGGCGAGAAAGGCCTGGGGGATCTGGTGGGATTGGGAGCCTCGGCTCACGATGTCGTTTGTCGGGTGGCTGATCGCGCTGTCGTACCTCTTTGTCCGGAAGTACGCCGGGCCTGGATCGGATAAGTTGGCCGCCGCGCTTGCGGTGTTCGGTGCGGTCAACGTGCCGTTCATCTACGTCTCCGTGAACATCTGGCGAACACTTCATCCGAAGACGACGGTGGTCCCGACGCTGCCGCCGGGCATGCGCGGCCCGTTCTGGTACTGTGCGTTGACGCTTTTTCTCCTGTACCTATTGCTCATGACCGCGCGCGTGCACCTCGAGCGGCAGCGCGCAGCGCTCGACGACTTGTATCTCGCGCACGAGGATTGATCATGATTCGACGCTCGCTCATGGCGATCTCGACCTTTGCGCAGACGGTGGTGTTGACCGCGGTGCCCGTGGTCGCGTTCCAGCCGCCTCCCGGGCAAGATGGGTTCGTGCCGGCCAAGAATCTGGCGCAGACCGAATCGATTCCTGCGGCACCGCTGCTGGTCACGGCGTACGCCTTCATCTGGATCGCGGCGATCTTCTACTTGTGGACCATCTGGCGGCGGCTGAACAAGGTCGAAGCCGACATTCGCGCATTGGAAAGGACCGCGAAGAGGACCGCACCGTGACGGCCGGTCACTTCCTCTTCATCCCGTCGGTCTTGCTCATCGGCGTCGTGATTGGATGGATCCTCGGATCCCGTGCGGCGCGGGATGCGTTCGCTGCCGAACTCAGGCGGCGCGAGGAGAAGGCGGCACGCTCGGCGGGACGGCCGGGAGAGGCAGGAAAGGCAGGATAGTCCGGCCTAGTAACGAAGATTCGCCTACGGCCCCGGTTTGTGACTCGGGGGTTTGAGGCGAAGCTTCGTTACCGACCAACCGCGAGTCTCTGCGCGAGGACCTCCGGAAGCCCCGCGGCGATCACCTTCGCCTGCGTCTCTTCAACCGGGTACTTCAGCCGCAACAACTCGACACATCGGCGATCGACGTCGACGATCGCGTACGCGGCACGCGGATCGCCGTCGCGCGGCTGACCGACCGAGCCCGGGTTGATCAGATACTTCACGCCGGGCTGCATTCGGACGTGCGACTCGGCGGCGCCCGACGGCCCGAAGCTATCGAGCGCTTCTGCCGACAATTGGAAGGTGACCGGGTAGTGCGTGTGGCCGAAGAGGCAAAGCGGCCGCCCGGAGACCTTCAGCGCACGCACGGCGTCGAGCTCGTCGAAGATGTAGGCGTCTTCGTCGAACGGCGAGCCGTGGCAGATCTCGACGAGGTCATCGACTTCGTGCGGCCCTTCCGGCAGCGCCGCGAGCCAATCGCGGTACTCGGGCGTCATCACCTCGAAGGTCCAGTGCGCCGCGCTCTTCGCGACGGCGTTGAACCCCTCGGCCTGCTCGAGGCCGCAGGCCACTTTGTCGTGGTTGCCACGAACAATGGCGATCGGCTTCAAGCTTTGCACGCGCTCGATGACGGCGTTCGGGTCGGGCCCGTAGCCGACGAGATCGCCGAGGACGAGCGTCGCATCGAATCGGCGAGCCCGCGCGTCGTCGAGACAGGCGTCGAGCGCTTCGAGGTTCGCGTGGATGTCGGTCAGGATCAGGTAGCGCATCAGGTTTCCAACCAGTCGACGAGCTGTTCCACCAGCGCGTCGACGCCGGCGCGTCCGGCGTCCAGCCGGACGTGCGCCTGCTCGTAGGCGGCGCGGCGAAGATGATACAGGCGTTCGAAGCCGGCGCGATCGGCGGCGAGCGGACGGCGGCCGTCGGCGGGAACCCGCGAAATCAAACGATCCAACGGGACGTCGAGCCACACCGAGACGCCGTCCCCGTTGATGGCCGCCCGGTTTTGGGGATCGGCGAACGTGCCGCCGCCGGTCGCGACCACCAGATGCCGGGGCGCGAGGTGCTCGAACAACACCGACCGCTCGACGGCGCGGAAGTGCGCTTCGCCGTGCTTCGCGAAGATGTCGGCGACGGTCGACCGCTCGCGGGCTTCGATCAATTCGTCGATGTCGACGGCGCGCCAGTCCAGCCGTTTGGCCAACGCGCGCGCCACCGTCGTCTTGCCGGCGGCCATGAAGCCTACGAGATAAACTTTGTCGGCTTTCACCGCTCTGCGTGGACCGTATCCGCTGGAGAGGTATTGGTCACAACGAGCCTTCGACCGCGATCTTCGGGCCGCGACAACGCGGGGTCCCTACCGCGCACGCCTGCGCGGTGGGGTGCGAGCGGAGCGGCCCGGTAGTAGGTGCGAGCAGACGCGCCACGAGGACTCCGCTCAGGGCGCCCCGAGCTTCGTCGAGGGGCGGACGAGGCGATCCAGGGTCTCGAAGAAGTCCGGATACGAGATGACGACGGCGTCCGCGCCTTCGATGGTCGAGGGCTGTTCGGCGGCGAGTGCGGCGACGGCGAACGCCATCGCCATCCGGTGATCGCCGCGTGCGTCGGCCACGCCGCCGCTCGGCGATGAGGGTCCGGATGAAGACCGGCGGATGGTAAAACCGTCCGGCCGCTCGTCGGCATCCAGGCCCAGCGCGCGAAATCCGGCGACGAGCGCCGCGATCCGGTCGCTCTCCTTCACCCGAAGCTCGGCCGCGCCGCGAACCGTCACCTCGCCGCCGTGCGCCGCCAGCGCGGCGATCGCGGGCAGCTCGTCGATGAGGCCCGGTACTTCGTCGGGCGTGATCTCGATCGTGCCCATGCGATCGCTTTCGACGACGACGGTGCCGCGCGGCTCGCCGCCGGTGCTGTCTTCGACCGCGGCGTGTTGAACCGCGACGCGCGCGCCGAAACGGCGCAGCACGTCGAGAAGCGCCGTCCGCGTCGGGTTCAGGCCGACCTCCTCGATCTCGACACGCGAGCCAGGAAGGGCCGCGGCGGCCACGAGCCAGAACGCCGCAGACGAAAAATCTCCGGGGACCGCAAGCGATCGCCCAGCGAGCCGCTGTCCGCCAGGCACTGACACGGTGAATCCATCCACCTCGACCGTGCCGCCGAACGCGATGAGCGCACGCTCCGTGTGATCCCGCGTCGCCGCCGGCTCGCTGACTGACGTCGTGCCTTCCGCGTGGAGTCCCGCGAGCAGCACGGCACTCTTCACCTGCGCACTGGGCACGTCCGGACGATGTGCGATCGCGTGCAATCGTGTTCCGTGAATCGTGAGCGGCGGACGGCCGTCGATCGACTCGATGCGCGCGCCCATGCGCTCGATCGGCTCGATGACGCGGCGCATCGGCCGGCGCGAGAGCGAGGCGTCGCCGACGATCGTGGCCGGAAACGGCTGACCGGCGAGAATCCCCGACAGCAACCGCATCGTCGTGCCCGAGTTGCCCGCGTCGAGCGGCGCTGATGGCGAACTGAGGCGATGCAAACCTCGTCCCAGTAAAGTGACAGTGCCGGCAGGTCCCTCCCTGATGTCGACGCCCAGCCGGCGCAGACACGCGAGCGTCGACCGGCAATCCGCACCTGGAGCAAAGTGGCTCAGCGTTGACGGTCCTTCCGCCAAAGCGGCGAGCATGGCGTAGCGATGGGAAATCGATTTATCGCCCGGCACGCGCAGCCGGCCGTGCAGCCGGCGGGCGGGCGCAATCGTGACAGCAGTCAAAGGCGGCATGCTCGGCCCATCTATGATATTAAAGGGTACGCGTGACGGCTAACGGTGACCAGATCGTCAGGCTCGAATTCACCAGCGCGTTCGAGATGCTCGATTTTGTGCAACTGGTCAGCGACCACATTGCGCGCGGCATCGGCCTCGACGAGGATTCGTCCCACTGGGTCGGCGTCGCAATCCGCGAGTCGGTGATCAACGCCATCAAGCACGGAAACCGCAACGATTCGAGCAAGCACGTGTTCGTCGAGTTCGAAACGGCGACCACCGACGTGCCCGAGCTGACCATCCGCGTCCGCGATCAGGGCGAAGGCTTCGACCCCGAGACCGTCGCCGATCCTCTGGCCCCGGAAAACCTCCTCAAGTCGAGCGGCCGCGGCATTTTCCTCATCCGCAATTTCATGGACGACGTGCAGCTGCAGCGCGCGCCGCAGGGCGGGATGGAAATCCGCATGGTGAAACGCGTGCAGGGCGCCGCCGACGGTTCGGTTCAAGCCTGAGTGCCCGCCAACCCACTCTTCCTCACGACCGCGATCGAAGCGGTCGTACGCGCCGGCGACCTGCAGATGGCGCATGTCGGGCGCCACATGCAAGTCGACAAGAAGGGCACCATCGATCTCGTGACCGAGGTCGACATCGCGGTCGAGCGCATGTTCCGCGATCTCATCGCCCGGCGATTTCCGGATCATCAGGTGCTGGCCGAAGAATTGGGCGGGAGCGCGACCGTGCCGCCGGGCCCCTGCTGGGTGTTCGATCCGATCGACGGAACGACGAACTTCGCGCACGGCCTGCCGATTTTCTGCGCGTCGCTGGCGCTCGAAATTGACGGCGTGCCCGAAGTCGCGGCCGTCTACGATCCGAATCGGCGGGAGCTGTTCACCGCCGAGCGCGGACGCGGCGCGTTTCTGAACGGCACGCCGCTTCGGGTCTCGTCGGCGGAACGGCTGGTGGATGCGATGCTCGTCACCGGGTTTCCCTACGACGTGCACGCGCGCGTCGACGAGATCGTCGGACTCTTCGCCGCGTTCGTCGGTCAGGCGCGGGCGGTCCGTCGTCTCGGATCGGCGGCGATCGACCTCTGCTGGGTGGCGGCCGGGCGGATGGACGGCTTCTGGGAAACGGATCTGAAGGCCTGGGACATCGCCGGCGGCGCGCTCATCGTGTCCGAAGCCGGCGGACGGGTGACGGCGCTCGAAGGAACACCGTTCACCTCGCGCGGCGGGGACGTGGTGGCATCGAACGGACGCATTCACGACCTGATGCTCGAGGTAATACGCGGCTTTCGAACTAAGAACTAAGAACTAAGAACTAAGAAATGAGAACTGAGAACGCGGCCTCAGTTCTGAGTTTTGAGTTCTCAGTTCTGAGTTCTGAGTTCCGTAAACGTGCTCCCAAGCGGACGGATTGATACCCGCGAGAGACAGTCGCCGCGCGGCGCGGTGTTTCTCGGCGTGTTCCCGCAGATTTTCTGGCATCTCTCCTGCTATTCGAGCTCAGCAAGGAGCGCTCCTTATGCGTCGACTGATGTTGGTTCTTGTCATCGCGCTCGTCGCACCAGCGGCCGCCTCGGCCCAGCAATCACTCAACCTCTACGTTGGCGGGTTCACGCCGAAGTCGGAAGACGGACGGACGCCGAACGACGTGCTCGTGAACGACTTGACGGTCAGCCCTCAACTGTCGTTCAACATCAGCGACTTCAACATGCCGGTGTTCGGCGCCGAGTACGTCGTCGGCCTCGGCCCGATCCTCGAAGCCGGTCTCGGTATCGGCTTCCAGCAGCGCTCGGTGCCGAGCGTCTACGCGCAGTTGATCAACACAGATGGATCGGAAATCGAGCAGACGCTGAAGCTGCGCGATATTCCGTTCAGCGCGACCGTCCGCTTCCTCCCGCTCGGCCATCAAGACGGTGTGCAGCCGTACATCGGCGGCGGCGTCGGGATTCACGCCTGGCGGTACAGCGAGTCGGGGCAATTCGTCGCTGACAACAGCGATATTTTCCGGAAGACCTACGTCGCAAGCGGCACGGCGACCGGCCCCGTTGTTCTCGGCGGCGTCCGCGTGCCGATCGGCGGGTGGGGCATCGGCGGCGAGCTGCGCTGGCAGTCCGCGGTCGGCGATCTTCCGTCCGACAGCGGGTTCGTCACCGACCGGACGATCAACAATCAGCCGAAGATCGATCTCGGCGGCTTCATCTATCTGTTCTCGGTGAACTTCCGGTTCTGACGTACAGCGCGAGCCCGGCGCCTTCACACGCGCGCGAGTAGCCGCTGAGAAAGTTCGGCTGCTCGCGCGCGCGCTTCGCGAGCATGTCTCCGCCTTCGGCTTTCTCTTCAATCAGAATCCACTCGGCGTAGGGCAGGGGGTCATCCAGCGCGGCCAGCCAGATGTCGCCGTTGCCTTCGTGCAGAAAATCGCGGATGGCGAAGCCGGCGCGCGAGGTCTCCTGCATGTAGTGGCCGAGCGATCCCATGCTCGCCATGATCTTCTGGCCTGAGCCCGGCTGACCGAGACACGCGGTCACGCGCGCCCGTTCGGGCACGTTCGGACGATCCCATTGGGCCTCGACGACCATCGGCGCCGACCCGTCGAGCGGATGCAGCTCGAATGCGGCGACCGCGAGCAGGAGGACCGCAGCCGCGACATCTGCGTCCGTAGAACGCAAAGGTCGCAAAAAGCGCAAAGAAAACTCTTCCTTGGCGGTCTTCGCGGTCTTTGCGTTCACCGTCCGCTTGCGTTTGATGAGCCCCACAACCGCTCCTGTGCCGATCGCTTCCATGGCGATCAGCGGCACCATGTAGCGAATCCGGAACGGATGGCCCTCGTAGAAGGCGAGCCATGGAACGGCCGCGGTTCCGACGAGCGCGGCCGCGACCAGCGCGCCACCGCGTCGCCGATTGAAGAGACCGAGGGCGACCAGGAAGACGAGGCCAGCCGCGCCGGCGATGAGGAGGATGTCGCCGCTCATCGCGCGCAGGCCCCAGAGGATCTCCGCCGCAGCCATCACGGGATCGTTCAGGGCCTTGTTCTCGGGGACGAAGAAGTCGCTCGAAACGAACCATTGGCCGATGACGACGCGACTGAAGATCGCGAACGCGACGATCGCGAGCGCAGGGTAACGTGCGATCTCGCCGACGCGGCGCAGAGCGGTGGCGAGCGGTTCTCCGCCGCGCCACCGAGCCCACGCTGCCGCGGTGAGCGCGCCCGCCGCGACCGGCCAGGCTTCGTAGCGCGTCAAGCAGGCAAAGACGAAGATCCACCCGACTTTTCTGACTTTGTCGTGGGGCCCCACTCCCACGACCTTTCTCGACGCTCGCGGGGACTCCACCCCCGCTCGCGTTGCTCGCGCATCCGCGCTCGCAACAGCCGCAGGCGCTTCGCCGCTCGCCGCGGATCGCGATCGACACCATCCCATCAGCATCGCGACGCCGAGCGTCGTCAGCGCGATCAGCAGTGGTTCGGTCATCGGCGTGGACTGCAGATAGAGGACGTTCGGGTTCAACGCGAACACGGCGGCGGAGGCGAACGCGGCGGCCGGCGATTCAGTCAGCGTCAGCACGATCGAGGCAATCGCGCCTGTCGCGACGGCGAACGCTGCGACCGAGATGACCACGGCCGACGCACCGGTGCGATAGAACAGATCGACTTGAACGGGAAGCGCGTTGAGGAGATGCGGCAGCGGGAGCCACACGGCGCCGATTTGCTGCCACCCGGGAGTGATGCTATCGACGATCCGCCGCGCGACGACGAGATGTCCGCGCGCGTCGTAGTGGGTGAGCGTGAGACCGAGCCGATGATAATGCCACGCGACGATCGCGCCGCCGATCGCCGCGGCGAGCGCGCACGCGAACGGCACGAACGCAACCGCCGAGGTCGCGAAGGCCGCAGAGAAACGCTTTGCTCGGCGAGCTGTGCGTGCTCCGCGGTTCAGTATAATCACGCGTTTATTCTATGGGCACACTCGCCGACCGACTCCGCGCCCTCGCGCTGGCCATGGGCGCGCCCGGGCTCCTTCTCATCGCCTTTCTCGATTCCTCATTCCTCTCGCTGCCCGAGATCGCCGACCTGATGGTCGTCTACATGGTGACGCATCACAAGTCGCGCGTCGTGCTGTACGCGTTCAGCGCCACGCTCGGATCCATCGGCGGCTGCCTCGTGATGTACTTCATCGGGAAGAAGGGCGGCGATGCGCTCGTCAGCAAGCGCTTCACGACCAGAAACATCGAGCGCGCGAAGGCCTCGTTCCAGCGCCACGGCGTGATGACCGTGCTCATCCCCTCGCTGTTGCCACCGCCGGCGCCGTTCAAGATCTTCGTGCTGCTGGCCGGCGTCGCGCACGTCGACGTCAGGAAGTTCGTCCTCGCCGTTGCACTCGGGCGCGGCGTCCGCTACCTCGCGCTCGGGTTCCTCGCCGTCGAGTACGGTGACCGCGCGCTGGCCTACCTGCACGAGAACGGGGTGAAGGTGTCGCTGATAGCCGTCGGCGTTCTTGCCGCCGGCTTCGTCGCCTATCTGGTCTGGAGCAAAGCGGACGCGCAGAAAAGCCGATAAACTAGCTAGTTAAGCTAAGAAACGCAATGACTCCGGAACTCAGCGTCGTCATTCCCATTCACAGCGAGGCGCCGGCGCTCGACGAGCTCCACCGCGAGCTGACCGAGGCCCTGCGTGCCTGGGGCCGCTCGTACGAGATCATCATCGTCGACGACGGCAGCACCGACGAGAGCTTCGAGATCCTCGCGCGGCTGCAGGCCCTTGATCCGTATCTGCGCGTCATCCGCCTCCGCCGCAACTTCGGACAGACGGCGGCGTTCGCGGCCGGGTTCGATCACGCGCTCGGCCGCATCATCGTGACCTCTGACGGGGATTTACAGAATGATCCGCGCGACATCCCCGCGATGATCGACACCCTCGACCGCGGCTTCGACATCGTCTGCGGTTGGCGGAAGGATCGGAAGGACGCGTTCTTTTCCCGAAGGCTGCCGTCGATGCTGGCGAACCGGCTGATCTCAGCGGCGACCGGCGTCAGGCTCCACGATTACGGATGCTCGTTGAAAGCGTTTCGCGCCGAGATCGTGAAGCCGCTGAAGCTGTACGGCGAGATGCACCGGTTCCTGCCGGCTATTGCGAGCGAGCAGGGGGTCGCGATTCGCGAGCTTCCCGTCAATCACCGTCCGCGGCGCTACGGACACTCGAAGTACGGCATCGGCCGCACCATCCGCGTCATCCTCGATCTGATGACGGTGAAGTTTCTGCTGAGCTATTCGACGCGGCCGCTGCAGATTTTTGGATTGATCGGCGGGGTCATGGGCTTGATTGGCGTGGCCATCAGCGGCTGGCTTGCGTTCGAGAAGCTCACACAATTTGACACGTATTCGCTTTCGAATCGCCCGCTGCTCCTGCTCGGCATCCTTTTGATCTTCACAGGCGTGCAGCTCGTGACGCTGGGCCTCCTCGCGGAGCTTCAGGCGCGGACGTATCACGAATCGCAGAACAAACCGACCTACGCGATCCGGGAAATCTTGCAGGCCCCACCTGTAGAACGTGCGCGAGTCGGCCGATAACGCTTGACGACACGAGAACAAGTCCGTATTCTTTAGGCTCCCTCTCGGCCGACGGCAGGTTTCCCAGCCTTTCCGCGGCAGCAGTGCGCCAAACAACGAACCCTTAACCGCGGTAGGAGCACATGAAGCTGAACTCTCTGAGCACGTGGAGCGTTGTCGCTCTGCTGGTTGCAGCGTCGGCCTGCAGCAAGACCAATCCGACGCGTCCGACGAACCTCGAATCGACGGCAGACACCGCGTCGGTCACCGATGCAGTCTCTGGCGTTACGCTGACCACGCCGCAGCTGAGCTCGCCCAACGATGGCGTGAGCTTCAAGAACGTCGAGCAGCCCGTGACGCTAACGGTCAAGAACGCCGTGACCACGGGCTCGACGGCGCTGACCTACACGTTCGAAGTGGCGAGCGATTCGGGGTTTGCCTCGAAGGCGTTCACCAAGGACGGCATCGCTGAGGGGAGCGGTGCAACGTCGCTGAAACTCGATAAGCTCGCGGCGGACAAGACCTACTTCTGGCGCGCGCGCGCGTCGAGCGGTTCGCTCGCTGGTCCGTTCACGAAGGCGCGCTCCTTCAAGGTGGGCCCGGAGGTCATCCTGCAGAGGCCGGTGCTCGGCGATCCGGCGACCAATGCCACGGTCGACGAGCAGCCGACACTGAACGTCAATAATGTTTCACGTACCGGTCCCGCCGAACAGATCTTCTACCGGTTCGAGGTGTCGGACAGCGCGTCGTTCGACTCAGTGGTGTACTCAGCAACCGTGGCCGAGCGCACCGACCTCCCGTATACGCCGCACAAGGTCACGCGCGTCCTCGACGAGAAGACCTACTTCTGGCGCGTGCAGGCGACCGATCCGGCCAATGGCGTCAACAGCCCACTCTCCTCGGTCGCGCAGATCAAGGTTCAGAAGGGCATCGATCTCAAGAAAGCCCATATCGTCCTGGGCCCGAAGAACATCGGCGACTGGGAACGGACGGCGCAAATCACTGACGCCTACTGGGTGCCCGACGTGCTGTGCATCTACCACACGCGCCTTGGCATCTGGCCCGGCGTTCCGTTCTTCGGCGACGCGGGCACGCTGGTCGAAGGCAATCAGTGGGTGTTCGCGTTCATCAACGGTGAGTGGCACGGGGGCGCGGCGGATTGGTATCGTCCGGCGCAGGCGTGCAAGGGCGTCGGCGCGAACAGCATCGGCCGCGACGCGTTCTACAACCCGAACCAGGAGCCGCTGCACTCGTGGGTTCCGCAGTCGGGCGAGCTCTTCGGCGTGATGTCGACGACGCCGTCGCGGTTCTGGCCGGACATGCGCACCTACGACGAGCGCACCGACGTGAAAGTCATTCGGTGGCCGTAACGATCTGAACATCCGTCAAGGCTAAGGGAAAGGGCTTAGAGCGACATGCTCTGAGCCCTTTTTCGTTTTGGGCGACGTGTCGAGCCCAGCCGTGAGCCCGACCGTAAGTGTCGATAACGGCACTGCTTGAACGATTCTGAGCGCATGCTATTATGACAACTCTCCCGACATTCAGACGCCCCGGCGCAGTTTCGGTCCAGGTTTCTCCATCCAGCCCTGGGTTCTAAACTCCCGGCTTTAGTCGACCGATAGAAAAGTTGTGCATCATCGCGCACGGGGGCGTGCGCGTACGTTGGTGCGGTTTCCCTGGTGAATCACATGAACCGTAGATTCTTGTCTGCCCTTGGCGTCTGTACCGCAGTCCTTGTCCTGACCGCGTGCGAAACTTCGAAGAGCTCGAATCCGCTCAGCCCGTCCGTTGCCGGACCAATTCCCGGCGTCGACATCACCGCGCCGAAAATCCTCGAGCCGGCCATCGGCGCGAAAATCGCCATCGACGAGCAACCGGTGTCGCTCCTGATCGAGAACGCGTCGAGCTCGGGTGTGCGTCCGCTGTCGTACGTGTTCGAAGTCGCCACCGACGCAGGGTTCACCAACAAGGTGTTCACGCGCGAAGGCATCGCACCGGGCGACGGCGGCCGCACCAAGCTGCGCCTGCCGGATCCGCTGGCCACCGGCCGCTCGTACTTCTGGCGCGCGCGCGCCGAAGACGGCGCCAACACCGGCCCGTTCTCCTCCGCGGCGAACTTCAACGTCTTCACGCCGATCATCATCGAGGCGCCGGAGCCGATGCAGCCGGCCCAGAACTCGACCGTCAGCTCGCTGCGCCCGCAGTTTGTCGTCAACAATGCGGCACGCTCGGGTCCGGTCGGCGCGCTCGCCTACACGATCGAGATCGCGGACAGCTTCACGTTCGCCACCAAGGTCGCGACGCTGACCACGGGCGAGCAGTCGGGCCAGACCAAGGCCGATTTGACGACCGATCTGAAATACAACAGCGTGTACTACTGGCACGTGCGCGCGGGCGACTCGTCGACGACCGGTCCATGGTCGAACACGTTCGCGTTCGCGACCGGGTCGGCGCCGGTGATTCCGGATCCGATTCCAACGCCGGGCGGCGGCGGCGGAGACGCGGGTGACTTCGCGCTCAGC
>MNEX01000192.1 GCA_001917905.1 Acidobacteria bacterium 13_1_40CM_65_14
AGTCCGTCGAGCACGATGGTCAGCGCCGTGCCGACCACGAGCAGCTTCTGGTAGCCGCTCCACGGCGCTTCGTCGAGGATGGCGCCGACATCGACTGTTTTCATAAGTCGGAAGTCTGAAATCCTGCAGTGTTGGACTGTCTACGCTGATTCAGTATCCACAAGCAGCCACGAAAACACGAAAACACGAAAGCACGAAAACGAACACGCGCAAATTCTTTTCGTGGTTTCGCGGTTTCGTGGTTTCGTGGTTTCGTGCCTAAAAACCGCGGTACGAATGACGGTCCCGAAATGGAGCATACACGCCGCTAGTGTGTCGCTTGCGCGCGATGCGACATCGAGAAGATGACGTGCAGCGACATGAGCGCCTGCAGCGGATGGGCGCCGGCCTCGACCAGCGGGCCGACGTGTTCGCTGACGAGGCCGCCCTTGCCGACATTGATCAATTCCTCGGCTGCCTTGCGCTGCTGCGCGTTCAGCTCGTACTCCTTCGCCACGGCGTCCAGGTTCTTGATGATCCGGTCGCGCAGCGGCGCGCTGTGGCGCACTTCGAAGAGCAGGCGATTGAGGCCGTACGCCTCGGCGGGCGGGTGTTTGTAGAACTGGAAGCCCTGATTGCGGAACTTGAAGCCGCCGTACTCGCCGAGCACCTTCGTCGACGCGGTCTTCGTTGCCTCCAGGGCGCGACGGGGCAGGAACCGCATCAGTCCAAGCCCGTGATGCCAGGTCGGAATGTAGTCGATGAGCTCCCCTTCCTGCGGGCCGATCGCACCGAACATCGTCGCCCAGTTCAGCATCTCGGTGTTGCCGACTTCGTCGAGCTGCGTGCCGGTCATGTTCAGCAGCGCGTCGGTGTTACCGGCCTCGAACTGTGCGACGAGCCACCGATCGAAGTCGAACTCCGGCGCCAGGTACTTGGTCGTGCCCGGGAAGTGCGACATCCCGCCGCTGGCGACCACCGCGACGCGCTCCGTTCGGCCCTTGATGATGTCGGCGATCGCCTTTCCGAGCGCCGCGCAGCGCTTCGGCGTCGGGAGCGGAGGCACGTAGACGTTCGTGAAAAACGGAATGATTGGGATGTTGCGCTTGCCGATGACGTACTCGAACGGCACTGCGAACGCGTGTCCGAGCTCGGCGTCCTCCGAGTACGCGATGTCGAAGTTCTTCTCGACGACCAGCTTGTTCAGCAGGTCTTCGGCCATCTCGCGATGGACGGGCAGGTCGTACTCCTTGCCGGCGAACTTCGCGATCGCGCGGTTGCCGGCGATGATCGCGAACGTCGGGATGCAGGTGACCGAAAAGGTCTCGACGTGATCGCTGCCGAAAAACACGATCACGTCCGGCTTGGTCTCGTCGAGCACCTTGCCGAGCTCCTGCATCGCGGCACCGGCGGCATCGAGCTGCTGCGGGTTCTCGTCAGGAGGGCGCGTGAACATGTACGGGGTATGGCATGTGCCGACTGCCGCAACAATCTCACCCATTTTGTCTACTCCTCAAACGTAACCCGGGGCGGACACGTGGGTCCGCCCCTACTCTTCATCCACGTATTGGACGCCAAGCTCCGCGAGCTTCGCCCGGAATCCATAGAAATCCAAGCCCAGCTCGCCATTGCGCAGCCGCTCGCGCGTCTTTTGTTCCTTCGCCACGCGGTCGGTCCCTCGCCGCGCAATCTCGCCCGCGGCCTGCCGCGCCACCACGACCACGCCGTCCACGTCGCCGACCATCACGTCGCCGGGACGCACGATCGCGCCGGCGCAGACCACGGGCACGTTGACCGACCCGGGCGTCGCTTTCACCGTGCCCTGAGCGCTGATGGCCTTGGCCCACACCGGGAAATTCATCGCGGTGAGATCGGCGACGTCCCGCACGCCCGCATCGATCACGAGGCCGGCGACACCACGCGCTCGCGCCGAAACCGCGAGCAGCTCGCCGAACATCCCGTCGGTCGATTCCGATGTCGTCGTCACCACCAGAACGTCACCGGGCTGACAAAGCTCCAGCGCCGCATGAATCATCAGGTTGTCGCCCGGCTGACACGAGACGGTGATGGCGGTGCCCGCCACTCTTGCGGTTGGATAGATCGGCCGCATGTACGGCCGCATCAATCCTGTGCGCGATTGCGCCTCGTGCACGGTGGCGACGCCGAGCTCGCCGAGCGTGCGGACCGCATCGGTGTCGGCGCGATGGATTTTCCGAATGATGGTCGGTTTCACTTTTTTCACTGGCGCCGGGGCCCCACCCCCGGCGCGAACTTACGCTGACACCTCGCCGCGGCTATGCACGGCCGCGGCTCGGTGCGCCACCCCAGCGCGGCTGCCGCGCTGGGGGCCCCGGTGTGGCCGCAGGCGCTGGTGTCCGAGCTTCGAGCGCCTTGTTGATCCGTGGATACACCTTGCGCGCGTTGCCCTCGAAGATCTTGCGCCGGTCCTGATCGCTCAGCTTCAGCGCATCGACATACCGCTTCGTGTCGTCGAAGTAGTGGCCGGTTTCCGGATCGATGCCGCGGACTGCACCGACCATCTCCGATCCGAACAGGATGTTGTCGGCCGGCACGATCTTCAGCAGCAGCTCGATTCCCGGCAGGTGGTAGACGCAGGTGTCGAAGAAGACACTGTGGCGAATCAGGTCGCCGAGCGGCGGGCGCTTCATGTCCTGGGCGAGGCCGCGATACCGGCCCCAGTGATACGGCACCGCACCGCCGCCATGCGGAATGATGAACCGCAGCGACGGAAAATCCTTGAAGAGATCGGCGGTCAGGAACTGCATGAACGCCGTCGTGTCGGCGTTGATGTAGTGCGCGCCGGTGGCGTGAAAGTTCGGATTGCACGACGAGCTGACGTGGACCATGGCCGGCACGTCGAGGCCGATCATTTTTTCGTACAACGGATACCAGTAGCGATCGGTCAGCGGCGGCGCGGTCCAATGGCCGCCCGACGGATCCGGGTTCAGGTTGCAGCCGATGAACCCGAGCTCGTTGACACACCGTTCGAGCTCGCCGATGCAGTTGGCTGGCGGCACGCCCGGCGTCTGCGGGAGCTGGCAGACGCCGACGAAGTTGTCCGGATACAACGTGCAGACGCGATGAATGAGGTCGTTGCAGTGCTGCGACCAGTGCAGACTGGTGGTCGCGTCGCCAACGTGGTGCGCCATCGCCGACGCGCGCGGCGAGAAGATGGTGACGTCGGTTCCGCGCTCGCGCTGCAGCTTCAGCTGCGCGTGTTCCAGGCTCTCCCGAATCTCATCGTCGCTGATGCCAACGATGCCCTTGGTCGCCACGTGCGCCGGATCGGCGAGCGCGGCGATCTGCGCATCGCGCCAGATCTGCAGCGCTTTCGGCGCCGTCGTGTAGTGGCCATGGCAATCGATGATCATCGGCAATCAATCTGCAATCTGAAATCAATCTGCAATCTGAAATCTGAAATCTGAAATCTCAGCACTCATGGCCTTGTCGATGCCATCGAGGAGCGCCATCGTCGGCAGACAGCTCGCGGCGCTCGATTCCGGCTCGCGTCCCTCGCGGATCGCGCTCGTGAACTCGACGTCCTGGCGATCGAACGCCGGTGTCCCGTCGAGCGGGACTTCCTTGCCCTCGCTGTCGGTCATCGAGTCGCGGTACACCTTATAGGTCTCCTCTTCGCCGATATAGCGATAGAAGCCGCCGAACGGCCCCTTGTTGTTGAACGACATCGCCATCGAGAAGAGCGGCCCCTTTTTCGATTTCATCGCGACCGTCATGTCCATCGGGATCCCGAGCTCTGGGTGATCCGGGCCTTTCTGTCCCCACACCGCGAAATCCGGCTCGTCGAGAATCCACGGCGCGAGATCCACGGAATGGCAGCCGTGGTGCCACAGCAGGTTGTCCACCCACGATCGCGCCTGCCCATGCATGTTGGTGTTCTCGCGGCGGAAAAAATACGTTTCGACCACCATGTGGTGAAGATGGAAGGTCCCTTCCTGAATGCGACGCCGGATCTCGCGGTGCGGCGACGAGAAACGACGTGTATGCGTGACCATGCAGATCCTGCCCGCTTTGCGCGCCGCATCGACCATGCGCTGTGCGTCGGGCAGATTCAAGCTCATAGGAATCTCGACCTGGACGTGCTTGCCTTTCGACAACGCGAGGATCGTCTGATCGGCATGCATGGCGCTCGGCGTCGTCAGGATCACGGCGTCGACACCCGGTCGATCGATGCACTCCTCGAGGTTCGTGGACGAATGCGGAATCCCCCACTGGGCCGCGAACGCCTTTCCACTCTCCGCCGTACGGCTGTTGACCGAGACGACTTCGACGCCATCGATCTTCTTGAGCGCCTTCATGTGGATGACGCCCATCGCACCAGTGCCGGCCAGACAGATTTTCATGATCTACTTTTTTCAATGGCGGCGGGGCCCCACGGGCACCCCAACGCGGCTGCCGCGTTGGGGACCCCGCCGGGTCGCCGCGAACTTACGCTGATGCCTCGCCTCGGATTCCCTTGTCCTCGGCTCGGCATGGCCGCAGGCGCTCCTGACCGGGATCCCTCGCCATATCTATTCTTCGACGAGCCGGGTTGGATTCGTCACGGCCATGATCCGCACTTCGTCGCGCGTAAAGCCCGCATCGAGGAGCTTCTGCGCGAACATGCCGAAGCCTTCGGCGACGGGCGGGTTGATCGTCTGGCCGAGGTCGGTCGAGACGACGCTCCGCGAGACGCCGGTCTTGCGGATGTTCGCGAACGCCGACTCCCAGGTCGCCTTCGCCGTGTAGGTCGTGGTGAAGCAGTGCTCGATCATCGCGCCCGCGTCGGCGAGCTCGCGCTGCTCGTCGCCTGTGAGGCTCTGCGACGGAAACTCGGCGTGCGTGACGAGCACCTTCTTCAGTCCCATGTCTTTCGCGGTGCGGACCAGCGCGAAGATCTCACGGCGTCCGAGGTGACCGGTCGCAAGAATCATGTGGTGCTTCGCGATCCGCTCGAGGCAGCGCCGCGCGGGTTCGACGAGGGCGCCGGACTCGTCGATCGCAGACAACGGCGGCGGCGAGATGCCCTCCGCGGCGAGCTCGCGCTGAATCTTCGCCCAGAACGGAAGCTTCGCCGTGCCGCCGTCGAGACGCCCCGCCGTCTCGTTCTGCGCGTCGACGGTCGGCATCCAGACGATCTTGCAGCCGCTGCGGCCGGCGATCTCGACCGCGACGGGATTCAACCCGCCGACGCTGTGATTGAGCGTCACCGCCCCGAACACCTTGCTCCCGGGAACCGCTTTCGTGACGACCTGCGCGCGCTCGCCGGTCTGAATGTAGTGCGACTTCAGCACGAAGCCTTTCATGCCGTGCGCCAGAAACTCCTTCGCGCAGTCGATGTCGTCGATGCGACGCGCGATCACATCGGGTCCCACGTGTACCTGCAAGTCGTACGCGCCTTCCAGCGCTTTCCAGGCGGCATCGGTCACGTGAATCTGTTGGGCGGTCTCTGTGCTCATATCTCCCCGTCGCGAGAGGAGCGTATTCTAAGTCGTTTTCGATTCGGTGTCGCTGCGCTGAATCAACTCGTTTCCCTTTGTGCCCTTGGTGTCCTTTGTGTCCTTTGTGTTTGATCAGCCTCGCGGATCAAGCACGACGGCCGACGAGAAAAAAGGCGGTTCGAAGTAGAATCGTCCCGCCGATGACGTCGACCTCGCGAAACGGTGACCTCAATCGCCGCGAATTTCTCGCGCTCGCCGCAGTGCCGCCTCTGATGCAGACCAGACCGTCCGGATCCTTGGTCGTGTGCATGCACGAAGCGAGCTCCGATCGTTTCGATTTCCGTACCGCCATGGAAGGCTACGCGAAAGCCGGCATCCGCGCCGTCGAGCCGCAACTGATCAAGGTGCGAGAGTTCGCGCAAAAGGAATCACCTGCGGCGCCAAAGCGACTGCTCGACGATCTGGGCTTGAAAGCCGTCTCATCGAGCAACCAGCTCGGACTTCCCGAGCCGGGCGAGACACGCGCGCGCAGCCTCGAGGATCTCAAATGGAAAGTCGAGCTCGCGCAAGCCATCGGCTGCGATCGACTGGTGGCGCCCTCCACCGGAACCGGTCAGTACACCGACGACGATTACAAGCGCGGCGTTGACAATCTGCGCGAGGCAGCCGAGATCGCGAAGCCGTTCGGTGTGTCGCTCATGCTCGAGTTCACGCGGACGTCACGGTTCGCCGGTTCGCTTCCCACGGCACTCAAGCTCGTACGCGAGGCCAATCATCCGAATGTGCGAGTCATGATGGACACGTATCACTTCTGGGGCGGCATCAGTAAGTTCGAGGATCTGGAGCTGCTTCGTGACGGCGAGCTGCACCACCTGCACTTCGAGGACGTCCCAGCCGACCCGCCGCGCGAGATCCAGGGACAACCGCACCGCGTCTTCCCCGGTGAAGGCATCGCGCCGCTCCGGCGCATCGTCGAACTGCTCAAGCGGAAGCAATATTCCGGGGCCGCGTCGCTGGAGATGTTCAATCCCGCGATTCAAGGCATGGATCCCTATCAGGTCGCCATGCGGGCCCGCGCCACTATCGAACCGCTCATCTAGCCAGCGGATCCGGCCGGATCTGGAATTTCACGATCTTCCCTCTGGTTCCCTTTCCGCCCTCGATGTGCCAGACGAAGTGCGTGCCGTAATTCGCGTACAGCGCGCGCCCCTTCCATCCCGCGTTCGGATTGTCGATGCGGCCATCCATCCCGCGCGAGTAGAAGCCGAGCGGGTACGGCACGCGCAACGTGATCCACTCGCGTGTCTGGGGATTCAGCGCAAGCAGCGCATCGGAGTTCGAGCCGGTCGCGAGCGGCGTATTGGCTCCCAGCCCTGAGATGTTGTGCTGGTCCACCCAGTTGTAATAGTGGAAGTCCGCGGGAATCTCGGTGCCTTTCAGCTTCGGACCAGTCGTCTGATAGAGCGTCCAGCCTTCGCGGCACTGACTGCCGTCTGCTTTCGCCGGACCGCTCATGTCCTTGCACTTGCGATAATCGAAGCTCGCAAGATGACTGCTCGCTGCCAGCGCCGTCCAGACGACGCCGTTGCTGTCGATGTCGATGCCGCGAGGATCGAAGCCGGGTTCGGGTACTTTGAAAATTTCGGTCTTGCAGCTTACCGGCGCGTTGTTGCCGCGCTGCAGGCGGACGAGAAACCCAGGATACCGCTCGCTCATGCCCCAGACAGCGTCGTCTACGGGACTCGGAACGACGGAGTACATGCTGTAGCTGACCAGCGTATCCAGCTTGGGATCGAACGCGGTCTCCCCGCGACCGGCCTGTGAAGATTGTCCAGATGGTCCGCGCTGTCCGCCCGGCGCCGCGCCGGCCGTGTCGCCCTGATACGTCACTGAATCGCGTCCACGACTCGCCGGCATGTTCCACGGCTTGGTGATCTTTCCATCGCCGTTGGTGTCGAGCACCTGACCGCACCAACCGACTGCCTTCTGTTCGTCGTGGGTCTCGTCGTACACCTTCGTATCGATCCAACCGAAGATGGGACCCGTGAGCTCGTTGAAATACACCGTCTCGTCGGCGTCGTTGTCGAACTGCAGGTGATGCGTGCTGTAGCAGGTGTCGATCAACGTGAATTTGTTCGTCTTCGGATCGTAGAACGACGCCTGCCGGGCGCTGTTCCGCAGCGGGAACCAGTCGGCGAACCTGTTCGTGGCGTCGCTGCACCAGGACGGATCTTGATTGCTGCGGATCTTCGACGTCATCCACACGCGGCCCTTGCTGTCGATCATCGGATTGTGCGGATCGGCCGGATCGTACGGAGGATTCGCCCACAGATGCTCGTTCCCCCAATGCAGCGACGGACGGTTCGGCGCGGGGAACCGCGACGGAACTTTCTCCTTCGGTTCCCGCGTCGGGATGTCGAGCGAGAACGTGCTGCTCTCGTTTGGATCCAGGACCACCAGTTGGCCATGGCCGGCCGAGACCGCATAGATGCGGCCGTTGGCGTTCACAGTGGGATGGTTCTTGTCGGTCGAGACTTCATCGTGCATGAACGAGTGGTCGTCGCCTACGTCCCAGAGCGTGACCACGAGATTGCGCTCGACGCCTTTCGGCCGCGGCGGCGCCGGCGGCACCTCTCCCTTGGCGACGCGCTCGGTCCAGTCGGCGTACGCCTTCAGTGATCGATCCTTCCCCTGCGTGTTCAGCACCGCGTACATCGATGTGCCGCGGACGCCGGTGCCGAGCCGCCACTCCCACGCGTCCGCATGCGTCTTGATCTCGGGCTTCGCCTCGAGAATGTGATTGACGCTGCGTGTGAGCTGGTTGCCCAGTTGATGGCAGAAATTGCAGTCCGACTTCAGAGAGTTGATCCAGTGATTCTGACTCACCATCGTCGGCCCGAGCCCGTTCGCTCCGGTGCCGGGAAACTCCTTCGCGGCCGGCGGCTCGAGTAGTGAGAGCCAGTAATTGCCCGGATAGACTCTCGCAGCCTCTTGCGGAGTCTTCGCCGCGGTCGCCGTGAGCGTGACCGCGTTCGCGCCTGGCTTGATCTGGACCGGTTTCGAATCGACGAGACCGTAGCCCCTGACCCACACGCTGTAGCTCGCGGCCGGCAGTTCGGGCACCACGAAGCGGCCCCGATCGTCAGTGACGACGATCTTGATGAAGTTGGTGGGAAGATCCTTGGTCTCGGCGATGACCCACACGCCGGCTTCAGGGCCCTGACTGCCCTGAACCACGCCGGTGATGTAGCCTTGCGATCGCTGCTGCGCGTGCAGGCCGAGGCCAGCGACGAGCGCCACGAGTGCCACGCAACTGACAAGCGACTTCATTCCAACTCTCCTTTATTCAACTCGCCCGCCTGGCACTGTCTCACTGAGAAACAACTTCCGGCCATCGGCGAACGTGAGGGACCTGCCGACACCCTTGTTGCTTCCGTCCTTGGCCTGATATCCCTCGACGAGGATCTCCATGCCGGGCAGCAGGGCGTTCTTCGTGAAACCCAGCCTCAGGAGCGAGTTCGGGCTGCCGCCTTCGACCATCCAATTCACCAGCGTACCGTCCGCGCCTTTCACGTCGATGTGGATCCACGAGTGGGGATTGACCCATTCCATGATCGTGACGGTTCCCCGCAGCGTGATCGGCTTCTCGACATCGAACTCCGCGGCGAAGGCATGATGCGCCGGCGCCGGCACGGCGGCCGCCAGCAGACCAAGGACGGCGATTCCGATCGAGAGCCTGACATGCATGGCGTCGCTCCTGGTGGAGTGTCTTCTCGAAATCACTACCGCTCCGGTTGCTTCTTCTCTTTCTTCGCGGTTTCCTCGGCCGCCTTCTCGACGGCGCGAGCGCCTTTGAGGTTGTTCGCGATTCCGTAGTTGGCTTCGTGACAGGCGTACTCGTAGATCGGGCCTTTATCTTTTGCCAGCGGCAGCTCCGCCGACCACGGCTTGGTCCACGTCGTCGGATCGTCGACGGTGAACTCGTAGCGAATCGTGTTGTCGTCGACCCGCGTGAAGCGCTCGACCACGTGCAGGTTCTCGCGGGATCCTCTGAAGTTGGTCTTGTCCGTGAAGTTCGTGGTGTCGACAACCAGCGTGTCGCCCTCCCACCGCCCTCGCGAGTCCCCGAGCCACCCGCGGATCGTCTGCGGGAGATGAGGACGTCCGTCCAGGGGAATGATGCGCGCGTCGTGAATCATCTCCTGGACGATGGCCACATACCGCGGAGTCTGCACGATCTGGAGGTAACTGTTGTAGCCCGGCGGCAGCATCGGCGGACCCTCGTTGCCCCACACGATGCAGCGCTCCTGGATGCCGCGGCTCTCCGGACCGTCGAACTCATGGCCTTTCGCCTTCGCGGCACGGTCGGCGATTTTCTGCTGCGCCTCAGGCGTCAGCGGCGGCACGCGCCCATCGGGCCCGACAATCATCGACGTTCGTAAGCTGAAGGCGACTTGCGCCTGCGTCCTGTCCAGGCCGAACTGCGTGAACTCGTAGTGCGCCTCGGTGCCGCTGCGTTGGGTCACCGACGCCGGGACGAGCGCGCGCTTCCGGTTCTCCGCCGCTTCCGCTTCCGTAAAATACTCCTTCGCTCCGAGCTCTCTCGGGCGTTCCAGCGGCGTAATCGACGCATTGGTCCAGATGCCCTGGAGATCCGGATGACCGTCCGGTGTGCGCGGCGGCGTCCAGGTTTGCGCAGATGCCAGTGACGCGCAGGTCATCATGACCACGAGAAACGTGATTTTCATTTTTTACTCTCGCTTCCCCGTCATACGTCCATGATCGATCTCATCGTGCATCGACCGCTCGATGGCGTCGTGGAGCTCAGGCCGGATGAGGCCGTCGCGGATCGTCACCCCCATGGCCGGAGCCATCGTGCAGGTGAGCCCATACTTCTTGAGCGTCGGCCAGTCCTGCGGCGCGATGAGATCGAAGCCGTGGCATCCGAGCCGTGCGGCTTCGCGGCACATGTCGTCGAACGACATCTTGGTGCCGGCGCCGAACACGACGCGCATCAGCGCCTGCTTGACGCGGCCTTTGCGGTCACGATCGCCGGCGGGGCTTGGTGGGCGCCCGCCGGACCGGCGGCCACCGCGGCGCCGATGGTCGCCAGGAACGCTCGCCGTTTCATACGCGCGTGTTCTATCAGATTCGAGAGCGGCGTGGAACCGGAAACGGACGAGACGGAGGCAACGGGACCGGAGGCGACGGAGGCAACGGTTTCACACGGAGAAACAGAGTAACGGAGACGAACTGAGAAGAAAGGTCTTCTCTGCTCGTCTCCGTTCCTCCATTTCTTACCTCCGTTCCCTCCGTTTCCAGTAGACGCTGTAGAATCCCCCCGTGAAAAACCCGGCAAAGCTCAATCCGCCATTCCGCGCCGATCACGTCGGCAGTCTGCTGCGGCCGCAGCCGCTGCTCGACGCGCGCCGGCGGCACCGAGACGGCGAAATCTCCGGCGAGGAGCTGCGCGCGGTCGAAGATACGCACATCCGGGACGTGGTCGGAAGACAGGAGGCCGTCGGCCTGAGCAGCATCACCGACGGAGAGTTTCGGCGGACCTTCTTTCACATCGACTTCCTCGAACAGCTTCAAGGTGTCACGGTGACCGGCGGAATCGAGACGAAGTTCAAAGGACGGCAGGGCGAAATCAACTTTGCGCCGCCGAGCGTCTCCGTCACCGGAAAGCTCCGTCATGTCACCGACATCCAGAAACGGGACTTCGAGTTCCTCAAATCGGTGACGCGCCAAACTCCCAAGGTCACGATTCCGTCGCCGACGATGGTCCACTTTCGCGGCGGACGACAAACGATCGACATCGAGGCGTATCCCGACATGAGCGAATTCTTTGCGGATTTGGCCCAGTGCTATCGAGATGAAGTCGATTCGCTCTATCGCGCCGGTTGTCGATACCTCCAGATGGACGATACCAATCTGGCGTACCTGTGCGATCCGAAGTTACGCGCCGGGGCCAGGGACCGCGGTCATGATCCCGACCAGCTGCCGCGCGCCTATGCGGCCTTGATCAATTCGGTCATCGACGGCCGCCCGAAGGATTTGACCGTGGCGGTGCATCTCTGTCGCGGGAATTTCAAGAGTGCCTGGGTCGCCGAAGGAGGCTACGAACCGGTGGCGGATGTCCTCTTCAACGAGCTCAACGTCGATGCGTATTTCCTGGAATACGACGACGAGCGCGCCGGCGATTTCCGGCCGCTGCGCTTTGTGCCGAAGGGCAAGACCGTCGTGCTGGGCCTGGTCACGACCAAGGCTGCCGATCTGGAATCGCGCGCAGACTTGCTTCGGCGCGTCGAGGAAGCCGCACGCTACATGCCGATCGAGAACATGTGTCTGAGCCCGCAGTGCGGCTTCTCCAGCACGGTCGAGGGCAACCAGATCACTGAACGAGACCAGTGGGCCAAGCTTCAACTGGTCGTCGACACCGCCGGCGAAATCTGGGAGACGGTGTAATTGATGAAACAGCGCGCGCTCGGCAGCGGCGGCCTCACCGTGTCGGCCATCGGCCTTGGCTGCATGGGCATGTCGCAGAGTTACGGCGCTCCGGACGAGGAGGAATCGATCCGCACGATCCATCGCGCGATCGATCTCGGCGTCACGCTGATTGACACCGCCGATGCGTACGGGAAGGGCGCCAACGAACAGCTCGTCGGCCGGGCGATTCGCGATCGCCGGCATGACGTCGTCCTGGCGAGCAAGTTCGGGATCGTCCCGAATCCGGCTGGCGGGACGGCCATCGACGTCGATGCACGGCCCGAGCGCGTACGGAGCTGCTGCGACGCGAGCCTCTCACGCCTCGGCGTGGACACGATCGATTTGTACTATCTGCACCGGGTCGATCCGAACGTGCCGATCGAAGACACCGTCGGCGCGATGGCCGATCTTGTCCGCGAGGGGAAAGTCCGGTACCTCGGTCTTTCGGAAGCCGGTCCACGAAGCCTTCGGCGCGCCCACGCGATCCATCCGATCGCCGCGCTGCAAAGCGAGTACTCACTGTGGACCCGCGAGCCCGAGCCGATCGTGTTGCCGGTCTGCCGCGAGCTTGGGATTGGCTTTGTGCCCTTCAGCCCGCTCGGTCGCGGGTTTCTGACCGGCGCCGTCAAAGAGACCGACACGTTCGCGGACAACGACGTGCGCCGGCGCCTTCCGCGCTTTCAGGCGGAGAACTTCCAGAGGAATCTCTCGCTGGTCGGTCGCATCGAGGCGCTCGCGCGGACCAACGGCTGTTCCGCGTCGCAGCTCGCGCTCGCGTGGGTGTTGGCGAAAGGCCGGGACATCGTGCCGATTCCGGGCACGAAACGCGTCCGCTATCTCGAGGAAAACGTGGCGGCCGCGAACCTGACGCTCACCGCAGAAGACATCGCGGCGCTCGACGAGGCATTTCCGATCGGTGTGGCTGCGGGAACTCGGTATCCCGCAGACAGTATGCGGTTGCTGGAAGCGGAAGCCAGTAGCCAGTAGTTGCACTCCTGGCTACTGACGCTGACCGTTAGAAATCGATCGTCGCGCTGAACTTGAAGAACCGTGGCTGCAGCACCGACGTGGGCGTCAGCCACGTAAATCCGCCGGCCGGAATCGGGGAGAAATTCTGGTTGTACGTGAGCACCGGCGATGAGTTGGTGATGTTGTAGAGGTCGACGCCGACGTTGGTCCGCGTCCTGCCGAATCGCAGAATCTTGGCGAACCTGATGTCGATCTCGTTGACCCGATCGCCATAGAACGTACCGGGATCGATCAGGTTGACCGTGACGTTCGGAGCGTTGTTCGAGAGCGGCCGGCCGAGGATCGGCTGAATGGCCGCGTTCGGCACCGCGTACAACGCGGCGAGGGCGCCGCCCTGGTCGCTCCGGAATGTGCCGGCAATCTGGACAGCCACCTTTGGGATCATCCACGAGCCGAGGCCCGTGACGCGCGTGACGAAACCGGTGTCGACATGACACCACGGGTTTGTCGAGTTGATCGTCGCCGTGGTAGTCCCCGGCGCGCCCGTACCGAATCCGCCGAAGACCGTCGCGACGGCATTGAGCTCAGGAAGCTTCGCGCGGACTTCGCAATTGTCACTCGCGGTCTTGCCAGTATTGACGCCGCCCTGGAAGAACAAGCCACTGCCCGGCCGCGCGGTCACGTTCATCAGCACGCCATGAGAACGGT
>MNEX01000213.1 GCA_001917905.1 Acidobacteria bacterium 13_1_40CM_65_14
GGATCATCGACGTACTGGCTGCAAAAACCGGTCGGTTTGACGTTCGAAGCTTTCTTGATCACTTTGATCTTCATTGTAGTCTCCATTAAGCCCCGCTGGCTACGGTATGCGCCAGCGAAATGAGCGCCGAATCGAAGCTTCGCTTGTGACATGTCGGCGTGTTCATGTCGCCAAGCTGTGAATAGGAGGCCGCCACGCAACCCCCGGCACACACCGGGATGTACGCGCAGTCTCCACACTCTTTCCAGGGACTGAGTCGAATGAAACGCTCGCGCGCCGACTCGCGCCACGCGTCGCGACGGTCGTCGATGTGTCCGGTCGACATCGCCAGCTGCCCGGTGAATCCGGGGCACGCGTAGAGCGACCCGTCAGGTCCGATCGTGTGCGCGTGCTGCTTGTGCACGTGGCACGGACCGTTGTGGACGCCGTCGTGCGTCGGGAAGCCGAGCCGCTTGGTCTCCTGACGCAGGAACGTGAGCTTGTCGTCGAGCACGTTGCAGGAATCGCACGCCTTGCCGGCGCCCGAGCCGACCGACGTCATGCACGTGCCGTTCAACTTGTCCTTGGCGGCGATCGGCGTCAGCGGGATGATCCCTTTCGCCGACACCGGTTCCGTGCGGACGATCGGCTTGAAGAACACCTTCGACAGCTTGTCTGCGAAGTCCTGCTGCTTGAGGAACTCGAGGAGCGCCGGATAGCTGTCGACCGAGCTTTCGTCGAAATTGCCGCCGATCGCGATCCGGCACCGGCCCGCCACCTGACGAACGTTCTCGACGATGCGGTCGAACGTGCCCTGGCCGCCGCGCAGCGGCCGCATGCGATTGTGCGTCTCGCGATCGCCGTCGAGCGTAATCTTCACGCCGTTCAAGCCGAACGGCACCATGCGATCGACGACGGCTGGCGTGAGCAACAGCCCGTTGGTGATGATGTTGACGTACATCGGGACGTGCCGAGCCTGCGTGGCCTCCCACATCCGCTCTGCCACTTCATACATGACGGGTAGGTTGAGCAGCGGCTCGCCACCGAAGAAGGTCAGGACGAACTTCTCAGGCCGCACCCGATCGAGCTCGCGTGTCATCCACGCAATCGTGCGCTGCGCGGTGTCGAGCGACATCTTGTCGGCGCGCGCGTTGTAATCGCCGTGATCGCCCTGGAAGCAGTAATCACACGCGAAGTTGCACTGGAGCGTGGTGAGCAGCGTGACGTTGAGCTCGGCGGTGTCGCTCTTCACCTCTTCCAGGTACTGGTCGAGCGCCTTTCGATCGGCCGCCCGATCCTGAGCGAGAAACCCATTTTCCCAGAGGAGGTCAAATGCCTCCCGCTCTTCGCGGCTCAATGACTCGACGGTCGTGTCGCTGATACGGTCGAGCAACGCCGCCACGTCCGTTGACACGACGAGCTGGGCGTCGGTCAGCGTGTTCATCAGAAAAACTTCATCGTGAGCCGCGAGCGGCACACGCAAATTGAACATTGATGCTTGCATTTTTGAGATTTCGCCTACACCGATTAGATCAGTCGGCGACCATTTGGCTGCAACCGAGTTGCCAGAACCTGGACCCACGCGACTGGAGCGTTTTGTTCGAGAAATCACGCTTTTCGACGTGGTTGGCTGAGGTTTGAGCCCAGCCACAGGCGGCCCGAGGCAACGAGTTGACCTGCCGCGCTTAGGCGTTCCGCGCAGCCGTGGCGATTACTTATGAAAAATCAGGGGATTAGGCCGAAAAGGCAAAGACTTAGCCACGGTGGCCAAGTTGTTGGCTGGACTATGCGCCGCGCAGACGTTTCGCGACCTGTCGGACGTCGGGCTTACCAATTTTATATTTCAGCGTGCTCAGCGGGATTGCAAGGGACTCCGCAGTTTCCGTCACGTTCCACTCCGCATTTTTCGAGCGCTCGAACAATGAAGTTGCGCGCGAACGTATTCGTCGCGTCGTAGAAAAGACTGTCGGTCCGAGTTCCCTCGGGTTCCAACTGCGCGAAATGAAATTCGAGCGGCAGGTCCTCTTCTGAGATGTCGTCCGTGTCGCTGGACGGCGACGAGCCGTTCGATGAGATCTCCAACTCGCGTATGTTACGCGGGCACCAGTACTTCTTTAAGACGCTCATCGTTGACGCCCTGAATTTTTTTTGCGGAAGCGCGTGTTGTACTGGCGCAAAAAGAAATCCGCGGACCATGCGCCGCGCAGTCGTTTCGCGAGCCGTTAGGTTCGAACGTATTCGTCGCGTGTTCGAAAGACTGTCGGTCCGAGTCCCCTCGGGTTCCAACTGCGCGAAATGTAATTCGAGCGGCAGGTCCTCTTCTGAGATGTCGTCCGTGTCGCTGACGCGACGAGCCGTTCGATGAGATCTCCAACTCGCGTCTGTTACGCGGCCATCAGTACTTCTTTGAGACGCTCATCGTTTGACTTGGTGACGCCCTGAATTTTCTTGCGCACGCGTGTGTCGTACTGGCGCAGGAAGAAGTCCGAGGACTATGCGCCGCGCAGTCGTGTCGCGAGCTGTCGGACGTCGAGCGCATCCATTTTATATTTCAGCGTACTCAGAGGCATCCCAAGGTGCTCCGCAGTTCCCGTCACGTTCCACTCACATTTCTCGAGCGCTCGGAGGGATGACGTTGCGCGTTCGAACGTATTCGTCGCATCTTCGAAGAGACTGTCGGTCCGAGTCCCCTGGGGTTCAATTGCGCGAAATGTAATTCGAGCGGCAGGTCCTCTTCTGAGATGGGTAGTCATTGTCGCTGACGGCGACGAGCGTTCGATGAGATTCTCCAACTCGCGTATGTGACGCAACCACGAGTACTTCTTTAAGACGCTCATCGTTGACGTGGTGACGCCCTGAATTTTCTTTTTTTGGGAAGCGCGTGTTGTACTGGCGCAAAAAGAACTCCGCGGACTACGCGCCGCGCAGACGTTTCGCGAGCTGTCGGACATCGAGCTTGTCCATTTTATATTTCAGCGTGCTCAGCGGTATTCCAAGGTACTCCGCAGTTCCCGTCACGTTCCACCCGCATTTCTCGAGCGCTCGAAGAATGAAGTTGCGCTCGAACGTATTCGTCGCATCTTCGAAAAGACTGTCGGTCCGAGTTCCCTGGGGTTCCAACTGCGCGAAATGGAACTCGAGCGGCAGGTCTTCTTCTGAGATGTAATCCTTGTCGCTGACGGCGACGAGCCGTTCGATGAGATTCTCCAATTCGCGTATGTTACCCGGCCACCAGTACTTTTTTAATACGCCCATCGTCGACTCGGTGACGCCCTGGATTCTCTTGCGGAAGCGCGTGTTGTAGCGGCGCAGGAAGAAGTCCGCAAGTTGCGGGACGTCTTCCGTGCGCTCGCGCAGCGGCGGCAGCTTGATCGGGATGACGTTGATTCGATAGTAGAGGTCTTCGCGGAAGCGACCGTCCTTCACCGCTTTTTCGAGGTCCACATTCGTGGCCGCGATGAGGCGAAACTCGGTCTTGATCGGCTTGGTGCCGCCGACGCGCTCGATCTCGCCCTCCTGGATTGCGCGTAACAGTTTTGCCTGCAGGTCGAGCCGCAGATCGCCGATCTCGTCGAGGAACAGCGTGCCGCTCGACGCGAGCTCGAATTTCCCGAGCTGCTGCCGATGCGCGCCGGTGAACGCGCCGCGCTCGTGACCGAACAGTGCGCTTTCGGCGAGCTCTCGTGGAATCGCGGCGAGATTGACCGCGATGAATGGCGCTTCGGCGTCGCCCGCTTCGCGATGAATCAGCCGCGCGAGCAGCTCCTTGCCCGTCCCGCTTTCGCCAAGGATCAACACCGTCGCCGAGAGCTTCGCGACCTTGTGGACCAAATCGATGATGTCGCGCGTGATCTTGCTCGGCCCGACGATGAACTCGCGCTCGGTCTGGTCGGCGACCTGTGCCGAGAGCGTCAGCACCTGCCGATTCAAGTCCTGCCGCTCGCTCGCATTGCGCACGAGCGACCGCAGCTGGTCGTAGTCGAAGTCTTTCGTGACGTAGTGATAGGCGCCGTGCTTCATCGCCTGCACGGCGGTCTCGATCTCGTTGATCGCCGAGATCATCACGACCTCGATGAGGCTGTAGTTCTCCTTGACGATCCGGAGGACTTCGAAGCCGCTGATGCCGGGCAGCCGGACGTCGAGCAGCATGAGATCGATATCTTCGCGATTCAGGATCGGGAG
Organism: Acidobacteria bacterium 13_1_40CM_65_14; assembly: GCA_001917905.1. Lineage (GTDB taxonomy): Bacteria > Acidobacteriota > Vicinamibacteria > Vicinamibacterales > CAVVIG01 > QHWF01. Next base: position 4,162 of record MNEX01000213.1, read on the forward strand.
GGCGGCTTCTCCGCTCGACACGCGCAAGACGCGGTACTCACGTTTGAGAATCGCGGTCAGCGTGTCCCGCATCCCCTCGTCATCGTCGACGATCAGGACCGTCTTGGGCTTGTGACTCATGCCTGAAGAAACCGCGGTATTGTCTCAGGCGGTTGACACCGTTGCAAGCCGTTCGGTAAGGTACGAGTTTTGTTGACACTTCAGTGGCTGCTCACCGGCGCAGCCGTTCTCGCGGCTGTCGCGGCGCTCGTCAAGGCGCGCCGTCTCGCCAAACGCCTCGAACGGCTGACCGAGTCATACTGGGAACTTCGGTACGAGCACGGGCAATTGCGTGCACGTGTCAATCGTGTCGATCCCGAGCCGGCCGCACCTGCCGCTGCGGGCGCAGACATGCCGCAGCTCACCGGAGGCGCGACCGCGTTCGTGCCCCTCTCATCGTTGAAGCGATAAGCGAGACCATCGTTGGCGAACGAGTACGACGTGATCGTCATCGGCGCCGGCACCGGCGGCTACGTGGCCGCGATCCGCGCCGCGCAGCTCGGTTTGAAAACGGCCGTGGTCGAGAAGCAGCCGGCGCTCGGCGGCACGTGTCTGCTCTGGGGCTGCATTCCGACCAAAGCGCTGCTCGAGCATGCGCACGCGTTGAAGATCGTCCAGCACGCGAAAGACTGGGGCGTCACGATCGGCCCTTCGACGAGCTCAGGGCAGGCGAGCGTCGGGATCGACATGAACCAGGTGCAGACGCGCAAGGATCGGATCGTCACAGGCCTGACCAAGGGCGTCGAGTTTCTCTTCAAGAAGAACAAGATCGATTGGATTAAAGGCACCGCGCGGCTCACGGGCCGCGGCGGTGTCGACGTGTTCGAAGGGGAGAAGCAGACGCTCGGCGCGCGCAAGGAGATTATCGTCGCCACCGGATCGACGCCGCGCAGCGTGCCGGGCATCGAGATCGATCGCAAGCGCATCATCACGAGCGACGAGGCGATCAACTTGCGCGAGGTGCCGAAGAGCATCGCGATCATGGGCAGCGGCGCAGTCGGCGTCGAGTTCGCGTCGATCTTTCGCCGTTTCGGCAGCGACGTGACCATCGTCGAGCTGCTGCCGCGCCTCGTGCCGATCGAAGACGACGCGGTGTCGGCCGAGCTCGAGAAATCGTTCAAGAAGCAGGGCATCACGAGCCACACCGGCGCGAAGGTCACCGGCGCGCGCGCGAACGCGGATAGCGTCGACATCGATGTGCAGCTCGCCGGCGGGAGCCGTCAGACGCTGCGCGCGGATTATCTGCTCGTCGCGACCGGTCGCGGTCCGGTGACGACCGGTCTCAACGCCGAAGGCGTCGGCCTGCAGATGGAGAAGGGCTACATCAAGGTCGACGCGCAGTACAAAACAAACGTGCCCGGCATTTCCGCCATCGGCGACGTCATCACCCTCGGCGGACCGGGACATCCGCAGCTCGCGCACGTCTCGTCCGCCGAAGGGATCATTGCCGCAGAACGCATCGCCGGTCAGGAGACGCGGCCGCTCAACTACGACCACGTCCCGGGCTGCACCTACTGCGATCCCGAAATCGGCAGCGTCGGCCTCACCGAGCGCGAAGCGAAAGAGCGCGGCTACGACGTGCGCATCGGCACGTTTCCGTTTGGCGTACTCGGCCGCGCGAAAATGGCGGGGGAAACCGACGGGTTCGTGAAGATCGTGGCCGACAACAAATACGACGAGCTGCTGGGCGTCCACATGATCGGGCTGCGCTCGACCGAGCTGGTCGCCGAAGCCACGGTGGCATTGCGGCTGGAATCGACCGTCGAAGAACTGATTCGCACGATCCACGCGCACCCGACGATGGCGGAAGCAATCGGGGAAGCGGCCCACGCCGTTCACGGGGCCGCTATCCATTTGTGATTGCGGATTGCGGATTGCGGATTGCGGATTCATTTCGGATTTCAGATTTATGGCTACTGATGTCGTGATGCCGCAGATGGGCGAGTCGATTGCCGAAGGCACGATCGTCCGCTGGATCAAGAAGGTCGGCGACAAGGTCGATCGCGACGAGCCGCTGTTCGAGATCTCGACCGACAAGGTGGACGCCGAAATTCCATCGCCGGCGGCCGGCGTCGTCTCCGAGATTCGGGTCAAGGAAGGCGAGACCGTTCCGGTCAACAGCGTCGTCGCGGTAATCGGCGCGGCGGGCGAAGCGAAGCCTGCGGCGGAACCCAAGACTCCGCCCGCGCCTGCGGCGAAAGCGGCGGAGCCCCCAAAACCGACGCCGCAAGCAGACGGCGCTCCAACGACGGCGGTCCAGACGTCGACCCAAGTCCCCACAGCCGAGAAGCCGCAGCCGTCGCCGGGCCGGTCTGAAGACCGGCCCCTCGCGTCGTCTTCCGCCCCACCAGCACCCCCACCCTCATCTTCAGGGACCGGCCTTCCGCCTTCGCACGAAGCTACGGCGGACCACCGAAGCCTTGGCGGCGGTGGTCAGCCCGGCCCGGAACCGCGGACGACTGAAGATCTGATTCGCCAACGGTCGTCGCCGCTCGTGCGCAAGATCGCGAAGGAACACAACGTCGACATCTCGCAGCTCCACGGCACGGGCATCGCCGGTCGCGTGACGAAGGACGACATTCTTGGTTACCTCGGGCAGGAAGGGCAGGAAGGGAAAACTTCGCGTGCGCCGGCTGTGCCGGCGTTCAAACCGAGTGGGTTGGACCGTGTGGAAAGAATGTCGCCGATGCGGAAGCGCATCGCCGAGCACATGGTCGCGAGCCGGCGGACCTCGGCGCACGTGCACTCCGTGTTCGAAGTGAACTTCTCGCGCGTCGCCCAGGCCCGCGAGAAGCACAAAGCGGAGTTCGAGCGGGCCGGCGCGAAGCTCACGTATCTCTCGTTCATCGTCAAAGCCGCTATCGATGCGCTGCGCGCCGTCCCGGTCGTCAACGCGTCGGTCGACGGCGACACGATTGTGTTTCACAACGAAATCAACGTCGGCATCGCCGTCGCGCTCGACTGGGGGCTCATCGTCCCGGTCATCAAGCACGCCGACGAGAAGAACCTGTTGGGTTTGAGCCGCGCGATCGCGGATCTCGCGAACCGCGCGCGCAACAAGCAATTGAAACCTGACGAGGTGCAAGGCGGCACCTTCACCATCACGAACCCGGGCGTGTTCGGCGCGCTGTTCGGGATGCCGATCATCAATCAGCCGCAGGTCGCGATTCTCGGCGTCGGCAATGTCGAGAAGCGACCGGTCGTGATCGAGGACGCGATTGCGATCCGGCCGATGGCGTATCTGACGCTCGGCTACGATCATCGGATCGTCGACGGGGCGGTTGCCGACGAGCTCATGTCGCACCTCAAGAAAACGCTCGAAAATTGGGATCCGAACGCCGTCTAGACGTTCGCCGGCTCGGACTCGTGCCTTATGCCGAGGCGCTGGCGATGCAGCGAGCGCTCGTCGAGGATCGCCGGGCGGAGCGTATTGACGACACACTCCTGCTGGTCGAACATCCGCATGTGCTGACGCTCGGCGTGCGCGGTGACGGCGGCCGCTCGCACATCCTCGTCAGCGACGACGCACTCGCACAGCGCGGCATCGACGTCCATGAAACCGGTCGCGGCGGCGACATCACCTATCACGGCCCCGGACAACTCGTCGGCTATCCGATCGTCGATCTCAGCCCGGATCGCTGCGACGTGCACCGGTACGTCCGGGATCTCGAAGACGTGCTCATCCGAACGGCGGCGAGCTACGGCGTCGACGCCGGCCGCGCCGACGGGTTGACCGGCGTCTGGGTCGGCCGCGACAAGCTCGCGGCGATCGGCGTCCGGATCTCGCGCTGGATCACGAGCCATGGCTTTGCCCTGAACGTCACGACCGACCTCGACTATTTCAGCCTCATCGTGCCGTGCGGGATCGCCGACCGCGGCGTCACGTCGCTCGCCCGTCTGCTCGGCCGTCCCGTGGATCGGCGCGAAGTGGAGGACCGGATCGCGGCCCACTTTTGTACGGTGTTTGATCGGAAAACGGCACAGCCTTCCGCCGTCTAACTGCTGGGATAAAAGAATTTAGCTCTCTTCATAAGATTCCGGAATAATCCGCCCGCCTTGGGGGTTTACGTTTCGCATCGAGGGACACCTCATGCGGGACGTCAGAGACCAGGACTTATTAAAACGCTTACAGGCAGGCGACGAGCGAGCGATCGCCGAACTGGCGGATACCTACGGGACTAAAATCTATCAGCTCGCATTTCGATATCTCCGCAACAAGGAAGACGCCGAAGAGGTCGTACAAGACGTGCTGCTGAAGGTCCACCGCAAGGTGGACGCGTTTCGCGGCGACGCGGCGCTGTCGTCGTGGATCTATCGCATCACGTTCAATGCGGCGATGTCGCGGCTGCGGACCGCGCGCTATCAGCGATCGCAGGACGAGGCACGGCAGGCGGAAGCTGGCGGTGACAAGAATCCGGCGCTCGCGCGCCCCGACGTGGCGGACTGGAGCAACATGGCGGACGAGCAGGTGCTGCGCTCGCAGCTCCGCCGCCGCGTGCTGCGCGCGATTCTCGCGCTGCCGGCGATTTATCGCGCGCCAGTCGTGCTTCGTGATCTTCACGGGATGTCGACCGAAGAAGCGAGCGCGATGCTGAAGGTGAAGGATCAGACGCTGAAGTCGCGGCTGCACCGACGGCACATAGGGCTGGATAGGCGGGATGGGCTGCCGTCCTGCCTATTCCACCCGCAAAGCCACCGCGGGATCGATCCGCATGGCGCGTCGCGTCGGCAGCCAGCAGGCCAGGAACGCCACCACAATCAGCAGTCCGCTCACCGCGGCGACGCTCAACGGGTCGTGCGGGCTCGTCTCGAATAGCAGGCTTTCGACGAACCGGGTCAGGGCTGTCGCGCCCGCGATCCCGATGACGACGCCGGCGGCGGTCAACGCCATGCCGCGACCCACGATCAGTTGAAACACATCGCGCGGCGTTGCGCCAAGCGCGACGCGGACGCCGATCTCGCGCGTCCGCTGACTGACGAGCTGCGAGAGCACCGCGAAAATCCCCGCGGCGGCGAGCACCAGCGCGATCGCCGCGAACGCCGCCATCAACTGCAACGCGAAGCGCTGCCGGCCGAACGCGTCGTTCCACACGTTTTGCACGACTGTGGCGTTTTCAAGAGGCAGATTCCTGTCGAGCGCCCACACCTGCGCCTTGACCTGCGGCAACACCGCCCGCGCGCTGGTCGCGCGTATCGTGAGCACGCGTGACGAGTAGGTGCGACGGGGCGGCAGTGGCAGCGCGATCGAAGCCACTCGTGGTAAATCCAACAACGTATACAGCTGCCGCGGCACTCGATCGTCGCCGATTCGCATCTCGACGTTGCCAACCACACCGACAACCGTCAGCCATGGAGCCGTCGGACTCAAGCGAAGCCGCCGGCCGATGGCGCTGTCACGCGGCCAGAAGTGATCGACGACCGCCTGGCTCACGACGAGCGCATCTTCAGAGTCCTGAGTAGAGAAACTGCGGCCTGACAGCATCGGGATGCGCAGCGTTTGAAAGTAGTTCGCCGCGACGACGTTCTCAGCGAAGTACGCGCGCGAATCGATGCCGCGGCCCTGGTGCTCACCCTCGACGCCCGCGGTGAAGGCGGCCACGCCGGGCGGCCCGGCGTACGACGCGACGGTGACGGCCGAGACTTGCGGCAACGTCGCCAGACGCTGCGTCAACTCGCGCGTGAATGCGAACCGCGAGGCCTCGGTCGGATAGCGATGCGACGGCAGCGAGACCCTCATGGTCAAAAGGTCGCGCATGTCG
>MNEX01000162.1 GCA_001917905.1 Acidobacteria bacterium 13_1_40CM_65_14
CTTTCGGCTGAGCCTGATTTTGCCGGTCGGATCGATGTTGATGACCTTCACGAGGAGCTGTTCGCCTTCCTTCAGCTCGTCGCGCACATCCTTCACGCGATGGGTCGCGATTTCGGATACGTGCAGGAGGCCGTCAGTGCCCGGCATGATCTCGACGAACGCACCGAAGTCGGTGATGCGCTGCACCTTGCCCAGATAGGTCTTGTTCAATTCCGGCGTCGCCGTCAGCTCCTGGATGATCGAGATCGCCTTCTGCGCCGACTCGCCATCCGCGGACGCGACGTTCACGCGGCCATCGTCTTCCACGTCGATCTTCACGCCCGTGCGCTCGATGATGCTGCGGATCATCTTGCCGCCCGGCCCGATGACGTCGCGGATCTTGTCGACGGGAATCTTGATCGTCACGATGCGCGGCGCGAAGGCCGAGATGTTCTGGCGCGGTGTCGGCAGCGCTTCGCGCATTTTGCCGAGGATGTGCATCCGGCCGACGCGCGCCTGCTCGAGCGCCTTCTGCATCACCTCGGTGGTGATGCCGGTGACCTTGATGTCCATCTGCAGCGCTGTGATGCCGTCGGCGGTGCCCGCCACCTTGAAGTCCATGTCGCCGTAGTGGTCCTCGGCGCCGGCGATGTCGGAGAGCACGGCGTACTTGCCGCTCTTCTCGTCCATCACCAGACCCATGGCGATGCCCGCGACCGCGTTCTTGAGCGGCACGCCGGCGTCCATCATCGCGAGCGAGCCGCCGCACACCGACGCCATCGACGAGGATCCGTTCGACTCGAGGATGTCCGACACGACGCGGACGGTGTAGGGGAACTGCTCTTCGCCGGGAATCATCTGCGCGAGCGCGCGTTCCGCGAGCGCGCCGTGGCCGACCTCGCGGCGTCCCGGGCCGCGCAGGAAGGCGACTTCACCGACCGAGAAGGGCGGGAAGTTGTAATGGAGCATGAAGCTCTTCCACTGCTCGCCCTCGAAGCTCTCGATCTTCTGCGCGTCTTCCGCGGTGCCGAGCGTGCAGGTGACCAGCGCCTGCGTTTCGCCGCGCGTGAAGACAGAGGATCCGTGCGTCCGCGGCAGCACGCTCGTTTCAATCCAGATCGCGCGTACCTCGTCGAACTTGCGGCCGTCGAGCCGGACGCCGTGCGTGAGCACCTCTTCGCGCAGGACCTTCTCCTTCAAGTCCTTGAAGATCTGCTTTGCCTCGAGCTTGCGCTCGACTTCGCCTTCGGGGATCGACGCGACGAGGTCGTCGAGCACCTGATCGACGCGGTCATAGTTTTCCAGCTTGCCGCGGATCCGCATCGCTTCGGTGAGCGGCACGAAGACCTTCTCTTCGACCTCGCGGTAGAAGTCGTGGCCGATCTCCTTCTTCTGGACGGTCACCTTCGGCCTGCCGGCTTCTTTGGCCAGATCGTCGATGGTGGCAACGATCTGTTTGATCGCCGCGTGCGCCGCCTGAAGGGCCTCGACCACTTGCTGTTCGGTGACTTCCTTGGCGCCGGCCTCGACCATCACGATGCCGTCGACGGTTCCGGCGACGACGAGATCGATTTTGCTGATCTTGCGCTGCTCGAAGGTCGGATTGATCACGTACTGGCCGTCGACGAGACCGACGCGGACGCCCGCGATCGTCTTCTCGAACGGAATTTCTGAGAGGGCGAGCGCGGCGGATGCGCCGGTGATCGCCAGCACGTCGGTGTCGTTCTCGCCGTCCGCCGACAACACGAGCGCGATGATCTGCGTCTCGTACCGCCAGCCGGGCGGGAAGAGCGGCCGGATGGGCCGGTCTATGCACCGGCTCGTGAGCACTTCTTTCTCGGCCGGCTTGCCTTCGCGCTTGAAGAAGCCGCCGGGGATGCGGCCCGACGCATAGGTGTATTCGCGATAGTCCACCGTCAGAGGCAGGAAGTCGATGCCTTCGCGGGCGTTGGCGGCGCGGCAGGCCGTGACGAGCACGACCGAGTCGCCGTAGCGAACGATGACCGAACCGTGCGCTTGTTTGGCGAGCTTGCCGGTTTCGAACCGGAGCGTCTTGCTGTTGATGCTGATTTCGCGCGTATGCATATAGAACTTAGAAGTAAGAACTTAAAACTGAGAACTGGTTCCGAGTTCTGAGTTCCAAGTTCCGAGTTCCGCGTAGCGGAAGGCTACTTGCGGATGTTCAAGCGCTTGATGAGATCCGAGTAGCGTTGGGCGTCTTTGGCCTTGAGGTAATCGAGCAGCCGGCGCCGCTTGCCGACCAGCATCAGCAGCCCACGGCGCGAATGATGATCTTTCGCGTGCGCCTTGAAGTGCTCCGTCAGGTAGTTGATGCGCTCGCTGAGAATGGCCACCTGCACTTCGGGTGACCCGGTGTCGGCGTCGTGTGTCTTGTAACTGCCAATGAGCTCCGTCTTGCGATCTTTGCTTAGGGCCACTGCGCTGCCTCCACGAACGCCCCAGACCCCAGAACGGACCGGATGCGCCGTATGACCGGAAAGTCCTTAGTCGAACAAGATCAACATGTTACATCAGAACAACGAAGGGATGCAAAAGCCCTGGCGTGCGCGCGGCCTCGGCAATGCCGACCAGCGCGCCCGTGGAATCCACCAGCCGGACCAATCCCGAATCCGGAGCCGCAAAGCCCGATACGGCATCGCGCGGCGCCAGATCGCGTCCTTGAATCGCGTGGCGCACGCCGTCGAGGGTCAGCACCACGGCGCGCAACTCCGGCAGCATGCACGCGAGCGGGACGACTGACGCTCTCGCGCGATCGTGATCCTGCTCGGCTGCCGCCAACTCGATCGCGCCGGCGAGCGTGAACTCGCCGCTCCGCGTCCGCCTCAGCCGCTCGAGGTGCGCGCCCGTGCCGAGCATCTGCCCCAGGTCATGCGCCAGTGACCGCACGTAGAACCCGGCGGAGCAGTCCACGGTCAGCGTCAGTCGATCTGCTTCGACGCCAACAACTTCGAGCCGGTGAATCGTTACGTTGGCTGGCGCCGGCAGCGCGCCGTCAGACTGACGGTCAGACTGTCGGTCAGACTCGCGGTCAGACTGACGGTCAGACTCGCGGTCAGACTGACGGTCAGACTCACCGTCAGACTGACGGTCAGACCTCTGCCGGGCGCGGGCGAGCTTATGGCTGCGCTTGCCGCCGATCTTCTTGGCTGAGAATGCCGGAGGCTGTTGAAGGAACGTTCCGCGAAACGCGTCGAGTGCGCGATCGATCGCGTCACGCGACGGCAGGGAACCGGCAAATGGCGATCCGATCGGGGCGCCGACGGCATCGGCAGTGTCAGTCGACACGCCGAGCCGGATGACCGCCTCGTACGACTTGTCGCTCGTACTCAGGAACCGCGCGAGCCGCGTCGCGCGACCGACGACCAGCGCCAGTACGCCAGTTGCGAGCGGATCGAGCGTGCCAGTGTGCCCGACACGCCGCTCGCCGAGCACGCGGCGCAGGCGCGCGACGACATCGTGGCTGGTCGGACCTGACGGTTTGTCGACGACTAGAAGACCGTCCATGCGAGTGCAGGCTACAAGGTCCCTCGACCCGTTCCTTCCTGCAATTCTGCAACCCTGCCGTCCTGCAACGCGATCGCTCTGTCGATCTTCTCGATGAACAGTTTCTGAAGCGCGTCGATGCCGCCGCGGACCGTGCAGCCGGCGGCGTTCTTGTGGCCGCCGCCGCCGAATTCCTTCGCCACCGCGCCAATGTCGATGTCGCCCTTCGAGCGCATGCTGACACGGTACTCATCGCCTTCGATCTGCTTGAAGAACACGACCGCTTCAATCTCTTTCACCGTGAGCGGCAGATTGATGAGGCCTTCGGTGTCCTCGTACGTGCCGCCGGCCTCGCGCGCCATCTCGTGATCGACGTAGACGATCGCGATGCGTCCCGTCGGGTCGAGCTGCATCGCGCTCAGCACCGCGCCGAACAGCTTCAGCCGGCCCATGTTGTTGCTGTCGTACACATTGCGCGCGACGAGCACGGGATCGACGCCGGCCTCGAGGCACTCACGGCAGATGTCGAACGTGCGCGGCGAGATGCTCGAGTAATGAAACGAGCCGGTGTCGGTGAGAATCGCGAGGTAGATGTGCGTCGCGATGTCGGTGGTCAGCGGGACGCCGAGCGCGCGCACGAGCTCGAACACCATCTCGGCGCACGCCGCCGCGCTCGCGTCGAACCAGTTGATCTGCCCGTAGTTCGCGTTCCCGGGATGATGATCGATGTTGATCACGAAAAAGCGGTCGAGGCCCTCGACGCCGGTGCGCCCCAGATCGCCGCACTCCATGATGATGGCCGCGTCGAAGTCGCCGTCGACGCGCGGGGCGATGCGGATGTCCGGCACGCCCGGAAACTGCATCAGCGGCCCGGGCGCCGGGTCGGCGTTCACGGCGACGACGTCTTTGCCGAGCGCGTGCAGCGCATAGGCCATCGCCAGCTGCGAGCCGATCGAGTCGCCGTCGGGCCGGGAGTGCGAGGACAGCACGAAGCGCTGGCGCGCGCGGATCGCCTCGACGATCTGCTGAATCGGTTCAGTGTTGTTCGTCATCATCACTGCTCGCGGGGCCCCACCCCCGCTCGCTCTCGCTCGCGCCTTCGCGCTCGCTCGGGCCGCTGGCGCTATCTGGCGGAGCAGGCGCCGTGTGGAGCTCGTTGAGCAGCTGCTCGATGCGATCCTGGCCGGCGATCGACTCGTCGTAGATGAATGTCAGCTCCGGCACGCGCCGCAGCCGCAGGCGCGACCCGATCCGCCGGCGGAGAAACGGCGCAGCGCGCTCGAGCGCGCGCCCCGAGTTGCGGCGCGTCTTCGCTTCGTCTCCCGTGGGGCCGAGCGCCGTGTAGAACACGCGCGCGAGCTGCAGATCCGGGCTCACCTGGACGCGCGTCAGCGTGACGAACCCGATGCCGGGATCGTGAACCTCGCGCGCGAGCAGATTCGCGAGCTCGCCTCGAATCTGATCCGCCACACGATCGGGTCTGGAACCTTGGGACATCGGTAAGTCTGAAGTCTGAAGTCTGAAGTAGGAAGTACGAAGCCTGACGAAACCCGAGACAGACAGACTTCAGACTTCGAACGTCAGACTTACGTGAGAAACTCCACCTCGGTGCGCGTGATGAGTCCGGGCTCGACCCGCTCGATCTCGTCAGCGACGGCGGCCAGCTCGCGATCGGCGTGCTTCTCGTCGGTGCTGACCGTCACGACGGCGAGTGCCGCGCGCTGCCAGAGGTCCTGGTGCTCGACCTCGGACACGGCGACGTTGAACTTCTTCAGCCGGTCCTTGATCCGCCGCAGGACCATCCGCTTGTCTTTCAGCGACTGGCTGCCGGGCACATGCAGTTCAACGGTCAGCAACCCCACAACCATCAAAGCCATCCAAACCACGAAACCACGAAACGCGAAACGACGAAAAACAACCGGTTGTTTTCGTGTCTTCGTCTTTTCCGGGTTTCGTGTCTAGGCTGTGACCGGAACGCGTTCGTTGACGAACACTTCGATGACGTCGCCGACCTTCATGTCGTGGAACCGCTCGAAGCCGATGCCGCATTCGAAGCCGGCCTTCACTTCGCTCACATCGTCCTTGAAGCGGCGCAGCGATCCGATCTTGCCTTCGTAGACGACGACGTTGTCGCGCAGCAGGCGCGCTTGTGTATCGCCCGCGCGCGTGATGCGCCCCTCGGTGACCATGCACCCGGCGATGACGCCGAACTTCGGGACCTTGAACAGCTCGCGGACGCTCGCCACGCCGATGCGCACTTCCTTGAACGTCGGCTCGAGGAGCCCCGTCATCGCCTTCTTCATCTCGTCGGTGACGTTGTAGATGACCGAGTGCGGCCGGATCTCGACGCGCTCGCGCGTGGCGATGTCTTCGGCGTTGCGGTCCGGCCGGACGTTGAACGCGATGATGATGGCGTTCGACGCCGACGCGAGCAGCACGTCGGATTCGTTCACCGCGCCGACGCCCGAGTGGATGATCCGGATCTTCACTTTCTCGTCCGACAGCTTGGTCAGCGTGTCGGCGAGCACCTCGGCCGAGCCCTGCACGTCGGCCTTGATGATGATCGGCAGCTCCTTCATGCCACCTTCGGCGATCTGCGCCTGCAGCGATTCGAGCGTGAGGCGACCGCCTTTCGCGCCGAGCGCGCGCGTCTTCGCCTGTTCCTCGCGGAACGTGGCGATTTGGCGCGCCTTGGCGGCCTCGGCCACCTGGAACACGTCGCCCGGTTGCGGCAGGCCGCCCAGGCCGAGCACTTCGACCGGTGTGGACGGCCCCGCCGACTTGGTCGGTCGTCCGCGGTCGTCGATGAGCGCGCGCACGCGGCCCACGATCGGACCGGCGATGAACGTGTCGCCGACGCTGAGCGTGCCGTCCTGCACGAGCACCGTCGCCACCGGACCGCGCCCCTTGTCCAGTTTGGCCTCGAGCACCGTGCCGGTCGCGCTGCGCTTCGGATTGGCTTTCAGCTCGCCGAGTTCCGAGACGAGCAGAATCATCTCGAGCAGCAGCTCGAGGTTCTGCTTTTTCTTGGCCGACACTTCGACGGTGACCGTCTTGCCGCCCCACTCTTCCGGCATGAGGTCGAGCTCGGTCAGCTCCCGCTTGACTTTCTCGGGAACCGCATTCGGTTTGTCGATCTTGTTGATCGCCACGATGATCGGCACGTTCGCCGCTCGTGCGTGATCGATGGCTTCCCTCGTCTGCGGCATCACGCCATCGTCGGCCGCGACGACCAGGACGACGATGTCAGTGACCTTCGCGCCGCGCGCACGCATCAGCGTGAACGCTTCGTGACCCGGCGTGTCGAGGAAGACGATGTTCCGGTTGTTGACCGTGACGTGATACGCGCCGATGTGCTGTGTGATGCCGCCCGCTTCGCGCTCCGCGACGCGCGTCGTTCGAATGGCGTCCAGCAAGCTCGTCTTGCCGTGATCGACGTGGCCCATGACGGTGACGACCGGGGCGCGCGTGACGATGTCCTCTGTTTTGGCTTCGTCGGTATCGACCTGCAGCAGTTCTTCTTCGAAGCTGCGCATCTGCACGTCGGCGCCGAACTCGCGCGCGATCATCGTCGCGGTTTCGGTGTCGAGCGTGGAGTTGATCGTCAGCATGAGCCGCTTCATCAGCAGCTTGGCGAGGACGTCCTTCACGCGGACGTCGAGTTTGTCCGCGAGATCTTTGACAGTCATGCCCTCGGCCAGTGTGATGTTCCGCGTGATTTGCGGCGGTGCCGCCGGCATCGGCGACGGCGCCGGACGCGACGTCTGTTCGCGGCGCTGCGTGGCGGCGGGACGGCCCTGGCCGCCCGGCCGCTGCTGATACGAGGGCCGCGACGGCATGCCGGGACGCTGCGGATATTGCGGCGGCCGCGGCGGCATGCCCGGCTGCTGCGCGCGCACCGGTTGCGAAGGCAGCGGACGCGGTCCACCCATCGGCGCTTGCGGGCGCGTGGAGGGGTACGCGGGCCGTTGACCGCTCGGCGGGCCGCCGGGACGTGCCGCCGGCGGCGTCGGCGGACGGACCGCGGTCGTTCCTGTTTGTCCCGCGGCGCCAGCGGCTGCCGGACGCGCAGCCGTCGACATCGCCGGACGGTCGGTCTTTGGTGCTGGACGCGGCACGACGCGAGGCGTCGGCGATGTCGGCAGCGGCGGCGTTGGCGTCGTCGGACGCTGTTCTTCGATCCGGAGCCGCAGCGTCGGCGGCACGACACGACCCGGTGCGGACGGCTTCGCAGGCGGCGGAGCTCCGGCCGCCGGTGCGGCCGCGGCGCGCGGCGCTTCGGCAGGCGCGGGCGGTTCCGCGACGGGCACGGGCGCGTCGCCCTTCGCGGCCTTCTCGACTCTATCCAGGGCCGGCGCCGGCGCTTCAGCGACGATCACTGGAGGTTCGGGCGCGACCGGTTCCGGCGGCGGCCCCGCGATCGATGGCTCGGGTTCGGCGATCGGTTCGAGCTCAGGCGCGGGCGCTGTGGGTGCAGGCGCCGGCTTCGCCGTTTTGACCAGGCGCGGCGGCGGCAGCGACGGCGCGGCCGGCTTCGGCGGCTCGGGCGCCTTCTTCGCGGGCGCGCCCTTCTTGCCTTTCACGACCGGCGTCTCGGCGAAGATGTCGCCGGTCGGCAGCTGGATGTTTCGCTGCCGCGAGAGGCGATCGACGAACTGGCGCGCGACGACCTCTTCGATCGTGCTCGAGGCGCTCTTCACCTCGATGCCGTGATCGCGCTTGAGGAGCGCCGACACTTCCTGGCTCGTGGTGCCGAGCAGTTCCGCGACCTTGTAGATCCGAACAGTTGCCAACTACTACTCCTGCGTTTCAACGTTGCTTCCAGGCGCCGGTGCGTCTTCGGTCTTCGGGGCTTCGCCGCGCGCGGCGGCGAGAATTTTTTCCGCCGTCTTGCCGCCGATGCCGGGAATCTCCGATAGCTGGTCGACGGTGGCGCGGGCGACCGCGTCTTGCGTGGCGAATCCGCCCTCGACGAGTTTACGAACCATCTTCTCGCCGACGCCCGCCAGCGTGTACGGCGCGGGCACGTCGCTGGCGGGTGCGTCGGTCGCGGGTTCGGTTCCGGTTTCCGGCGTCGCGTTCTCGTCCGGACTTGCAGGCTCGGCCGCTTCAGACGAAGCCCCGAGCTCGAGCCCCTCGAACTGCGCCTCGACCTCGCGGCGCTTCTCTTCTTCGCTCTTGATGTCGATGCGCCAGCCCGTGAGCTTCGCCGCGAGCCGGACGTTCTGACCTTTCTTGCCGATCGCCAGCGACAGCTGCTTGTCCTCGACGATGACTTCCATCACGCGCTCGCGGTCGTCGACGATCGACGCGGATGATCGACTGGACACGCGTACCCTTCATGCCGACGCACGCGCCAACCGGATCGACGTCGCGCTCGCGCGAGTAGACGGCGACCTTCGCGCGATCGCCCGCTTCGCGCACCGCGCCGCGAATCATCACCGTGCCGTCGTAAATCTCGGGCACCTCCTGCTCGAACAGCTTGATGAGCAGCGCCGGATCGGTACGCGACAGAACGATTTGCGGTCCCTTGGCGCTGCGGTTCACGCCCTTGATGACGGTGCGCACGCGGTCGCCGGGTGTATAGCTTTCGGCGCGCGACTGTTCCTTGCGCGGCAGCACCGCCTCGATGCGCCCGACCTCGAGGATGATGTCGCCGTTCTCGAAGCGCTTGATCGTCCCGTTGACGACCTCGCCGATCCGCTGGTTGTACTCGGCGAAGATGTTCTCGCGCTCGGCCTCGCGGACCTTCTGAAAGATCACCTGCTTGGCCGTCTGTGCGGCGATGCGGCCCAGCACTTCGGTCGGCTTCGGGAATTCCATCTCGTCGCCGAGCTCGATGCTGTTGGCGACTTCGTCTCCGTAGAGCGGGCGATACATCTCGCGCGCTTCGTTGATGGAAATCTCGGTGGCCGCGTTGGTCACCTCTTCGACGACGGTCTTCAGCGCGAACAGATCCACCTGTCCGGTCTCGGTGTTGAACCGCGTCTTCAGGTTCTCGCCCGTCTTGTAGTACTTGCGGGACGCCGTCGCGACGGCCTCCTCGATGGCGCTGATGACGGTTTCCGGCTCGATGCCCTTTTCTTTCGCGAGGGCCTCGATCGTTTGCTGCAAAGGATTCGACATTTAGAATTCCACTTCCAAGTTCGCGCGCGTAATCACGCCGAGCGGCACGCGGTGCCGCCTCTTGTCGTCGGCATCAATCAGGACTTGACCATCGTCGATGCCGCCGAGCGTCCCCCGGAAAAACGTCTGGCCATCCACCGCCTGGCGCATCACGAGCTTCGCGCGGCGTCCGGCGAAGCGGCGGTAATCGTCCGCGTGACGCAACGGCCGATCGAGCCCGGGCGACGAGACTTCCAGGGTGTACGCCGAGGGCACCACGTCCTCGACGTCGAGGATCGCACTCAGATCGCGGCTGACCTTGGCGCAGTCTTCGACGCTGACGCTGTCTTCCGCGGTCGCCGCTGGTCCGGGACGATCGATCTGGATGCGGAGGACCATGCCGTGAGCCTCACGGCGAAACTGGACGTCGAAGATTTCCAGGCCGTAGCCGGCCGCCACGCGGCTCGCCATGGACCGGATCTGCCCGACGACATCAGCCATTCGGGGCCCTTAAACGAAAAAAGTGGGCACACGCCCACTCGGTCCTTCCAAACCTAGGCTCCGAATCCAAAATTATAGCACGGGCTTCGCGATTAAATCGTAGTCACGCGCGCCAACGATCTCGACCTCGGCAAAATCACCGGACCGGTAGGCCGAAGGGTCGCATTCGGTCAAAAACACGGACGCGTCGATGTCGGGCGCCTGCGTTTCGAGGCGGCCCCGCAGCACGAGATCGTGGTCGGATGAGGGCCCTTCGATCAGAATCCGGGCCCGCTCGCCCACGCGCGCCCGCTGCCGGTTCTTGACGAGCCGCTTCTGCAGGCCCATGACGCGGTTGCGCCGCGCCGTCTTCGTCCTGGCTGGCACGTCGTCGGCGAGCGCGAAGGCCGACGTCCCTTCTTCGTGGGAATAGGTGAACACCCCCACGTGGTCGAACGCGTGATCGCCGATGAAGGCGCAGAGCTCCTCGAGGTCCGCGTTGGTCTCACCCGGGAAGCCGACGATGAACGTCGTGCGAAGGGCGACGCCGGGCACGCGAGTGCGGATGCGCGCGAGCAGGTTGTCGTACGTCTGCCGCGTGCCGGGCCGCTTCATCCGCTTGAGCATCGTGTTCGACGCGTGCTGCAGCGGCAGGTCGATGTAGTTGCAGACTTTCTCACACTCCGCCATCGCGGCGAGCGTGTCCTCGTCGATCGTCGTCGGATACAGGTAGAGCAGACGGATCCATTCGAGGCCGTCGACCTCGTTCAGCGCGCGCAGCAGCCGCGCCAGCGCGCCGCGTTCGCCCCGGTCGATGCCGTAGAACGTCGTGTCCTGCGAGATGAGCAACAGCTCTTTGACACCGCGCGCCGCCAGGGAGCGCGCCTCGCGCACGATCGACTCCGCCGGCCGGCTGCGGTACTGACCGCGCAGCGTCGGGATGATGCAGAACGCGCACTTGTAGTCGCAGCCTTCCGCGATCTTCACGTAGGCGTAATGCGTCGGCGTCGCCATCAGCCGCGGCGTCTCGGCGTCGTAGATGTACGTCGGTAGCATTTTTGGCGGATGTTCTAGGATGCTTGGTGGATCCTCTAGGGTGCTGGGAGCTTCGCTGAGGGTGCTCGGAGCTTCGCTGACGGCGCTCGCTCGATAAAAGGTCAACGGTAGGGGACGGCCTTCAGGCCGTCCCGCAGCGTGAGATCCGATCGCGTTCACGATCTCCGGCACTTCGCCCGTGCCGAGGATCGCGTCGATCTCCGGGATCTCTTTCTTCAGCTCGTCGCGATAGCGCTCGGCCAGACAGCCGGTGACGATGAGCCGGCGGCACGCACCATCTTTCTTGTGCTGCGCCATCTCGAGAATCGTATCGATCGATTCCTGCTTCGCGCGGTCGATGAAGGCGCACGTGTTGACGACCAGGACTTCCGCGTCCGCCGCGTCGTTGGTGAGCTCGTGCCCGGCCTGTTGCGCGAGACCGAGCATCACCTCGGAATCAACGAGGTTTTTCGGACACCCGAGAGAGACAAGACCAATTTTCATGTTTGACAAAAAGCTCTCCACCACAGAGGACACGGTGGACACGGAGGTAAAGACCCGTACGTTTTGCCCCCCGTGTCCTCCGTGCCCCCCGTGGTGGAGATGTTAGCGCTCACGGATACAACCTATACAACATCCGGGGATAGGGGATGGCTTCGCGCAGGTGGTCGAGCTTGCAGATCCACGAGACGACGCGCTCGATGCCCATGCCGAAGCCGCCGTGCGGCACGGTGCCGTAGCGGCGCAAATCGAGATACCACTCGAAGGCTTCCTGCGGGAGCTTGTGCGCCTTGATCCGCTCGAGCAGCAGCGCGAGATCGGCGAGACGCTCGCCGCCGCCGATGATTTCCCCGTAGCCTTCGGGCGCGAGCACGTCGACGCCGAGCGCGACGTCGGATCGATCCGGATCCGGCTTCATGTAAAACGCTTTCACCGCCGCCGGATAGCGATGCACCATCACCGGGCGATCGTATTGCTCGGACAACATCGTCTCGTCCGGACCGCCGAAGTCGCCGCCCCACTCGATCGGCAGCCCCCTGGCCTGCAGCGTCTTCACTGCCTCGTCGTACGAGATTCGCGGAAACGGTTTCTGCACCGACTCGAGCTTCGCGATGTCGCGCTCGAGGACTGTCAACTCCCGTCGTCTTTTTTCGAGGACGCGCGCGACGACCGACACGACGAGATCCTCCGCGAGATCCATCACATCGTTCAGATCGGCGTACGCCATCTCCGGCTCGACCATCCAGAACTCAGTCAGGTGACGGCGCGTCTTCGATTTCTCGGCGCGGAACGTCGGTCCGAAGCAGTACACCTTGCCGAGCGCCATCGCGTTCGCTTCGTTGTAGAGCTGCCCGCTCTGCGTCAGGTACGCGGTCTGTTCCTCGAAGTACTGCGCCGGAAAGAGCGTCGTCGTGCCTTCGCAGGCGGCGGGCGTGAAGATCGGCGTGTCGGCGAGGATGAAGCCGCGCGCGTTGAAGAAGTCGCGGACGGCGTTGATGATCTCGTGGCGTACGCGCAGGATTGCCTGCTGCCGCTCGCTGCGGATCCACAGATGACGCCGGTCGAGCAGGTAGTCGACGCCGTGTTCCTTCGGCGTGATGGGGTAGTCGTGCGACTCGCCGACGACCTCGAGAGTCTTGACGTCGATTTCGTATCCGCTTGGCGCGCGCTTGTCGGCCCGCGCCGTGCCGGTGACGATGACCGACGTTTCCTGCGAGAGATGATCCGCGGCCTTGAACAGATCGTCGCCGACATCGGCCTTCGACATCACGCCCTGGATGAATCCGGTGCCGTCACGAAGGATCAGAAAATGGATCTTGCCGCTCGACCGGCGATTGTGCAGCCACCCCTTGATGGTGACTTCTTCGCCTTCGTGCTGGCCAATGTCCTCTATGTAGACGTGAGCCATCGTTCCATCTTCTCCCGCGCGGTCTTCGCCCGTGCGAGCGTCTCCTTCGCGGAGCCACGCGCGTCGACATCGAAGATGAGCGGGCCTTCGTAGCCGATCTTCTGCACCGTGGTCAGCGCCGAGGCCCAATCGATCGGGCTCTCCAGCGGCACCCGTACCGCGATCAAGTGTTCCGCGACCGTCTCGATCGCGTCGATCAAATCGCCGCGGCGCTGCTCGCGCGCGAAATCGAGTCCGATTCCGACGCCGGCCTCGAGATCTTCTTCGACGAAGTGCACCAGCGATCCGGGCGGCGACCCGTCATCCGGCGCCGCTTCCACCGCAATCGTCACGCCGAGCGGCTTGGCCAGCTCCGCGAGGCGTTCGACACCTCGCCGCGCGGCGTCGCGCGTGCCCTCCGCGTGCGTCACGAACACCTTCACCGGGATCCGGCGCGCGATGAACAGCGCGTGCTCTGCGTCATCAGGCGTCTCCGCACCGGCGGGCGCGTGCACGCTGTGCAGCTCGAGACCCGCCTCGGCCAGCCACTGCTGCAGATCGGCCACCACCGCGGGGTTGTGATACTCGACGTGCGTGGGCGCCGCGAACAGCTCAACCGTCTCGAAGCCGTGTGCGGCGATCTCGAGCAGGTGCTCTCGGGACAGGCGCTGATGGTGGTAGAGGCGCGTCGACACACCGAACAGTCGTGTTGCCACAAGACGAACCATTCATTTTACCGCACGAACCTCTCCACCACAGAGGACACGGGACACGGAGGAAAAGCCATGTACGGTTTGACCTCTGCGTCCTCCGTGTCCCCGGTGGCGGCGAGCTTACTGGAGCTCTTCGATGTGCGAGGCGAGCAGATCGTGGAGGCGCGCGAAGCGCGAGTACTTCTCGAGGTTGGAGCGCGCGTAGCGCAGCGTGCGCGGCATGTACTGAATGTAGACCGGGTTCGCGCGCGTCATGGTCTGGTAGCCGAACGTCCCGAGCGCCTTCAGGTTGCGCTGCAGCGCCATGAGATCGAATCGGCGCCGGAACTGGTCGGCGCCCCCGTCGGGCGTGCAGCGCGTCAGCGCGAGAAAGTACGCGACGAGCTCGTCGAGCTCGCGATCGGTGATGTCCACGTACGAGTCGCGCAGCAGCGACACCAGATCGTAGGTGTCCGGTCCCATCCGCGCGTCCTGGAAGTCGATGATGTACAGGCTGCCATCGCTGAGCATCAGGTTGCGACTGTGATAATCACGGTGGCACAGCACCCGCGGCTCGGTCGCGAGCTCCCGGACGATCGACGCCCATTCATCCGCCAACGTGGATCGTTCGGCGGGCGAGAGCGTGACGCCGCGATAGCCGCCGACGAAGTGCTTGGTGAAGAACTCGAGCTCCCACGTGAGCTTGTCGACGTCGAATGCACTCTTGTACGGCAGGTAGCGATCCGATTCCAGTTCCTCGCCGCGCCGCTGCAGCAACTCGATGAGCGTGACCGCCTGGCGATACAGCGCCGCATGTTCGGTTGCCGAGGAGGCTCCCAGGTGAGCCTGCAGCGTGACGTCGCCGAGATCCTGGAGCGCCAGAATGCCGAGCGCATCGGAGTGTCCGAGCACGGCAGGCACGGGCAGCCCGATTCGCTGCATCAGCTCCGCGACGTTCGCGAAGGGAAGATCGGCGAAGGTGATCGACCCGGCGTGCAGCGCCAGGACGATTGACGGTTCCTCGTCTGGAATGATCCGGAAGTATTTGCGATCGGATGCGTCGCCGGTCAGCGGCACGACGCGCGCGTGCCGCTCGGCGAGCCCGCTCTCGTGCAGATAGCGATCGATCCGATCGCGCACGTCGAGGCGTTGACTCGCGGCGGCCGTCCGCTCAGTCAACATTCTGCCGCGAATCCGGCCCCAGCGCCTGCCACCGCTCGCTCGTTCGCTCGCGGCGTTGACTCGCGGCGGCCGTCCGCTCAGTCAACATTCTGCCGCGGATCCGGCCCCAGCGCCTGCCACCGCTCGCTCTTCGCTCGCGGCGTTGACTCGCGGCGGCTGTCCGCTCAGTCGACTCTCAGTGGCGATCCGTCGTCGCCTTGACTGATGACGCAGCGACTGTGTGTTGCCCCGGCGGCGACCGTGGCGCCATCGGTCACGATGCACTCCTCAATCACCGCGTCCGCGCCAACCTCCACATCGTCCCACAGAATCGAGTCGACGATGCGGGCCGACGGGTGAATGCGGGAACGCAACCCTACAGTTGAGCCGGCGCGGTCTTCTCGCGTCGCGAATGCATGAGATGTGCGCCGGTAATCCTCGGTCGTGCCGACGTCGAAGAACTCCGCGCGACAGACCACTCCGCGAACCGAGCCTGGACTTGCCGCGATGAGCGCGTCGTACACGCCGCCGATGGAGCTTGCCGGCTCGCCCGGCGTCAGCGGAGCGAACACCGATGCGTGCGCGACCTGCACGCCGATGAAGTGATACGAGCCTTTCGCAGACGGACCACGTCGCACGAAGCCCGTGACTCGTCGCTCGTCGTCCAGCATCACGCCGCCGTACCGCTCGAATTCTTCGTTGGGCACGAGCGCGAGCGTGACGAGCGCGCCCGAATCGGCATGCGTCCGGCCAATCGCCGTGAGATCGACGTCGGTCAGCGTGTCGCCGTTGATGATGAAAAACGTGTCGGTCGCAACGAGCGGCAGCGCGAGTCGAGGACCGCCGGCGGTTCCGAGCACGCGCGGTTGTTCCCACGAGTAGCGCACGCGCGCCGCGAGATCGCTGCCGTCGCCGACGACGGCCGTCAGCGTTTCAGGAAGGTGGTGCACGTTGAGAACGAGGTCGGTGACGCCGCGCGAGACGAGCCAGCGAATGATCCGCCGAATCATCGGCTGCCCGGCGACCGGGATCGCCGGTTTCGCGCGGACGTCGGTCAGCGGCCGGAGCCGTGTGCCGAGGCCGGCCGTGAGCACGAGCGCGTGATCGATCGGCGCCAGCTTAGACTCCGATTGGACGGCCGCGGACGTGCAACACGCGCCGCAAGAATTCGTACATCGTGAAACATTCGAACGCAAACGTGGGAAAGCCGAGATAGCCGGGAACGGGCATCTCGAAGACCTTCAGGTGTTCCATGATCGGCACGCTGTAATGCCACTTCGCGTGCGCCCAGTAGTTCCAGAATTCCCATAGCAGGCCGCAGAGCACACCGCTCAGCGCGAGATTGATCGTGCGGTCGAATCGGCCAGCGCGCCACTCGGCGAGCAGCGACTCCCCACCGAGCCGCGCGTTGATCGGATCGAGCAGGAAGATGAACCCGAGCCAGACGGGCGCCGCCATGTAGCGCGCAGCCTGTGGCGAGACGAGAATGGATGGGCCGGATCGGCAAGACCATCGTGCCCATCCCGACCCTCCCATCCCGCCTGTCCCGCCTGTCCTGCCTGTCCCGCCCCTCCTGCCTGTCCCGCCCGTCCTGCCCTGAGGACCGCGAACAATTCCGCGCCTTCGAAGATCGCCGGTGAGATTGTTGCGAACGACCACGCGTAGCCGAAATGCCGGAGCCAGAAGTTCTCGGGCAATCCCGTGTAGTGCCAGTTCCGTATATAGAGGTTGAACCACTCGAACACGAGCCACAGCGGAATCGACGCGAGCGCGAGCAGCGCGAACTCGCCTGGTGCGGATCGAATCCACGAGTCGCCGCGCGCACGATAGACGATCGAATCGGCGAAGATGATGAACCCGGTCCACGCAATCGGCGTGTTCCACGACCAGAACGGCTCGATGTGGAGCAGCGTGGCCGTCTCGGAGACGACCATGATCGCCAAGCCGATCCATGGGAGAAACCTCTCCACGATTGAACTCTCCACCACAGAGGACACGGAGGAAGAATCTCGTACGTTTTTCCCCGCGTGTCCTTCGTGGCCCCCGTGGTGATGAGGTTCAATGTTCATGTAACCCGCATCTTGTACGAGCAGCCACGGAGCGCCGGCGTGCCGACGCCTTTGCCGAAGATCAGAATCTTGTGTGTGCTCCCAAGACCCCCAGGCATGATCAGCGTCTTGAGATTGCGGATTGCGGATTGCGGATTGGGGGTTGATTGCGGATTGCGGATTTCAGGGAACAGACCCATCAAAAAGTACGTCTGGTCCAGGAATCCGAGCGTCTGCAATCCTTCTTCCTCCGCCGCTTGGCGCACGCTCGTGAAGTCGACGTGCGCGGTGATGTCCTGCTCTCCGGGCGACTGCAGCCAAGGCGGTGCCGCTGCAGATGATTTTCTATCGCTCGTGGGGCCCCACCCCCACTCGGGCACCCCAGCGCGCACAGACCGCGCGCCGGGGACCCCGCCGCTGCGGCTCGACTCGCGACGCTCGCTCGCCGCGGCCGCAGGCGCTTCCGGTCCCGCGCTGCGATGGCCGCTGTAGCTCGTGAGCGTTCCGGCTGCGTGCGTCGGCGAGTACAGCTCGCGCGCTTCGTGACCGTAGTCAATCAGGATGATGAACCCGCGCCGCAGACGCCGGGCCGCGTCGCGGATCCACTCGACGGCGCGAAGATTGATCTCCACGCGCCACCCTGCTTCGAGCTCGATACCGAGGCGCGCCAGATATTCCGCAAGCTTTGGCGTGGACGGGGGCCCTTCGATTACGGTGAGGCCATCATCATTCTTGACATCTCGCGGGGCCCCACCCTCTCGCACCGCGCCGGGGCCCCACCCCCGGCGCTGTTGCTCGGCGCCAGCGCCTCGCAACGGCTCAAGGCTGTCGCTCGCCGACGCCCTCGCGCCGTGGCGCTCGGGCGTATCCAGAACAGAGCGTCGCTGACTGATGACGTACGTCTCGCGCAGGCCCTCTTCACGCATCACCACCTGATGCACGGGCAATGCGTCGAGGAGCTCGTTGGCGATGACCACACCGTCGAACGAACAGGGGAATGACGCGTCGGAAGAGGCGAGTCGTTCGGCGACATCGGCGAGCGTCGCCCGCTGCGCCGCACGCGCCCCGGCGCTGGCTTCGACGAGATGGAGCTGGATGGTGTCGTAGAACGCGCGATCGCGTTCCCGCGCGGCGCGGAGGATGTCGGCGCTGAGCCGGCCGTTGCCGGCGCCGGCCTCGACTAGGTCGAATGCAACCGCGGAGCGCGCAGAGCGCGCTGAGTTGTGATGGATTCTCTCGGCGTTCTCAGCGACCTCTGCGGTTGCTTGGAGGATGCTCGCGATCTCGGCGAGCTGGATTTCGAGGAGCTCGCCGAACAGCGGACCGACATCGACGCTGGTAAAAAAATCGCCCGCGCGGCCAGATCGCTGGTCCGCGCGGGCGTAGTAGCCGAGCTCGGGATGGTAGAGCGCGAGGTCCATGAACGCAGCCACGGTCATCGGGCCGCGTTCACGAATCAAATCTGCAATCTGCAATCCAATCTGCAATCTGAAATCTGCAATCTGAAATCTCCTATTCCTTCTTCACCGGGACGAAGATCTCCTGCTCGCCGCGCCACACACGGAGCTGCGCGAGATGGTTCGTCTGCACGCGATCGAGCTCGCGCTTCGCGTCCGCGGCGCTCGACACGGCCCGGCCGTTCACCGACAGGATGACGTCAGTCTGCCGCAGCGCGCCCGCCGCCGGACCATCCGGATCCACGTCCGTGATGACCGCGCCCGTCTGACCGGACGGCATGCGCAGCCGCCGTGCCATGCTCGGCGTCACGTTGTCGAGCGTCAAGCCGAACCCGGTCGGCTCGTGCTGGTCCGTCTGGTTGTCGCCGCGATCGTTGTTGCCGCGTCCGCCGCGCGTCTGCTGCTGCTCCGCCTCGAGATCCAGTTCCTCGACGGTGACATGCATCGTTTTCTCCTGCCTGTTGCGCAGGATCTTGATCGGCACCGAGGTGCCCGGCTTGGTCGCGATCACCATCTTCACGAGCTCGTCCTGGGTCGCAATGGGCCGCCCGTTGTACTCGGTGATGACGTCGCCCGGCTCGATGCCCGCCTTCGCTGCCGGCCCGCCGGCCGGCACCTGAGCGACGAGCGCGCCTTTGCGATCCTTCAGTCCGAAGTCTTCGAACGCCTCACGCGGGACCGGCAGCACCGAGACGCCAATTCGCCCGCGTGTGATCTTGCCGACCCGCAACTGCGGCAGCAGCTCGCGAACGGTGTTGATCGGCACGGCGAAGCCGATCCCGATGTTCCCCTCGCTGCGGGCGTTCGTGATGATGGCGGTGTTCATGCCGATCACTTCACCGCGGACATTGAGCAGCGGACCGCCGGAGTTGCCCGGGTTGATTGCGGCGTCGGTCTGAATCATGTCGTTGTTGCGATTGGGGACCGTCGTGAACGGCCTGCCGGTTGCGCTGACGACGCCGACGGTGACGGTGTGCGCGTAGCCGAATGGGTTGCCGATGGCCATCACCCAGTCGCCCGGCGCAATCTGCGACGAGTCCCCGAACTTCGCTTCGGGCAGCGCGCCTTTCGGTTTGTCGACGAGCTCGATCAGCGCGCTGTCGGTGAGCTGGTCGTGTCCGATCAATTTCGCGCTGTAAGGGGTGTCGTCATCGCCGTAGAGGAACACCTCGATCTTGGTCGCCTCTTCCACGACGTGGTTGTTCGTGATGATGAACCCGTCCTTGCTGATGATGAAGCCGGTGCCGGCGGCCTGCGTTTTCGGTTCGCGCGGCTGGCGCCGTCCGCGGCCCTGGGGTTGATCGTCCTGCTGGCCGCCGCCGGGTCCGAAGAAGCGGCGGAACAAATCGTCCTGCGAGCCGCCGCCGCCGAAGAAATCGGTGAGCTCGTTGGCTTTCGCCTTCATCTCGGTCCGGATGTTGACCACCATCGGCGTCGATGCCTTGGCGATGTTGCGGAACGTGTCCGCGTTGACCGCCCCCGTGAGCGGCGCGCTGTTCATCGCCGGCACTGCGATCGTCTGGGCCGATGACGCCGGCGCCAGATCGAGACGTGACGCGATGACCATGCCGACCGCCAGTGAGGCGACGATGGTCAGCAGGAAGTAGAAAAGCGTGGTCTTGCGGGTTGACATCGTTACGAACCTCCGGCGGTTCACCGCCACATCAGTCTCACTACCGGGCCCAAAAGGACCCGGCCTACATCAGTCTCACAATCTCGGTCTGCAACGGTCCCGTGACCGCGGCGTCGCGCGCGGCGACGACCATGTTGATTTCTGTCCGAACGCCGAAGTCGTCGAAATACAGACCAGGCTCGATCGTGAAGCCGGTGCCCGGCAGCAGCCGGCGGTCGTCGTGCGTCTCGTAGTCGTCCATGTTGACGCCGGCGCCGTGCACCGACTCGCCGAGGCTGTGTCCTGTGCGATGCAGGATGCGATCGCCGTAGCCGGCCTCGCGCAGGACGGCGGATGCGGCGCGATCCACTTCGAACCCACGGACCTCGCGCCCCTCGCGCGCGGCGCCCTGCACGAGCTGGATGCCCGCGTCGCGCGCGCGTCGCACGGCGTCGAACGCCTTCGCATAACGCTGTGGTACCTCGCGACCGGTGTAACCGACCCACGTGATGTCAGCAAACACCGCGCCGGGAACGTCGAGCTTGCCCCAGAGGTCGAGCAGGACGATTTCGTTCGGACCGATGGCGCGGTGTGCGGGTGCGGTCGGGAGATAGTGGGGATTTCCGGAGTTTTCCGCGGCTGAGACGTTCGGGTCCGAGTCGGTCACGAGGCCTTCGTCGCGAAACCAGCCAACCATGAGCTGCTGGATGTCGTATTCGTTCGTCGGCCGACCGTCGCGAATCCGACGCGACACCTCGTCGTACGCGCGATCCTTGACACGGTACAGCTTGTCAGAGGCCGAACGATGTGTGGCGATCTCGTCGTCACGCCATACGGCCGAGAACCGCTGCACGAGATCGCCGGACGAGACGACGTCGGCGCCCGACTGACGCACGAGCTCGATCGTGCCCGCATCGACGCGCGCGATGTACGGAATCGCGCACCCGGCCGAGTACTCCATCGCCACGGTGCGCACGCCCTGCAGCAGACGCTTCAATCCGGCCTCGAGCTGATCGCGTCCCGCGTAGCGTTGGGTCGTGCCGGGCAAATGCGCCAGCGAGTTTTTCTCGATCGCGTGGACGAGGCCTCGCGGTTCGCCAGTGGCGGGAATGAGATAGTACCAGCGCCGCGTCGCGAGATGTCCGCCCTGCCGTGCGACCGCGGTGATGTCGCCCGCAATCGGGTTGATGCCGCGGAAGTCGTAGAGCAGCCAGCCGTCGACGCCGTCGGCCTTCAGCGCCGCCTGGACGTCTGAAATATTGAGCCGGACCGTCGGATCGGCCGCGACCGGAGAGGACATCCCGACAAGTATAGCCGCCTTCGCGCGCGCTTCGGCGAGCCTCGCCGCAGCTCGCGCGTATCGCTCGCGAGCGGAGGCGGGCCGGGGACTATAATCGGGTCACACTCTGATGCCCGCGCATTCTGTGAGAGTTTTATGACAGAACGTGTACGACTTGCCGCGCTCCTCACGTTCCTCGCCGGGACGGCGCTCGTTGCCGGCCAGAATCCTCCGGCGTCCAGTCCGCCGCCGCCGCAGCCGCCGCCCGCTCCGAACCAGGGACCGACGTTCCGCGTCCGCGTCGACTACGTGGAAGTGGACATCGTGGTCACCGATCGTCAGGGCAACCTCGTCCGCGATCTGAAGAAGGACGATTTCCAGGTCCTCGAGGACGGAAAAGCGCAGTCGATCAGCGCGTTTTCGCTCGTCGACATTCCCGTCGAGCGCGCGGATCGGCCGCTGTTCCAGCCGGATCCAATCGAACCGGATGTGAAGACGAACGAGCATCCGTTCGACGGCCGCATCTATGTGATGGTCATCGACGATTACCACACGAACTTCGGCCGGACGGCGCGCGTGAAAGGCGCCGCCAAGCAGTTCATCGAGCGGCGCCTGGGCGCCAATGATCTGATGGCCATCGTGCACACGGCCGGCGCGACGGCGGCGAACCAGGAATTCACGAGCAACAAGAAGCTGCTGCTCGGGGCGGTCGACAAGACGCAGGGCCGCAAGCTGAAGTCGTCGACCGCGAATCGGACCGAGGAGTACTACCGCACGCGCGATCTCCGCCAGTCAGGCGATCCGCTGAACGATCCCGAGGACGCGGAGCGCGCGTTCAATGCGCGGTCGACGCTCGACACGCTCCGCAACGTGGCTGAATGGTTCTCGTCGGTCCGTGGGCGGCGCAAGACGATCCTCTTGGTCAGCGAAGGGATCGACTACGACATCCACGACATCATCGCGCAGACCGGGTCGAACCATATGGGCGCGTCGATGGTGCTCGACGCGACGCGCGACGCCATCGCCGCGGCCACGCGTGCCAACGTCTCGATCTACGGCATCGATCCGCGCGGCCTGACGGATCTCGGCGACGAGTCGATTGAGATCGGGTCGTTCCCCGACGACACATCGCTCGGCATCGGCACCGGATCGCTCTACAACGAGCTGCGGATGGCGCAGGACTCGCTGCGCGTGCTGTCGGAGGAAACCGGCGGCTTCGCCGTCGTGAACAAGAACGACTTCAGCACCGCCTACGATCGGATCGTCAAGGACAACAGCTCGTACTACGTGCTCGCGTACTATCCACCCGACGCACGGCCGGGACGCGTTCACAAGATCGATGTGCGCGTCACGCGTCCGGGACTCACCGTGCGCGCCCGCAAGGCGCACGTCACGCCGAAGGACGTGAAGGCGGCGCCGGTCAACGCCAAGGACGTCCGGACGCCGGAGATCCGCGACGCGCTCGACAGCCCGCTGCCGTTGAGCGGTCTGACGATGCACGTGTTCGCGGCGCCGTTCAAGGGCGCGGCGCCCAACGCGTCGGTCCTGTTCGGCGTCGAGATGCGCGGCAAGGATCTGCGGCTGGCCAATGCCGACCGTTTGCAGCTGTCGTACTACGCCATCGACGCGCAGGGGAAGGTGCGCGGCGGCAACACTGACGCGATCACGATGAACCTGCGGCCGGACACCAAGGCGCGTATCGCGGAACAGGGCGTGCGGATGCTGAATCGAATCGACCTGCCGCCGGGCCGGTATCAGCTCCGGTTCGCCGCGCACGATTCGGGAGGTGGCGCCGTCGGCTCGGTGCTCTACGACCTCGAGGTGCCCGACTTCGTGAAGTCGCCGATCAGCATGAGCGGCATCGCGCTCACCTCGCAGGCCGCCGCGGTCCGGCCGACCGTGCGTCCCGACGAGCAGCTGCGCGCCGTACTGCCGGCGCCGCCGGTCGCGCTGCGGACGTTCCCGCAGGACGACGAGGTCGCGCTGTTTGCCGAAATCTACGACAACTCCGCGTCGACGCCGCACAAAGTCGACATCACGTCGACGGTGACGACCGACGAGGGCAAGGTGCTGTTCAAGACCGAAGAAGAACGTGATTCGAGTGACCTTGGGGGCAAGACCGGCGGCTACGGCTATACGGCAAAAATTCCGATGAAGGATCTCGCGCCGGGCCCGTACGTGCTGACCGTGTCCGCGCGGTCGCGCGTCAGCCCGAATCCGACGGTTCAACGACAGGTCCGGATTAACGTCACTGGACGCTGAGCGCCTGCGGCCTCGCCGAGCCGCGGCCGTGTGAAGCCGCGGCGAGGTGTCAGCGATAGATCACGGCGAGAGTTGGCGACAGCAGCGCCGGGGGTGGCCCCCGGCGCCAGTGAAAAAGCGCCTGCGGCCACACGTCGCCGAGGACCTGAAAATCCGAGGCGACGTGTCAGCGAAAGGTCGCGGCGGGGGGCGACAACGACAACGACGGCCACGATGAAGACAGTTGATAAAGGTCCGATGAGCGGCATCGACGCGCCGCGTCAGGTGACTGTGCGCACGCCCGCCGAGTTCGCGACGCTCTGGAAGTCGCACGCGGCCGACCGCAAGATGCCGGACGTCGACTTCACGAAGAACATGGTCGTGGGGATTTTCCTCGGCAGCCGGCCGACCGCCGGCTTCGGCGTGGAGATCGTCAGCGCGCAGCCCGAATCCGGCACGCTCCTGGTGAAGTACAAGGAGACGCGTCCGAGCCGCGACACGATCGCTGCGCAGGTCCTCACCTCACCGTTCCACCTCGTCGCGGTGCCGAAGTTCGACGGCACGGTACGGTTCGAGAAAGTCCCGTAGCTCGAGTTCTGAGTTCTCAACCGACGTCGAACAACGTGCAGCTGTGCGGGATGATTCAGCGACGAGATCGCGCGGTGTTCGTCTCGGGCCGTATGAGACTGTCTATAAAGAAAAAGGCCGGCGGAGCGTTGGCTCCAGCCGGCCGTCCGAATTCCTAATTCCGAATTCTTACTTCTTCTTGGCCGCAGCCTTGCCCTTGCCCTTTGCCGGCGCCTTGGTCGCCGATGCATTTTTCGCCGCCGGCTCTTTCGGCGCGTCGAGCGACTTCACCGCGTGCGGCTTCGGGACGCCGCCGTTGGCGTGCGTGAACTGCAGCATGCTCTGCGCCATCTTCGGATTGACCGGCGTCCGGATCTCCATGTTCGCGACTTCACCCGGCTGCAGAAGCCCGTTGATGACGGCATCGCCGCCCGGAATCATGCCGCCGTCCTTGTCGTACCAGCTCTCCACGATCCGCAGGCGTCCAATCGGCGCGTTCGACGTGTTCTTCACCGTGATCTTGGTGACGAGCGTCGTGCCCTCGCGGCGCGTCGGCGTCTTCACGTAGTCGATCTGCGCGTCGCCCTTGATCGCAGGCGTGAACTTCTTGCCCGCCAGCACCGATTTCATCTCGGGCGCTTGCGGAGTCTGGGCGAAGACGGAGACGCCGACCAGGCTCGAGCCGGCGAGCGTCGCGGCGAGAACAACACGCGCGCGATGATTCATAACAACCTCCCTGGGAATGGACGAGCTGAAGCTCTTGGATAACGGCGGCGGAATTATATATCAGCTCTCGGGTCAACAACTTCCAGCCCGCAGCTTTGCGCGCACTACATCTCGCCGTTCCAGTCCTCGGGCTCGGGATTCACCGACCGGAAGATCTCCATGTGCCATTTGCCGCCGCCCCACGGCTCGATCACTTCGGCCGCGACGACGTCGACGAGGATTTCGGAGAACAGACGCCCCTCGGGATCGCCCTCGAGGTGATACGCCGGCTCGTCCCAACCGAAGCTGGGGTAGAGCATCAACGTCAGAAACAGGTCGTACCCATCGTCGACGACGATGAGTTGTCCGCACGGACGCTTGAGGGTCGAGTGATAGATCAGGTATTTCTCCGCGCTGTGGGCGCGGATGTAGCGTTTCAAGGCGAACTCGCGCGCGACGATCTCCTCGACGGCGATCTTCTTGTCCCAGCAGTCGCGGCAGTACTTCTCCTCACCGCGCGGCTCCGACACTTCCTTGGCGCCGCACAGCGCGCACCGCGACTTGACGACCGACTTGCGTGGCATATGATGAAAGTCTAGCACTATGGACCGACCCAGGCACGCGGGCCTCCGCCATCTCGCGCTGAACGTGCAACGCCTCGACGAGATGAAAACGTTCTACGTCGACCTGCTCGGATTCGCGATCGAGTGGGAACCCGACGCCGACAACATTTATCTCTCGTCGGGGATCGACAATCTGGCGCTGCACCGTTCGACGGCGCTTACGGCAGGTCGATCGGCTGAAGCCTCGTCCTCCAACGTTGGCGCGCTCGATCATCTCGGGTTGATCGTGCGGTCCGCCGACGATGTGGATCATTGGGCGGAGTATCTCGAAGGCCACGGCGTGATCATCGACGCGAGGCCGAAAACACATCGCGACGGCGCGCGCTCGTGCTATTTCCGCGATCCGGACGGCAACCACGTCCAGATCATTCATCATCCGCCGGTATCGACGAAAGTTTGAAGTACAAAGTACGAAGTCTGAAGTGAAATCCGCTCAGGCTCCGTACTTCAGACTTCCGACTTCAGACTTGTTCGCCTCTCCAGAGCGGGCGCGTACATGCGTTCCGTGTATTCCTTGACCATGCGCCGCGCTGAAAAGCGCGGCGCGACCGTTCTGATCGCTTCCTTGACGGTGGCGAGCCAGCGGTGCGGGACGTCGGACTTGTCGCGATCGTAGAACGCCGGCACCACTTCTTCTTCGAGCAGTCGATACAGCGCGTCGGCGTCGGCCGCATCGACCGCCTCGGTGTTGTCGCCGCTGACGCCGCCTTCGATCACCCAGCCGTTGCTGCCGGTGAAGCCCTCGGCCCACCAGCCGTCGCCGATGCTCAAGTGCGGCACGCCGTTGATCGCCGCCTTCATCCCGCTGGTGCCGCTCGCCTCGAGCGGCTTGCGCGGATTGTTGAGCCACACGTCGCAGCCCTGCACGAGGAAGTGCGCGACGTGGAGATCGTAGTCGTCGACGAACGCCACGCGTCCGCCGAACATCGGATCGAGCGCGCGCTTGTAGACGCGCTGCAGATGGTGTTTACCGATGTCGTCGGCCGGATGCGATTTGCCGGCGAAGATGATCTGCACGGGACGGCCGGCCGCGTTCAGGATCCGCGCGAGCCGCTCGGGATCGTGGAACACGAGCTCCGGCCGCTTGTAGCCCGCGAAGCGGCGCGCGAAGCCGAGGGTCAGCGTGTCCGGCTCGAGCAGCGTCCCGGCGGCGACGACGCGCGGAATGCCGACGTGCTCTTCCATCCAGCGCTGGCGCGCGCGCTCGCGCACGAAGGTGAACAGATACCGGCGCAGCGACTGCCGTACCTTCCACAGCTCCTCGTCGGGAATCGCCGGCACGGCGTCCCACAACGCGGCCTCGTCGTGATGCTCGATCCAGTCCTCGCCGAGGTACTTGCAGAACAGCTGCGAGAGCTCGCCCGCAATCCACGTCGGCACATGGACGCCGTTGGTCACCGACGTCACCGGACGTTCCGGTGCCGGCACGTCGGGCCACATCGGCGCGAACATGTTGCGCGTCACCTCGCCGTGGAGCCGGCTGACCGCGTTGGTCGCCCCGGCCGAGCGGAGGGCCAGCGCGGTCATGTTGAACTGCGGTCCGCCGCCGTTGTCGTACGCCCCGAGCGCGAGAAAGCGATCGCGGTGCGCGCCGATCGTGCCCCAGCAGCCGGCGAGATGTTTTTCCACGAGATGGAACGGAAACTGATCGTGCCCGGCCGGCACCGGCGTGTGCGTCGTGAAGATCGTCGTGCTGCGCACCTCTTCGAGCGCCTGGTCGAACGTCGAGCCGTGCTCGACGAGATCGCGGATCCGCTGCAGGATCACGAACGCGGCGTGGCCTTCGTTGAGATGGAAGACGCCGGGATCCGATCCCAGCGACTTCAGCGCGCGGACGCCGCCGATGCCGAGGATGATCTCCTGCTGGATGCGCGTCTCGCGATCGCCGCCGTACAGCCGCGCCGACAGCTCGCGATCCCACGGCGCGTTCTCTTCGAGATCCGTGTCGAGCATGTACAGCTTCACCCGCCCCACGCGCACGCGCCAGATCGCGACCAGCACCGAGCGATCGCCGAGCGGTACGGCGGTGATGCACGGCTTGCCGTCGGACCCGAGCGCCGGCTCGATCGGCGCGTCGGCCCAGTTCAGCGCTTCGTAGCTTTCTTCCTGCCACCCTTCTGCCGATACGTGCTGATGGAAGTAGCCCTGCGGATACATGAACCCGATGCCGACGAGCGGCACGCCGAGATCGCTCGCCTCCTTGCAGTGATCGCCGGCAAGGACGCCGAGGCCGCCGGCGTAAATCGGCAGCGACTGATGGAGCGCGAACTCCGCCGAGAAGTACGCAATCGACTGTCCGCCGAGCTGAGGAAAGCTGCGCGACCACCACGTGTTCCGCGCGCCGCGCGCATCGTCCAGCGCGGCGACCGCGCGGTCGTACACGCGGAGGAACTCAGGATCCTCAGCGGCCGCTTGCAGCTTCTCGGGCGCGATCGTCCACAGCATGCGCACCGGATTGTGCGCGGTCGCGCGCCACAGTGTGTAGTCGAGGCGCCGGAACACTTCGCGCGCCTCCGGGTGCCAGCTCCACCAGAGGTCGACGGCCAGTTCTTCCAGTCGGTTGATGCGTTCCGGGAGCGGCGGACGGCCGATGTATCGAGTCATCGTTCAGAGCAGGCGCCGACGAGCGCAGCGAATGTGGAGAGATCGATGTTGCCGCCGGACACGACGGCGACCACTTTGCCGGCGCCCGCGCGTCCGCTGAGTGCAGCGGCGATCGCGCAGCCGGCGGCGCCTTCCGCGATGATGCGTGCGCGCTCGGCGGCGAGCTTCATCGCGCGCGCGACCTCGTCGAGCGTGACGACGATCGATCCAGACAACTGCGAGAGCAGCGGCCACATGCTGGCCAGGACCGATTTCCCGCCGGCGCCGTCGACAAACGACGCCTTCCAATTGTCGAAGTACATGGGGCGTCCCGCAGCGAGGGAGACCGAGAGCGGCGCCGCCGTTTCCGGTTCGGCGGCGTAGACGCGCGTGTCCGGCTTCAGCTCGCGCACCGCCGCCGCGATCCCCGAGAGCAATCCGCCGCCGCCGAGCGGTGCGACGATGGCGTCGACGCCGGGGAGATCTTCGAGAATCTCCAGTCCGGCCGTCCCGTTGCCCGCGATGAAGCGATCGTCATCGAAGGGATGCACGAAGTGTCCGCGCATGCGATCCGACGCATGCGACTCGACGGTCTTCCACGCGTCGTCGTAGGTCGTCCGGACGATCGTCGCGCCGAGCCGCTCGATCGCGTCCACCTTGGTTTGCGGCGCGGTGTCCATCACCATCACCGAGCAGGCCGCGCCGACCTTGCGCGCAGCGTAGGCGACGCCTTGCGCCGCGTTGCCCGCGCTGACCGTCCATACGCCGTCCTTCAGCTCGTCGCGCGTGAGCTGGCGCACGACGTTGTAGGCGCCGCGGATCTTGAACGAGCCGATCGGCTGCAGCACCTCGAGCTTCAGGTACACCTCGGGACCGGCGGGGAGCTCGATTCGAATCAGCGGCGTTCGGACGGCGGCGCCGTACACAGCCGTGGCGGCGTCTCGGATGGCGGCGAGCGGGATGTGGCGGCCGGAGATCGTCGTCGGCAAGACGGTCGATGGTAGTCGCCTCAGCTCAGGCGGGTCAATGCTCCGCGCCCGCCTCATCCGTAATGGTCATTGGTCATTGGTCATTGGTCATTGGTCGTTGGTCGTTGGTCGTTGGTCATTGGTCATTGGTCATTGGTCATTGGTCATTAGTCGTTGGTCGGAAGCGCTCTTCGATGAACGCGATCAGTTCATCGAGTGACCCGTAGCCGAAGGTCGTGCACGCGCCGTCGCAGTTGCCGACGATGAGGCGCGAGATGGCGTGGCGGCGAGTGCGGTCGTAGAGGAGCACCACCTGCTGACCGGTGACCGGCGAGCGACCGAGCACATAACCGACCTCGAAGCCCACGCCGTATGTGGATCCCGACGCTTCGGCGACGAGCACGTCACATTGCGAGAGCCAGTCGAGATCGCGACGATAGACGTCCTCCTCGGTCAGCTTCGACTCCGCCTCGTTGACGTCGGCGGCGAGCAGGTGCGTCGTCAACACCCGATGACCGAGCTCGTGCAGGCGCTCCGAGATCGCGCGACCTGCGGCCACGCCGCCGCGATCGCCGCGAACCGTGCACGCGAGATAGATCGTCACACGTCGCGAGTCATTTCTTCAGGAGCTCGCGAACCTTCTCGATGGGGATGGCCTGCGCGGTGCCGACGCGTGACGTCGTCGTGGTCGCCTGGAACAGCGAGTTGTACACCGCTTCTTCGGTCGCCTCGAGCGCCGCTTCGAAGAGGGGAGACATCGCGTCGGGCGGCAGCACCTGCCGCGCGCGCGGCGTCGTCTCGTCGAACCGGCTGCGCATCTCCAGCGAGGTCGAGAACGCGATCGCGAAATCGCCGCTGCCATTGCTGTAGGCCGATCCCGTGCGGGCGAGGCCGAATACGGCGCGTCGCGCGAGGCGCTGCAGATCGCGCGCGTCGCACGGCGCATCGGTCGCGACGACGAGCATGCAGGACCCATGAGCTGACGCCGGGTCCACAGGACCCGGCCTACGTACGTCCGCAGACCGCCGCGACGGCGGTTGCAGAAGTTTGAAGATCGGAACGCCGCTGATCGTGAGGTTGCCGCCGAAGTTCGTTTGGGCCAGCACGCCGACCGTGTATGCCCCGACGCGCCCTGAGCCTGTCGAAGGGTCGACTTTTCGCGACGAAGTCCCGATGCCGCCTTTCCATCCGTAGCAGATCGTTCCGGTGCCCGCGCCGACCGCGCCTTCCGTCACCGCT
Organism: Acidobacteria bacterium 13_1_40CM_65_14; assembly: GCA_001917905.1. Lineage (GTDB taxonomy): Bacteria > Acidobacteriota > Vicinamibacteria > Vicinamibacterales > CAVVIG01 > QHWF01. Next base: position 30,167 of record MNEX01000162.1, read on the forward strand.
CCGCTCTTCGCGTTTCTGATCGCGTCGATGACGTGCTCGCGCGAGACGTGCAGTCCGCGGATGTCGTTCAAGCCACCGTCGTTGGTTTCACCCACGACCGCGTTCACCGATCGCACCTGCTCGTTGCCCGGTTGTGCCAGGGTGTAGCGGACGACCGCGTCCATCGCCGCGCCGACACTCAACGTGTTGGTCAGCACGATCGGCGTTTCGATCGTGCCGAGCTCGTTCACCTGGGTCGATCCCGCGAGCTTGCCGAACGCGTTGCCGACGAAGACGGCGCCCGCCACCTTGTCCTGAAACACGTTGCCGCCATGCGGAACGATCGCCGTCACGCCCGTCCGCACGTCGTCGCCCTCGATGAGCGTCGTGTGACCGACGCGCACGCCGTCGACATCGGTGATCGCGTTGAGCGGTCCCGGCTGATACACGCCCGGCGCGATGCCGAGATCCCGGGCGCGCGGCCGGCTTTGGCCCACGACGGCCACGCCGCTCTGTGCAGAAATGAGCACGACGAGGAGTCCAAGCCACTTTCGGCCAGCGTGAGGCTTACATGGCTCTTGCATGACGGAATTGTACTGGTATGATGCGCGACAGCTCAAAGCTACTCAGTCCCCTAATGGTCCATACCGTCGTCTGCCCCACGACGACGCGGGTTGGTGTGTTGTCGGCGGAGGGTGCGTGAGGCGCACCCGGGTCTTCCGTCCGTACATCATCTGGTCCGCCGTTTTGCTGGTTGCCGTCACCACGACGGCGCTCATTCGCGCCCAGTACATCCCTCCGCCGCGGACGGCCGCGCCCGGGACGATGAGTGACGGCTCGACGCTATTACCCAACGGATGGCGGCTCGGCCCTGTCGGGAAACATCTTCCCCTCAGCACGCTGCCGCTCAACGCCGTCGTCTCGCCCGATGGCCGCCATGCGGTCATCACGAACAACGGTCTCGCGAAACCGTCGCTGAACGTCGTCGACATCAACGCGTGGACGATCAAGACGACGACGCCCGTGGACCACACATGGCTCGGCCTCGCGTTTCATCCCGACGGCACGAAGCTGTACGCGAGCGGCGCGGGGCAGAACAACGTCCAGGAATTCACGTACGCCGACGGCGTCGTGACGCGCGTGCGCACCTTCGCGCTCCCGGCGTACACCGGCGACACGATGGTCGGCGGTCTGGCGGTCAGCCCGAACGGGCGCGCGCTGTTCGCCACGCGCGTCTTCGCGATGACGATCTCGCGGATCGATCTCACGACCGGTCAGGTGACGCATTCGGCGTCGCTTCCCGCCGAACCGTATTCGTGCGTGCTGTCGCCCGACGGACGGATGCTGTACGTCTCGCTGTGGGGCGGCGCGCGCGTGCGCGTGTACGACGCCGACTCGCTGTTCCTGCTCAACGAATGGGCGTCGGGCGAGCATCCGAATGCGATGGCGATCTCGAGCGACGGCAAGCGGCTGTTCGTCGCGTGCGCGAGCAGCGCCGCGGTCTGGACGTACGACACGTTCGCCGGTGAACCGATCGAGCAGATCTCGACGAGCCTCTATCCGCAGGCGCCGCCGACGGCGACGCCCAATTCTGTCGCGCTGTCGCCCGACGGCCGCACGCTGATCGCCGCCAACGCCGACAACAACGCAGTCGCGGTGGTCGACGTGAGCAACCCGGCGCTGAGCTTCGTCGAAGGGTTCATTCCGACCGGCTGGTATCCGACGTCCGCGGTGTTCACGAAAGACGGCAAGCAGATTCTGATTCTGAACGGCAAGGGCCTGACGCCCGCGCCGAACATGACCAACAGCGGCATGGAGCGCCGCATGCTCGGTGCGGTGTCGCTCGTCGCCACGCCCGATCGCGTGACGCTCGCCGACTACACGCGCCGCGTGATGTCGCTGTCGCCCTACACCGATGCGATTCGGCTGCATCCGAACGTGCCGATCGGATCGCCGATTCCGCGCACCGTCGGCGGCGCCTCGCCGATCAAGCACGTCTTCTACGTCATTCGCGAGAACCGCACCTACGATCAGGTGCTCGGCGATCTGACGGAAGGGAACGGCGATCCCAAGCTGACCCTCTTCGGCCGCGAGATCACGCCGAACGCGCACGCGCTGGCGCAGAACTTCGTGGTGTTCGACAACTTCTTCGTCGATGCCGACGTCAGCTACAACGGCCACTCGTATTCGACGGCGGCGTACGCCACCGATGTCGTCGAGAAGATGTGGCAGGCGATGTACGCGCGTGGCGGCATTCCGTATCTGTCCGAAGGCGGCGGCCTGCTGCGCAACCCGTTCGGCAACATCTCGGCGCCGCCGGGCGGCTACATCTGGGACTACGCGCGCCGCAGCGACGTCAGCGTCCGCAGCTACGGCGAGTTCGTCCATCACACGTATCGCGGCCCCGGCGCGAACCCCGACGTCATCGCCGTCGAGGCGGTGCCCGGTCTGAAGGGACTCGTCGCGCCGGCCTTCGCCGGCTGGGATCTCGAGATCACCGACAACAAGCGCATCGACAACTGGCAGCAGGAGTTCCGGCAGTTCGAGCGGGACGGCACGCTGCCGCAGCTGTCGATCATCCGGCTGCCCAACGATCACACGGCCGGCACGAGGCCGGGCGCTCCGACACCGCGCGCGATGATGGCGGACAACGACGTCGCGCTCGGCCGGCTGGTGGAGACGATCTCGAACAGCGTCTACTGGAAAGACGCCGCGATCTTCGCCGTCGAGGACGATGCGCAGGCCGGACCGGATCATGTGGACTCGCACCGCTCGGTGCTGCTCGTCGCGAGTCCGTTCGCCAAGCGCATCAGCGTCGATCACACGTTCTACTCGACGGCGAGCGTGCTGCGGACGATCGAGCTCATCCTGGGTCTCACGCCGATGAGCCAGTACGACGCGGCGGCGACGCCGATGCACGCGGCGTTCACCGGGACGAGCAACCTCGCCGCGTATCGCCGATTGGATGCGCGCGTATCGCTCGACGAGAAGAATCCGACCAACGCGTTCGGCGCGATCGCGTCGCTGCAGATGAACTTCTCGGAAGCCGATCGGACGCCCGAGGTGCTGCTGAACGAGATCATCTGGCGCTCGGTGAAGGGCGCCCATTCGCCGATGCCGCCGCCCCGGCGGAGTCTCTTCATCACGCCGGCGTCGCGCGCCGCGGATGATGACGACGATGAGCGCTAGACGCTGAATCGGGTAATTGGATAATCGGGTAATCTGGTAATTGGATTGCTCGATTGACCAATCCGCTTACCCGATCACCCGATTACCCGATTACTCGATTCGGCGCCGCGTTCGCGCTCGTCGTGTTCGCGGCTGTGACCGTCAGCTGTGGCCGCGCGCCCGCGCCGCCCTATCCGCTCGCGTTCAGCATTCAGGTCAGCTCGCCGCGAGCTCTCGAAAGCTCGCGCGAGATCGCGATTCCGATCGCCGTCACCAACACCGGTCAACGCGCGTGGGATCCCGCACGCGTGCACCTGTCGTATCACTGGCTCTGGATCGTGCCGCGCGAGCTCGCGTCGCGGTCGCGGTGGAACGCGCCGTATCACGATGGCATCAGGACCGAGCTGTCCGAGGCGGTCGCGCCGGCTGAACGTGTCGTCGTGCAGGGCCGCGTGCTCGCGCCATCGGTGCCCGGTGTGTACTGGCTGCAGTGGGACATGGTGGAGGAAGGCGTCACCTGGTTCGCGCAAGTCTCGCGCCGCCAGCCGCTCGCGCTGGTCTTCGTCTTTCCGCCGCTGGCCTGGATTCTCGCGCCGCTGCCGCTCCTCATCGCAATCGCTGGGATCGTTCTGGTCCGGCTGAAGCCGGACGCCACCGAGGCACCGACGGTGGTGTCCGGCTTCAGCTCTCTGGTGGCGTCCGGCTCTAGCCGGACCAGGTGGTTCTCGTCATCCGCCGACATCGCGTGGTGCGTCGCGTGCCTCTTCGCCAAACCGTTCGTCGTGTTCCACGACGCGCTCCTCGAGCCGACGGCGGTCGCGTACTGGCTGACCCTCGCCGCGGCGATCGTGCCGGTGACGATCATCGCGCTCGTGTTCCCGCGCCGCGTGCGCGCCTGGCTGCTGCTCGCGCTCGGCATCTTCGGCTCGCTCGTCATCCTCGCCGACGTCGTCTACTACCGCTTCTTCGGCGACGTGCTGTCCACGCCGGCGCTGCTCGGCGTGCATCAGACCGGACATGTCTGGGGATCGATCCGCAGTCTGTCCACGCCCGGACTCGTGTGGCTGATCGCCGATTGGCCGTTCGCCGTCTGGCTGACGATCCGGCTGTCGCGGCTGAAGCAGCCGTCGGCGCCGTTTCGAAGACGCGCGCTCGTTGCCGCAGCGACGCTCGTGATCCTCGCCGCGTCGGGCAGTGTGCTCTCCGTGCGCCGGGCGATCGCCTCGACGCCGCTCGATCAAATGTTCCGGGACCGCGCGGTCGTCGAGCAGCTTGGCCCGTTCGGATTTCATGCGTACGACACGTGGAATTACGTGAGGAGCACCTGGCTGCGCGTCCCGGTGAGCGACGCGCAGCTCGACGACGCCGTCGCGTGGTTCGAGGCGCGCGCGCCTCTCCGGGCAGGCACGGGGTCGAGTTTCGGCGCCGCACGCGGGAAGAACGTTATCGTGGTGCAGGTGGAGTCGCTGCAGGACTTCGCCGTGGACTTCCAGGTCGGCAATCAGGAGGTGATGCCGCACCTGCGGCGGTGGATCGACGACAGCGCGCGGTTCACGACCGTGACCGATCAAACCAACGAAGGGCGCACGTCCGACGCCGAGCTCACGACGATGGCGTCGCTGCTGCCGCTCGATCATGGCGCGGCCGCCTTCCGGTACCCGGGCAATCGCTACGTCGCGCTGCCGCGCGTGCTGGCCGATCGCGGCTATCGGACGCTCTCAGCGGTCGCGTTCGAGCCGGGCTTCTGGAATCGGCAGGTGATGCATCCGGCGTACGGCTTTCAGCACACGCTGTTCGAGCTGGATTTTCGGCTGACGGAGCAGATCGGCTGGGGGCTGAACGATCGCGACTTCCTCCAGCAAATGCTGCCGCATCTGACGAAGCTGCAGCGGCCGTTTCTCGCGTGGCTCATCACGTTGTCGTTGCATCATCCGTTCGAGGACTTCCCTGCGGCGCACAAAGTCCTGAAGCTGGGGGCGCTCGAGGGCACGTCGTTCGGCAACTACCTGCACACCATGCGCTTCTTCGACGAGGCGCTCGAGGAGTTCAACGTCGCGCTCGCGAAGAACGGTCTGCTCGACGACAGCGTGATCGTCGTGTTCGGTGATCACGACGCGGGCTTCGCGCGCGACGAGTCGCTCACGACGCTTCTCGGCATTCGCCCGGACGACACGGATTGGGCGCTGACCGATCGTGTGCCGCTGTTCATCCGCGCGCCTGGGCTCCGCGGCGTCCGCGCGATGCCGGCCGGGCAGACCGACGTGGCGCCGACGCTCCTCGCCCTCGTCGGTGTCGATGCGGCGCGGCTGCCGTACGTGGGGCGCAATCTTCTCGGCACGGACGATTCAGGGCCGGTGCCGCGCCCGTACGGCGACTGGCTCGACGGTCAGCATCTCTTTCTCACGCGCGGCGCCGATCACGTGTGCATCGACCTCGCACGCCGGCTCGCGGTCGATCGGGAGAGCTGCCGGTTGGCAGACGAACGAGCGCGCCGCGACCGCGACGTGTCGCGGCTCGTCGTCGTCGACGATCTGCAGAGGCGCATCTGGGAGCGGTTGACTACGGTCGTGAAATAATTCAGCCACATGACACGCGCCGGTGTGTCGCTCGTCTTGGTGTTGTCCGTGTCGGCCATTCCAGCTCGCGCCCAGGAGCCGCCGCCGCCTATCCCGCTGTTCGTCGTCGACGTGCAGGGCAACGTGCCGCGATTCCCGCAAGATCCGATTCTTGCCGACAGCCGTGGCATCTCGCTCACCGAGCTTCCAGGCGCCGGCCTGGGCGGTCAGCTCGGCGTGCATGTGTACTTCTTCAAGTTCAAGGCGATGACGGTCGGCGTCGGCGGCCAGACGATCGTGGCGCGAGCGAAGCAGACGCCGCCGACAGACGTGCAGAATCAGATCAAGGCCGTGACGGAGAAGTTCCGTTCGCTCGGCGGACAGATCTCGCTGAACTTCGGCAGCGGCACCGGCTGGAGCTACTTGAGCGGCGGCATCGGCCGCTCGAACTGGTCGATCGTTCCGGAAGGGCGCAAGCTGCTTCCAGGCGACGAGGAAGTGCTGAAGACGATCAACTACGGCGGCGGCGCCCGCTGGTTCGCGAAATCACATCTCGCCTTCAGCTTCGACGTCCGTCTCTACGCGATCAATCCCGGCGTCGCGTCGCTCCCCGGCCACAGCGGCAGCCCGCGCACGACGTTCATGGTCATCGGCGCGGGAGTGTCGCTCAAATGACGACGATCAACGCCGAGCACAATCAATGACCCGATTACCAGATTCCCCGATTCGGTTACTCACCGCGCAGCGCGACCATCGGATCCACGCGCGTGGCGCGCCGCGCCGGAATGTAGCTCGCGAGGAGCGCGACGGTCAGCAGGCCGGACGCGACGACGATGAACGTGATCGGATCGGCAGCGCTGACGTTGAACAGGAGACCGCGAATCAGGCGCGCGCCGGCGAGCGCGATGACCGATCCGAGCGCGACGCCGATGAGCGCGAGCTTGCCGCCCTCGTTCAGCACCATCCGCAGGACGTCCGCCGGCTTCGCGCCGATGGCCATGCGCACGCCGATTTCGTGCGTGCGCTGCGACACCGAGTAGGCCACCACGCCGTAGACGCCGACGGTCGCGAGCGCGACCGCGAGGCCGCCGAGCAGCGCGAACAGCACCATGTTCAGCCGGCGATCCGACGTCGAATCCGCCAGCACGCGGTCCATCGACGCCACCTCGGAGACTCCAAGCTTCGCGTCGACCGCGCGGATGGCGGCGCGCGCATGACCGATCGGCGCCAGTAGGTCCGCCTCGCGTAGTCGAGCGGAATCCGCAGCGACGCCGGCAGGATGCCAACGACGGTGTGCGGGACCGCGTCGAGTTGAATGTCGCGTCCGACGATTGACGGATCCGATCCGAACTGCGATCGCCACAATCCTTCGCTGAGCATCGCGACGTGCTCGTGACCTGGTTGATCCTCCTGCCCGGTGAACACACGGCCGGCGATCGGCTGCACGCCGAGCGCGTCGAACATCGGCGCCTGCACCCGCGCGGCGGCGACGCGCACCGCATCACCGGCGCCGGTGAGATTGAACGACGTCGTGTCGAACGCGGACACGTGCTCGAGCGATGTCGCCTGCGCGCGATAGTCCGCGAGCTCCGGCTCCGACACCCACGTCTTCGTCCAGTTGGTCCAATGGCTCCACATCATCACCACGCGATCCGGATCGTGGTACGGCAGCGGGCGCAACACCACAGCGTCGATGATGCTGAAGATCGCCGTGTTGGCGCCGATGCCGAGCGCGAGTGTCAGCAGCGCCACAAGCGTGAAGCCTGGTTGCTTGACGAGCGTGCGGATCGCGAAGCGAACGTCTTGAAAAAATGTCGTCACAGGGATTCTCGGTGTGAGTTAGACGGCGCAAGCCACCCCAAGCGTTGTCACGGCTCAGCTCTAGCTGTGGCATTTGCCTTGCTGAATACCCAGCCACGCAGCCCAACGGGGTAGTACAGCAGGGCTGATCGGAAATCCGTTACCCACGCTGAGCGTGCTGGTGACGCAAGGGGAGATGCGTGTATGAAACGGGTGTGCCTCGCCACGGCGACCCTCGCGATAACGATCCTGACCGCTTGCGCCGGGAACTCCGTCGACAACCCGGTCGCGCCCTCGTTGCCGGCGTCACCGGGAACGACCGTGACCGCATTGGTCATCACCAATCTATCGATCACCGACATGACGATGCAGCTGGTCGCCACTGCGCGGTTGTCGGACGGCACCACGCGCGACGTGACCTCGTCCTCGACGTGGCAATCGTCGAACACGTCGATCGCGACGATTTCCTCCTCCGGCATATTGAGCATCGTCGCAAACGGTGAAGTGGAAGCGCGCGCGGTTTATCAGGGTGTGACGGGGACGCTGCGGCTCATCCTCACGCGGCCGCCGGATCCGCGCATGCACTTCACGCTGAGCGGCGTGGCGCGCGAAGTGTCACCGGGCTCGAAGATTCTCGGCGCCGTACGCGTCGCGATCACCGGCGGCCCGGACGCGGGCATAGCGGTCACCAGCGACCCCGGCGGACAGTTCCGGTTCGCGTCGGTCTCGGCGACGCGCGTGTCGCTCGAAGCGACCAGGGACGGCTATCAGGTCTGGCGGATGACGAACCTGATGATCGACGGCGACAAACAGATCGAAGTCGTGATGTACCCGACGCCGCCGACCAATGCGGCCGGCGAGACCGCCACCGGGCGATGCAAAGACTCGACGTGGACCTGGACTTCGTCGATCCCGAACGCGTGCACGGACCACGGCGGCCTCGCGTACGGGGTGTGCCCCGGGCCGATGTGCGGGGCTCCGCTGAATCCGCGATAGCAATCACCGCCGGCATCGTGTCGCGCAGGCCTTCAGAGCTTGTGAAGAAATACGACGTTGAACGCAGAACTCGCAGAACACGCAGAACGACCTTAAGCATTTTTTCTCTGCGGGTTCCGCGCTCTCTGCGTTGTATGTGATTTGTTCACACGCTCTTCGGGCCTGCCGGGGCCGGCGGGGCAGCCCTCCTAAGAAACAGCGCGTTTTCCGGCCTGTTTCTGCTCGGACGAGTCGCGATTCGATCGCGTGGGACGCTAAAGAGGATGTGAAGCAATCACGTCAACGCAAAGGCCGCGAAGACCGCAAAGAAGAATCTTTCGACAAGATGCTTTGCGCGCTTTGCGATCTTTGCGTTCAACGTGATTCTTTCACGAGCTCTAAAGGGCTGCGCTACGAGAACGAAAACGGCGGATAGTCGTCGACGAGCAGGAGCATGTACGCTTCGACGCGGAGCAGCCAGCGCAGGACTCCGACGCCGAAGTCGTACAGCCCCTGCGGATACGCTCCCGTCAACAGAATCGCCAGCCACGCCACGAACGACGTGATCCACCACGCGAAGACGAGGCACACCAGCACGATGACGTGCGGGATGCCGAGGAAAATCCGGAAGCCGACCGTCACGCGATCGCGCGGGCCGATCGGATCGACGATCGTGAGCGACGCCGGATACGGTGCGTCGCCAAACGGCGGATACGGATCCTCGAGCAGCATCAGATACGCGAGCGCGCGAACGCGCCATCGCATGTAGAACGCGGTGAACTGACGGATGCCGGTGACGTGCCGGCCGGTGAAGACGATCGTGAACCAGCTCACGATCGCGAGGAAGAACGCAACCGCTCCGAGCAGCCCCGATTCACTCCCAAGCCTCGTCCTCGAATCGTCGTGAATCCACGCGAAACCGAGGCCGACGCCGCCGACGAGAATCAGGTGCGGAATCGCGAGAATCAGCCGAAACGCGGTGGTCAGCCGGTTGCGGTTTGTCAGCGCAGGGGTCACGTCAACGGAGACTGGGTAAGACATAGAAAAGCGCCACGAGTCCGGTTCAAATTACCTCGCCACCACGGGGGACACGGAGGATAGGAGGTTCGAACCTGTTCAAAGCGGGATTTTTCCTCCGCGTCCCCCGTGTCCTCCGCGGTGGAGAGCTTCGATTCTGCAACATGCGCTAACAGCCCGTGGTGAAAGTCTGGCTGCATTCGACGGGCGATGCATCCCCGCCGGCTGCGTTGCTCCTCGCTCAAATACTCCCGGTATTGCACCCCACCTCGCCCGTCTCGGTGCGACGCCAGACTTTCACCACGGGCTGCTAAGGGCTGAGAGCGCACGCCGACAGCTGAGAGCTGATCGCGTATTGTGCAATGATGCCGCGTGCGGATTATATGCGTGGTGCTAGTCGGGACACTAGCGGCGTGCGTACTTTTCGGCACGGCGCAGAGCGCGGCGCCCGTGGTCGAAAAGGGCGCGCTGCGGCTTCACTACGTGCAGATCGGAATGACCGTGACGGGTCACGTGCCGAACGGGATGACGATCGAGCAGGCCGCCGCGGCGGGGATGGATCACATCGCGCATCTGCCGATTCGCGGCGACGCGGGCAGCGACGAGGTCAACAAGACGATCGCCTTCCTGCGCGAGCACAAGACGGTGATCGATCCGACGCAGTCGTGGAACGAGCTGCTCGGCCACGCAGCGGGGACGCCGATCGCCGCGTTCCAGCCGGGCGTCGCGAAGATTCCGCCGCCGCTGAATCGCTTGTTTTCCAGTGCCGGCGCCGACGGTATCGACGCCGCGACGGCGCGCAGCCGTCTCGAACGCGGCCTCCGCATCGTCAAGGCGCTGCACGACGCGGGTGTCCCGGTCGTCGTCGGCACGGACGAAGGCATTCCGGGCCACAGCGTGCATCGGGAGATCGAGTTGTACGTCGAAGCGGGACTGACACCCATGCAGGCGCTGCAGGCGGCGACAAGCGTTTCAGCACGCGCGATGAAACTCGACGCCGAGCTCGGCACGATCGAGCGCGGCAAGCGGGCGGACCTGGTCGTCCTGAACGCGAATCCGCTCGATCGGATTCGCAATATTCGCAGCGTGCGATGGACGATCACCGACGGCCGCGTGTACGACGCGCCGGCGCTTTGGAAGAGCGTCCGCTTTCAGCCTTGACTCGTTCATGTGTTGATTCGTGACCCGGACCGTTCGCGCTCGACTGCTCATCGGTGGCTTCGGAATCGTCGTACTCGTCTGCTCGTTCGATCATGACGCGATCCGATCTGCGAGGCCCCTAAACAGCCGCCTTCTCGTTCCTGATGATGGCCGCTGCGGCAGCGACCACTCCGCCAATAGGGATCGGACGCTTCACGATGTGAAACCCAGATACGTCTTCAGATCCTTCAGCACATGATCCGGCTGTGGTAAGCCCTGCAAGTCGACGATCGCCAGCAGCGGCTTCGCGCCCGGACGTAGACACCGCCGCATCGTGGTCCACGTGTCCGTCGCGACGACCTCGAATCCTTCTTCGATCAATTGTGCGCGCAGCAACGCCCGCGGTCGCCACTCGGTCGCGAGCAGGACGATGTCCGGCGGGAGTGGACGCGTGTTCGTCTTCTGTGAGGTGATCGTCAATGGAACCAACGATCGATGCGGCGTAACACCGCTTCATTCACCGCGGCCTCGCCGTTCCGCACCGCCATGAGCGGACCGCCGCGCGGCGCCCTTCGCGCGACGCGCCGGTTCAGGTTGCGGCGGCCGCGCGCGTGTACCTGGACTGGACAGACCGTGCACGATTTGTTCCTCTCGCGCGCTGCAACACGACTTACCATCAAAAACTGAGATGCGTGCCGCGACTGACAATTCCTTTCATTCCATGTACTCACACGGATTCGTGCGGGCCGCTGTTTGCGTTCCGTCGGTGCGTGTCGGAGATCCGCGCTACAACACCGAACGTACCTTGGATCTTGCCGAGCGCGCCTCCGAGCTGAACGCGGCCATCGCGCTGTTCCCCGAGCTCGGCCTCTCGGCTTATTCCAACGACGACCTCTTCCACCAGGACGCGCTGCTCGACGCCGCCGTCGAGGGCGTGCGGCGTCTGGTGGACGCGAGCCGCTCGCTCGTGCCGATTCTGATCGTCGGAGCGCCGCTTCGATTGCAGGAGAAACTGTTCAACTGCGCGATCGTGATGTACCGTGGCCGGCTGCTCGGCGTGACGCCGAAAACCTACCTGCCCAATTACCGCGAGTTCTACGAGAAGCGCCAGTTCACGGCAGGACGTGACGCGCTCATGCACGAGGCGCGCGTGCTCGACCAGCGCGTGCCGTTTGGCAACGACCTGATCTACGACGTCACGAACGTTCCCGGTTTCTCAATCCACGTCGAGATCTGTGAAGACGTGTGGGTCCCCATTCCGCCCAGCACGTACGCGGCGTTCGCCGGCGCCACCGTGCTGATGAATCTGTCCGCGAGCAACATCACCATCGGCAAAGCCGACTATCGACGCAGTCTTTGCGCATCCCAGTCGGCGAAATGTCTGGCCGCCTACCTCTATGCCGCCGCCGGCACTGGCGAGTCCACAACCGATCTCGCGTGGGATGGCCACGCCATGATTTACGAGAACGGCGAGCGGCTGGCCGAATCGAATCGCTTTGCGTCCGAAGCGCAGCTGATCGTCGCCGACATCGACCTGCAGCATCTGGCTCAAGAACGGATGCGCATGACCAGCTTCAACGATTCGGCGTGCGACCATCGCGATCGTGTGGGCGCCATCCGGCATGTCCCGATTGAATTCGTTGTGCCGAAAGCGACGATGGCCCTGCGACGAAACGTCGAGCGCTTTCCTTACGTACCGAGCGACCCGGCGGCCCGCGACGATCGATGCGCTGAAGCGTACAACATCCAGGTCCACGGGTTGACCAAGCGTCTGACGAGCACCGGGATTCAGAAGGTCGTCATCGGCGTATCGGGCGGGCTCGATTCCACGCATGCGCTCATCGTCGCGGTGAAGACCATGGATCGCATGAAGCTTCCTCGGGCCAACGTACTGGCGTTCACCATGCCGGGGTTCGCGACCAGCGAGACCACGAAGGGTCACGCGTGGGAATTGATGCGTCTCCTCGGCGTGACCGCGGCAGAAATCGACATCAAGCCGTCATGCCTGCAGATGCTGAAGGACCTCGGTCATCCATTCGCGGACGGCAAGAACGTCTGCGATGTCACCTTCGAGAACGTGCAGGCGGGCGAGCGCACCTCGCATCTCTTCCGCCTCGCGAACTACCATCACGCGCTCGTGGTCGGGACGGGAGACTTGAGCGAGCTCGCGCTGGGATGGTGCACGTACGGCGTGGGCGATCACATGTCGCACTACAACGTGAACGCCGCCGTCCCAAAGACGCTGATCAAGCACCTCATACGATGGGTCGTCACGTCGCGGCAGTTCGAGGGGGGAGCGGACGCGATTCTTGAAGCGATCCTCGAGACGAAGATCTCTCCCGAGCTGGTTCCTGGCGACGACAAGACGGCGGCCGGACCTTCGCAGCTGACCGAGACTGTCATCGGACCGTTCGAGCTGCAGGACTTCAATCTGTACTACATCAGCCGCTTCGGGTATCGGCCCAGCAAGGTCGCGTTCATGGCCCAGCACGCGTGGGGCGATCGGACGCGGGGCGCCTGGCCCGACGCGCCCCGCGAACACGAGCAGCAGGAGTACTCGCTCCGTGAGATCAAGAGATGGCTGGAAGTATTCCTGCACCGGTTTTTTCAGCTCAGCCAGTTCAAGCGATCCTGTCTGCCGAATGCACCGAAGGTCGGCTCGGGAGGGTCGCTCTCACCGCGAGGCGATTGGCGTGCGCCGAGCGATGCGGAAGCGGAGGCGTGGCTGCAGGAGCTCAGAGAGCGCGTTCCGGACGCATGAACCAACCGTGGATCCGGCCCAACACCTCTCCATTCACCGCGGCGTCGCCGCTGCGCACCGCCATCATCAGACCGCGATGGGGTGCCCATAACGTCCCCGTGCCCGCCATGCGTGGTCGAATCCAGACCGTTTTCTCGTCAGTCGGGGGCGCCGCTCCCAGCCACCGGCAGTCCGAGACGATGACGTGCGTGGCGCCGATCGCGGGACAACGAGCGAACGCGAGCGGAACGGGATCGCTGATCCCGCCGTCGGTCAACTGGTAGCGTTCCTGACCGCAGACGACGTGAACATTCGGGAACAGGCGAGGGATCGATGCGCTCGCCTTCACGATGTCAATCAGCCTGGCGCCCCGATCGCAACCGGTCCAGAAGTAGCGCGGTCGACCAGCCGATCGATCGTGGCAGGCGATGCCAAGACACTGCACGCCATGATGGAGCCGATCGAAGGTGGCTGCCTCGAGCTGACGGAGCCGATCGGGAATGACGCCGCACCATCGGCCGAGCGCGCGGTCGAAGCGGTAGCCGAGATGCACGTTGAGGCTGTGCGTGAGCAGGTGTCGGCCGCTGAATGTTTCCGCGTCGGCCATCAAATCCTCGAGGTCGAGTCCAACGGCCGCGTAGTACGCCGCGATGACGGCGCCCGCGCTGACCCCGACGATCGCGTCGATCCGGATGCCGTCACGAATCAGGCGTCGAAGCACACCGACATGGGCCGCGCCCCGCAATCCGCCCGCGCTCAGCACGACTGCGAGACGAACCGGTTCGCGCGCCAACATCCTCAAGCGTGTTCTTCGAGCGCGTGGAATACCCGCCCGCGAGTCTCCGGACCGATCCAGATCAGCATCGAGAGAACCACGCCGGACCCCGCGATGCAGAGGGCCATCGCCGTCGGGAGCGCAAGACCGCGATCCTGAAGCAGACCGACGAGGGTCGGCGTGAACGATCCGAGTCCCGCGCCGACGTGGTACGCAAAGCCGGCGCCCGCCGCGCGCGCGACCGTCGGGAAGCGCTCGGTCAGATACGCCGGCACGATGCCGAAGTTGCCGGCGCCGAAGAATCCCATCGCGAGCGCGCCGATCCACAGAAGCGCCGTGTCGGCCGTGAAGACGTACAGCGGAATGAAGGCCACGGCGACCAGCGTCGAGATGATGGCCGCGCCACGCCGGCCGAGCGACGTTTCCGACAGCCGCCCGATCGCCACGGCGCCGGCGATGGCGCCGACGTTGAACGCGAGCAGGAAGGGCAGCGGCTGGCGATGGAGCTTGCTGAGCAGCGTCGGATACCAGTACGTGATCGAGTGGTACATGAAGAGGAACGCGCCCATCATGATCGACGTGTGCAGCGTCGTCGCGAGCACATCGCGCGTGAAGAGCCGACCGAGCGACATCGGATCGCGTTCGTTCCGGCTCTTCAAGTGCCGCTGCCGTTCGAGCCATACCGGACTCTCTTTGACGCGCTTCATGATGAAGAGCACGAGCAGCGCCGGCAACACGCCGATCCACAACATGGCGCGCCACCCGAGATCGGGACGCCGATTCACAATCGGATAGCCGAACTGATACACGAGGGACGAGAGGAGGAACCCGAGCGAGTAGCCGCTCTGCATCATCCCTGATGCCATGCCGCGCAGCTTCGCCGGCCAGTGCTCGAGCGTCAGCGGCATGCCGGCCGCCCACACGCCGCCCATGCCGATGCCGAAGAGCGCCCGGCACGCGAACAACATTCCGTACGACGTCGAGAAGCCGCTGAGAAATGCGAACGCGGAATACCAGAGGATCGAAAACATCAGAGGGCCTTTGCGGCCCCAGCGATCCGCCGCCGTGCCCGCGCCGATGCCGCCCGCGACGCGGAACATCAACGTGATCTGTCCCAGCAGGCCGGCCAGTGTGGCGTTGACCGCGAAGCTTCGCTGGATGTCGACGAGGAGGAAGGTGAGGATCGTGTAGTCGAATCCGTCCAGCATCCACCCGAGGTACGAGCCGACGAAGGCCATCCACTGCTCGCGCGTGACCTCGCGGTACCACGCGCCGGTTGGACGTTGTTCCCGTGTCGCGCGCGGGTTGACCGTGACCTGAGCCATGCGTCTTAGCGGACCGTCTGAGCTGATTGAGTACTGTTCACAACAAGCCTTCGCCACTAAGGGTTCGAGGGTTGCGTCGTGGCGAGGTAGCGCGCGAGCCAGTCGTGAACTTCTTTGTACCAGACCATGCTGTTCTGCGGCTTGAGAATCCAGTGTCCTTCGTCCGGAAAGATGAGGAGCCGCGAGGGCACGCCCTGACGCTGCATCGCGGTGTAGAACTCGAGGCTTTGCGTGTACGGCACGCGATAGTCCTGTTCGCCCGCGATCACGAGCGTCGGCGTCTTGAACTTCCCGAAGTCCGCCGCGTACGAGCTCGGTGACCACTTCTGATAGGCGGCCGGACTGGTCCACGGCGTGCCGCCGAAATCATGCTCCGGAAACCAGAGCTCTTCGGTCGCGCCGTACATACTCGTCAGGTCGTAGACGCCGGCGTGCGAGATGAGCGCGCGAAACCGCCCGTTCGACTGCGACGCGAGCCAGTCCACCATGTAGCCGCCGTACGAGCCGCCGGCCGCCGCGACGCGCTGACGATCCGTGAACGAGTACCGGGCGAGCACCGACTCCAGACCGTTCATCACGTCGGCGAACGCTTTGCCGCCCCAGTCGTTCGTGATCTCGTCGGTGAACTTCTGACCGAAGCCCGTCGAGCCGCGGCGATTGATCAGCACGACGACGTAACCGGGCGACGCGAAGGTTTGCGCGTTCCAGCGATAGCTCCACGTGTCGCTCCACTGCGTCTGCGGACCGCCGTGCAGCAGCAGGACGACCGGATACTTTTTCGCGGCGTCGAACGCGGGCGGCCGCACGAGGAAGCCCTGGACGTCGGTGCCGCCAGCGCCCTTGAACGTGAACGACTCCGGCGTCGCGATGTCGAGCGGCGCGAGGACGCTGGCCGTGTGACGGGTGAGCGGCTTCGCGGCGCCGTTCGCCGAGATCGCGAAGAGCTCCGCCGGCGACGCCAGGCTGCTGCGCGACACCACCAGCGCGTCGCGCACCGCGTCGAACTCGCCGTCGAACGAGCCGGGCGTGATCGCCTTCGGAGCGCCTCCAGCCGCTGGGATCATGAACACGGGCATCTCGCCGCGATCCTCGGCGTTGAAGTAGATCGACCGGCCGTCTGACGACCAGCGCAGGTCCTCGACGCTGCGATCGAACGCGTCGGTGAGGCTCGTGGATTTGCCCGTCGCGCGATCCATCAGCATCAGCCGCCACTTGTCAGTCTCGTAGCCAGGGCGCGCCTGCGATCGGTACGCGATCGATGTGCCGTCCGGCGAATACGCGGGCGCGCCGTCGAATCCACGATTCGTCGTCAGCTTGCGCGGCGCTCCGGCCCTCGACTCGCTCTGCTCGCTCGGGCCGCCCTGAGCCTGTCGGAGGGCGCCGGTCACGTCGACCTCGAACAGGTCACCGTTGGTGCTCGTCGCCTCAACAGGCTCGGTGACAGCGGTGAAGCAGATCGTCTTGCTGTCGGGCGAGAACGCGATGGGATGCGGACCTTCGCGCTGAACCGGAGGCACGTCGTAGTCGGCGCCCGGCAACAGATCGCGCGCGTCTCCGCCATTCGCCGAGACGATGAACGGATGCGTGCGCTTGCCCTCGCTCCACGACGACCAGTGACGATAGAGCAGCCGCTCGTAGATGCGCGCCTTGCTCGGATTCTCGCCGCGCGCCTTGTCCCGCGCCGCGTTGCACGCATCGTCTTTGCAGTCGGGATAGACCTCCGTCGTGAACGCGATCGAGCGGCCGTCGGGCGCCCAGACAATGCCGTCGACGTCGCTCGAGACGTTCGTCACCTGTTTCGGGCTGCCGCTGCCGTCCGCGTTCATCACATACAGCTGCATGCTGCCGCTGCGAGTCGAGATGAAGGCGATGCGCTTGCCGTCGGGCGACCACCGGCCGCGGCCTTCATGACCGCCTGTCGTCAGCGCACGCGCCTCGCTGCTGGCGAGCGTCACCATCCAGACGTCGCGCGCCATGCGATTCGCTTTCACATCCGGAACCGCAAGCGTGTAGACGACGCGCGTCCCGTCGGGTGAGAGCTGCGGTTCGGAGATTCGCGGCATCGACAGCAGATCGGCGACAGTGATGGGTCGTCCCGCCGCGTTGGCTGCGGCGACGGCAACAAGAACGATCAACGCAGAGATCGCAGAGGAGATCTTCTTCATGACGTCGCATCATACCTTTAGAGTGCGCTGCAGAATTAGCAGCCCGTGGTGAAAGTCTGGCGTCGCACCGAGACGGGCGAGGCGCCCCGCCGGCAAGGCGCGACGACCGAGAATACCGGGAGTATTTGAGCGAGGAGCAACGCAGCCGGCGGGGATGCATCGCCCGTCGAATGCAGCCAGACTTTCACCACGGGCTGTTAAGCCTCGGTGGACACGGGGGACGCGGAGGAAGGTCTTGTTTGAATGGTTTTCAACCTCCTGTCCTCCGTGTCCCCCGTGGTGGTGAGGTCGTCTTGCTCTTAAATCCCGATGTAAATCCGGCGGCGATGCATCTCGCCGAGGACAAGCGCCCACAGCGCGACGTACGCGAGCGCGTAGCCGAGCGACGCTGCGTCCGCACCGCCACAACGGCCGAGCCACGACGCAAAGAGCATCTGGTAGAGAAACGCTTTGAGCGACGCGGGCTCCGGCCCGGCCGACACGGTCCAGCGCGTGAGGACGCTGTCCGAGCCGACCGACAGAAAATAGCCCGCGAGCGGATTGCGCCCGAACGCGATGAACGGCTGCGACCACGCGCGCCAGTGACGAACGTCCAGCAGCCAGTGACACGCGGCGAGCGCCTGCGCGGCGAGACCTGCGGTGAAGAGCGCGAACGAGCTCGTCCACAGGCTCTTGTTGATCGGAAACACAACATCCCAGACGAGCGCGACGAGGACAGCAACCGTGCCTGCCGCGAAAAGCGTCAGCGTGCGATGGCGCGCGCTCGGCGCGTTCAACCAGTCACCGGCGAACACCCCGAACAACGCGGTCGCGATCGCCGGCACCGTGCTGAGGAGTCCTTCGGGATCCCACGCGGGATAGAGCATGTGGCGCCCGAACACGAGACGGTCGATGAACGATCCGATGTTGCATTCAGCCGACAGCGTCGGCATGTCGCAGCCGGGCACGGGCACCAGCGTGATCACGGCCCAGTAGCCGAGCAATGCGCCGAGGGCGGCGGCGATCTGCGTCCGCGTCGACGTGCGCTCCGTGAGCCACGACACCGCGAGGTAGACGAGCGCGATGCGCTGCAGGACACCGGGAAGGCGGAAGGTGGCCAGCGACAGCGGCGGCGCGGTTTCGATCACGTTGAGAATAAGACCGAGCGGGAACAGGATCGCGGCGCGGCGAACCACGTGGCGGCGCACCGATTGTCGGTCGCGGCGCCGCGCGAGCGCGAACGGGACGGCGGCGCCCATCGCGAACAGGAGAAACGGGAACACGAGGTCGGCGAGCGTCGACCCGTCCCAGGCGGCGTGCTCGAGCTGAGGATAGACGGCATCCCAGGTGCCTGGCGTGCTGACGAGAATCATCCCGGCGATCGTCAGCCCGCGAAACACATCGAGCGACTCGAGTCGTTGCATTAACAACAGGGCTGAGGCTTGAGCGGGAGCACCACACGCGCCGGCGCCGGTCGCGAGAAGATCTCGTTGGTCCGGACGAAGCCATCGAGGAACCATTTCATCGCGTGCTGCTGCGTCTTGTACTTCACGAGCGCGGCGCGCTTGGTTTTCATCTCGGCCGGCGTCAGCGGCACTTGGATCCAGCCCGACGCGCCGCCGTTCAAGCCGGGTGGCGCCGGCAGCGCTGATCGTTCGTCCTGGAACGGCCAGTCCTTGAAGTGCACGATGTAGTTCAACACGTCGGTCGAATAGTCCGGAAACACGCGACGCACGTCGCCGAGCGCGTCGGCGAGGAAGAACCACGCCGCGCAATGATCGGGATGCTGATCCTCCTTTCGCGGGACGAGGATCAGCGTCGGCTGGTAATCGCCAATCAGCTTTGCGAGCTCCTGCGTGAGATCTTCACCCCGATACTCGGTATCGGTCACGAACGTCTCGTTCAGCGGCGGCCGATCGCGTCGCGTGTACGGCGACTTGTAAGGGTGACGGCGATCCGACCAGTACGTGCGAATCAGTTTGCAGAGGCCTTGATCGGGAAAGCTCAGGAACGTCGCCGCATCTTCGCCGAGACCGAGCGCGGCCAGCGCGGCGCGCGCTTCTTTCTGTCGGCGCCGTCCGTACCCGCGAAAGTCCTTCGCGGATGCCTTGCCGTCGCGGTTCTCCAGCTTCACGCCGTCGGCGAAGCCGTCGCCGTCGGTGAGGTAGGCCACGCGGACTTTGCCCCCGGCGACGCGGACCTGTTGGATCAATCCACCCGCGGCCAGCACCTCATCGTCTGGGTGCGGCGCGACGACCAGCAGACGCGTGTCGCTGGTGATGACGAGAGGTGGGGTCTGTGGACGCGCGTGAGGACGGCGAGCGGCGGCGCTGTCCTCGCAAAAGACCAGCAATACCGCGGCGATCGCCATCAGCCTTCGCGCAAAGCTCGAGCGCATCATCGTCGCCTGATGAGCTGAGCAAGCCTCGTACCGTGTCACGAGTCTGACCGTCAGTCTGACCGCCAGTCTGACTGTCAGTCTGACCGCTAGTCTGACCGTCAGTCTGACCGTCAGTCTGACCGCCAGTCTGACCGTCAGTCTGACCGTCAGTCTGACCGCCAGTCTGACCGCTAGTCTGACCGCCAGTCTGACCTCGAGTCTGACTTGTAAGGATTGCTTCTTGCCGCATGGCTGGACGTGGATCGGGAAAAGCGCGACAGGCGACTGAAAAAAGCGATCCTCATCACCTTCGTCCTCGCCGCCGCCAATTCGCGCTTCATCAACGGCGTGCACCACGGCTTCGTCGACTTCAGTTATCACGGATGGCATCAGGAACTGCTCACCAAACGCATCACGCCCGACGATGTGCGGTGGATGAGCGAGCGGCTGGCGAAGTTGTCCGACGCGCAGTGGCGCGACGCGTTCCGCGCGGGCGGCTTCAATCCGCCGATCGCGGATCGGTTCGTCCGCCGTCTCAAGGCGACGATCGATGAAGGCCGGAAGCTAACGACCTCTTGAAAGCAACCGCGGAGCTCGCAGAGGTCGCCGAGAACGTTTTCTCAGCGTGCTTGGCGCGCCTCTGCGGTTATTGTTTCGTGAGCGTAATGTTGCTGCTCGGAAGCTGAATCGAACAGTTGCTCGCGAGGACGGACATCGGGCCGGCCATCGTCGACACCACTCCGACCGTGACGGTCATGGTCCCGCCTAACTGTCCCGAGCAGGTCGGCTGATTCGGGATACCGCCGGGGCCCACCGCGATGGTGTACGCGAACGACGAACCGGTCATGGTCCCGGTCAAAAATCCGTTCAAGAGGACGGTTCCGCTGCTCAGGCTCACGAGCACGGGACCGGTCACGCCGCCGCCGGTTTGCGTAAGCGTCCAGGTCATGCGGGCGGTGAAGCCCTGAATCGTGATGTCGGAGGCCCAGCGGCCTGACACGTCAATCTGGGTCGGCGCGGGCGTGGTCGGCGTGGACTTGTCGCCACAGGCGCCCATGAAGATCGACACGATCACGATGAGCAGTGCCGTCGTCCATCTCGAACTCATGAATCCCATCATTGCACGGTTCGTACCTGTGGTATCGTGCTGCCCATCAAGAGGAGGCCCCCCGAATGAGAAAGCTGAGAAAGCTGAGAAAGCCGAGAACGGCGTGGGGTGTTTTCGATCGGCTGCCGCTCGCCTTCGCAGCGTGCGGGCTACTCACCAGTCCCGCGTTGGCCCAAACCACAACGACCGCGGCGTCGACGACGACCGCGGAGTTGAAGGTCGGGGACCAGGCGCCGGACTTCACGCTTCCGGCGACCGACGGCAAGACCTACACGCTCAGCAAAGATCTCAAAGGGAAGTGGGTCGTGCTCGCGTGGTTCCCGAAGGCGTTCACCGCCGGTTGAACGGCGGAATGCAACTCGCTCCGTGAGAGCGGGGGACTCATCAGAAAATACGACACCGCGTACTTCATGGTCAGCGTCGACACGTTCGCCGACAACAAGGCGTTCGCGGAGAAAGAGCATGCGGATTTCCCGCTGCTCGCCAATCCAGACAAAACCGTTGCGATGAAGTACGGCGTGATCGCGCCCGATGCGCCGCCCGAACGCCAGTTCGCGCGCCGCTGGACGTTCTATATCGATCCGACCGGCAAGATCGCGGCGATTGACAAAACGGTGAAGCCGGCCTCGTCGGGACAGGACATCGTCACGCACCTGCAAGAGCTCAAGGTTCCAGAACGTTAATCGGTGTCCGCGGGCGGCGGTCGAGAGATCGCCGCCCGATCGTCACGCGCCTCCACGTTCGCGCCCATTTTTCAACCTGCACAATCAGCGCTTTTCAGGCCATTTTTCTATTGACAAATAAAATTGTCAATGTTCGAATGCCGTCGTGCGCGACGTGCACGTCATTCATGATCCAGCGGCGGCGACCGCCGCGCTTGGGCCCGTCAGGAGCCGGCTGCTTTCAGAATTACGTGAGCCCGCCTCGGCCGCGGCCCTCGGCACGCGCCTCGGGATTGCGCGCCAGAAGGTCAACTATCACCTGCGAGCCCTCGAAGCGCACGGCTTGGTACGGGTGGCCGAGAAACGCAAGTGGGGTGGTCTGACGGAACGCCTGTTGGTTCGGTCGGCCGCTTCGTACGTCGTTTCGCCGAGTGCGCTGGGGCCCGCCGCCGCCACGCATCCGGGAAAAGATGCGGATCGTTTTTCCGCCAGCTATCTCATTGCGCTCGGCGCGCGCATCGTACGCGAGGTCAGCGATCTCCTCCGCCGTTCAAAGGAGATCGACAAACGCCTGCCGACCCTTGCACTGGACACCGCGATTCGGTTCCGGTCGGCGGCGGATCGCGCCGCCTTCAGCAGCGATCTCACCGACGCCGTCACGCAACTGGTGTCGCGCTACCACGATGCGTCGGCCCGCGGCGGCCGCATGCATCGCCTGGTGATCGTCGCGCACCCTCTGTCGTCTCAATCGCCCAGCAAGGAGCCATCATGAGCGTGAGAAAAGATGCGTCTGGACGACGATCGGTCGAAGTCGAAATCGAGGTGCCTGGCACGCCCGAGGAAGTCTGGCAGACGATCGCAACAGGGCCCGGTATCTCGTCCTGGTTCGTGCCGACCGAAGTCGAAGAGCGCGACGGCGTGCCTGTCGCCGTGACATCCCACTTTGGCCCGGGCATGGACGCCGTCGCCAGCGTGACTGAATGGGACCCGCCGCGCCGGTTCGCCGCCGACGGCCAGGCGCTGGGTCCGAAGGCTCCGCCGGTCGCTACGGAGTGGATCGTCGAAGCGCGCTCGGGCGGCACGTGTGTCGTCCGGGTGATTCACAGCCTGTTTGCGAGCAGCGACGAGTGGGACGATCAGCTCGAGAGCTTCGAATCGGGCTGGGCCACATTCTTCCGCATCCTCCACCTCTAT
This sequence comes from Acidobacteria bacterium 13_1_40CM_65_14, assembly GCA_001917905.1. Lineage (GTDB taxonomy): Bacteria > Acidobacteriota > Vicinamibacteria > Vicinamibacterales > CAVVIG01 > QHWF01. The sequence continues at coordinate 53,129 of MNEX01000162.1, forward strand.
CTCACACACTTCCGCGGTCAGCGGTGCTCGGCCTTCCGCGTGATGAGCGTTGTCTCCGAACCGCCGTCGAAGGCATGGGACACGCTCACCGGTCCGCTCAACGTTGCCGGCGCGACGCCGGGTCAGCAGTGGAGGACGAGCGCCGCGCCGCGACTGTCCGGCATCGTCGAGCCGACGGGCGCGGGGGTACCTTCGCACACGCTCCTGCTCCGAGTCGACGAGCCGGCGCCGGGCATCGTCTCGGTGTTCGCGCACGCGGGAGGCCACCAGGTGTACGTCGGGATGGATTTCTTCCTGTACGGCGATGGAGCGGCGGCCGCGGTCGCACGCGACGAGCCTTTGTGGCACGCGTGGATGAATGAACAGTTCCCCCCAGTCAGTAACCTCTCGAGCGTGTGATTCTGTAAACCTCCCCGTGTCAGGCGGCACACGCTGTGTGCCGGCTGACACGGGATTCCTCTCACCGCAGTCACCTAACTCCCACTGAATCATCGACTTGGTCTGTGGCTGTGCCGTTGCTCCTTTCGTCCGCAACACGGAGGATGGCATGGGAACGACACGAACCACTCGAACCGCACTCGCGGCCGCAGCACTCATCGTCATAACGCTGATCGCCGATCGCGCGCACGCGGCCGACGCACCATCCGCAACAAATCGCCATTCGGACATCCGCCGGCGATCTCGTCGGCAGCGGTCCGTTTCGGCTGGGGCCGACCGAGCCGCGCCGCATCGCGCTGCGCGCGCACGAGGACTATTGGGGCGGCCGCCCGCTCGTCGACGCGGTGCAGATTGCCGAAGGCCGCGCGCTCGGCGACCAGCTCACGTCGCTCGAGCTCGGTCGCGCCGATGTCGTGGCCGTGCGGCCGACCGATCTCCGGCGGCTCGTCCAACGCGGCTTGCGCTCCGTCAGCTCGCGTGCGCTGGAAGCGTTTGCGCTCGTGTTCGAGCCGCATCGCGCGACGCCCGCCGATCTTCTCGTGCGACGCGCGGTCGCGACGTCGATCGACCGCGTGACGCTGTCGACGGTGTTGTTGCAGCGGCAGGCGGAACCGGCCGCGGCGCTGCTGCCGTCATGGCTGAGCGGATACGCGCCGATGTTCCAGAGCACACCGGCGTCCGCATCGTCGCGAACCGCCATCGCGGCGCTGCCGCTCGACGAACGGCGGCTGACGCTGCGGGTCGAGGCGGCCGATCCGGTGGCGCAGGCAATCGCGGAGCGCGTGGCGGTGGATGCACGCGAAGCCGGCATCACAATCAAAGTGCAGGCGCCGGTCGGCCTCGCGCCGCGTCCCGACGTGCGGCTCGTGCGCGTCGCGTTCGACGCCACCACGCCGGACCGCGTGCTGGCGGCCATCATGGCCGCGCTCGGCTCGCGCGCGACGGCGCTGGCCACGACCGAACCCGCGCCCGCGATCGGCGCGCCGCTCGACACGGTGTATCGCGTCGAGCGCGCGCTCGTCGAACGCGACATCATCGTGCCGATCGTGCATCTGCCGGTGCTCTACGGTCTCGGCGAGCGCGTCGAATCGTGAAATGGACCAGCCGTGTCGCCGATCGGCGCGTGGAATCTCGCCAACGTCTGGCTGCGCAGCGCGTCCCTCCCGGACAAGCCGGACCGGCCCGATAGACCCGATAGACCCGATAGACCCGATAGACAATGACGCTGCGCACGCGCCTGTTCGCGCTCGTCAGCGCCGCGGTCGCCGTCACGGTCATCCTCGTCACGTGGGCCGTGTCGTCGAGTGCGCGCCGCGCGTTCGCGGCGCTCGACGCACAGCGGACCGCCGCGCTCGTCGCGCAGTTTCGCCGCGAGTTCACGAGTCAGGCGGAGCAGATCGCGGCCCGCGTCGAGCGGCTCGCGGCCAGTGATGCCGTGCTGCGCACGGCCAGCGACATCGCGCGATCGCGCGCCGATCGTGCGGCCTACGTCGACGAGGCCTCGTCGCTCGCCGCCTCGCAGGGGTGGGACGTGCTCGATCTCGTCGCCGAAGACGGCACGATCGTGTCGTCCGCGCAGTGGCCCGCGCGGTTCGGCTATCGGCATCCCTGGGCGACCGCATCGACCGCTGAGCGCGGCGCGTTTCTCCAGGCGATCGAATTACCGCACGAGACCGCGCTCGGTCTGGTCGCCGTCCGTAAAGTCGCCGCTCGCGACGGCGCCGTGCTCGTCTCTGGAGGGCGACGACTGGATCAGACGTTCTTGCAATCGCTCGTCCTGCCGGCCGGCATGCGGGCGTTGCTGTATCGCAACGTCGAGCCCGAGCTGTCGCGGCAGCAGTTGATCGACGCATCGGGTCAGGTGGCGCAGGCGGCCCAGCTCGAGCCGCTCATCGCGCGCGTGCGACAGAGCGGGCGCGAGGCGGCGGAAACGATCGAATGGCCGGACGGCCCGGAACGCGTCGACGGGATCCCGCTGGCGGGTCGCGACGGCGCGGTGCTCGGCGTGCTGCTCGTCGGCAGCTCCGGCCGCGAGCTCGCGGCGCTCGTGTCGCGAATCCGCTGGAGCGGTGTGGCGTTCGGCGCGCTCGGCCTGACGTTCGGTTTCATCCTGAGCTACGTCGTCGCCGCACGCGTGACGCGCCCGGTCGAACAACTTGCGGAAGCGAGCCGCAGTGTCGCGAGGGGCGACTGGGACGTCAAGGTCGACGACATCCATGCGTCCGGCGAGATCGAGGAGCTGGCGCGCGCGTTCGACACGATGACGCGACAGCTCGTCGAAGAGCGCGAGCGGCTCATTCAGACCGAGCGCGTCGCGGCGTGGCGCGAGCTGGCGCGACGGCTGGCGCGCGAGCTCAAGAACCCGCTGTTTCCGCTGCGCGTGACCCTCGACAACCTGCGCCGCGCCAAGGCGCTGCCGGGCGCGGAGTTCGACGAAGTGTTCGACGAGAGCCTGACGACGATGACGAGCGGGCTGGCGAATCTGAACACCGTGATCGGCCGATTCAGCGATTTCGCGCGGATGCCGCCGCCCGAGTTCGCGAGCATTTCGGTGAACGACATCGTGCGGCAGAGTGTGCAATTGTTTCGCGCGCAGCTCGACGCGCCGGATCGGCCGCCGATCGCGTTGTCGGTGGATCTCGACGAGTCGCTCGGGATGATTCGTGCGGATGCGGAGCAGCTCGCGCGCGCGGTGCAGAATCTGTTGTTGAACGCCATCGACGCGATGCCGTCCGGCGGCGAGTTGGCGATTCGCACGCGGCGTGCGAACGGCGCCGTCCACATCGAGGTGTCAGACACCGGCGAAGGCCTGACCGACGAGGAGCGTCAGCGATTGTTCACGCCGTACTACACGACCAAGCAGCACGGCACCGGCCTCGGCCTCGCGATCGTACAGTCGGTCGTCGCCGATCACGCGGGCAAGGTCTGGGTGGACAGCGTGCGCGGCCGCGGCGCCACGTTCCACGTGGAGATACCAGCGGCGCCTGCGACGGAAGGAAACTGAGTTGACGGAGATAACGGAAACGGAGGAGGACGGAGGCAACGGATTCACAAACGGAGGAACGGAGCCAACGGAGGACGAACGGAGAAGAGTTTCCTTTCATGCCGAAACGAAAGGAAACGCCGATCGGTTCGACGCGCGCCGCGCAGCGGCGCCCGTGGCCGGATCGGCCGCGCGGTGGGCCTGCTTCGCAGGCCACGCGTCGAACCGAGGCGCTCCGTTCCTCCGTTCCTCCATGTTTGTTTTGTTCAGCGTTTCGGGTGCGCCGGGAATGGAAAAAGAATGACCCGAGTGCTGATTGTGGACGACGACGCGAACACGCTCGCCTCGTTGTCGCGCGCGTTTCGGCTCGCCGGCTACGAAGCGGTCGTGAGCGATCACGCCGCCCGCGCGATCGCGCTGCTCAAGGACGAGCGCTTCGACATCGTCTGCTCCGATGTCGTCATGCCGGGCAAGGACGGCCTGTCGATGCTGGCGGACCTTCGCGAGATCGGCGTGACGACGCCCGTCATCATGATCTCGGGTCAGGCGACGGTGGACATGGCGGTCCGCGCCACGCGCCTCGGCGCGATCGATTTCCTCGAGAAGCCGATCTCCGCCGACAAGCTGCTGCTGACGGTCGAGAACGCCCTGCGGCTCATGCGCCTCGAGGCCGAGAACACGGCGCTGCGGCGGCGCGTGGGCCGGCACGAGATCGTGTGGAAGAGCGACGCGATGCGGCGCGTGATGGCGCTGGTCGATCGCGTCGCGCCGACCGAATCGCGCGTCTGCATCCTCGGCGAGACCGGCACCGGCAAGGAGCTCGTCGCGCGCGCGCTGCACGAGCGCAGCGCGAGGCGCGATCGGCCGTTCGTCAGCGTGAACTGCGCGGCGGTGCCGTCGGAGCTCATCGAGTCCGAGCTCTTCGGCCACGAGAAGGGCGCGTTCACCGGCGCGGCAGCGCGTCACCTCGGCAAGTTCGAGCAGGCGCACGGCGGCACGCTGTTCCTCGACGAAATTGGCGACATGCCGGCGGCGATGCAGGCCAAGCTGCTGCGGCTGCTGCAGGAGGGCGAGCTCGAGCGCATCGGCGGCGAGCGCCCGGTCGTCGTGGACACGCGCGTCGTCGTTGCGACGCATCGCGATCTCGATGCGCTCGTCCGCAAGGGCGCGTTTCGCGAGGATCTCTATCACCGCGTGTTCGTGTTTCCAATCGCCATGCCGTCGCTGCGCGAGCGGCAGGACGACATACCGCTGCTCGCCGACCACTTCGCGAAACTGATCGCCGAGCAGAACAACTGGAAGCCGCGCGGCTTCAGCGCCGACGCGCTCGAGGAGCTTGGCCGCTATCACTGGCCAGGCAACGTGCGCGAGCTGCGCAACGTCGTCGAGCGTCTGCTGCTCTTGACCGACGACGAGGTGGATGCGGCGACAGTGCGACAGGTGCTGTCGGGCCGCCAGTCAGCCGCCGGCGCCGCGGCCAGTGGAGGATCCGGAACGCTCGCCGATCGCGTGACGGCGTTCGAGCGCGACGTCGTCGTCCGCGAGCTGACCGCGCATGGCTATCGCGTCGCCGAAACTGCGCGCGCGCTCGGGCTCGAGCGAAGTCACTTGTACAAGAAATGCCAGCAGCTGGGGATTGACTTGAAGAATCGGGTAATTGGGTAATCGGGTAATTGGGTAATTGGATTGGGGAATTGGGATACGAGACTGCGGTCAATCCACAATCAATTACCCGATTACCCGATTACCCGATCATCCAATTCGTTTCCGTGCTTCCGCGACGCGATTCCGATCAATGTCGCCATCGCCCCAGTACTGCAGGAAGCGCCGGTAGTACTCCGCGGCCTTTGCGCGATCGCCGCGCCGCTCGTGGATCTCGCCGAGGAAGTATAGGCTGCGCACGAATGCCACCGGTGATCCGGACCGTGCAAAGTCGCCGTCGACGATTCGTTGGAAGCGTGCGGCGGCTTCAGCGGTGTTATTCACCGCGAGGTACGCCGACCCCAAGGCGAACCACACCTCGATATGCGGCGGTACCGGTGACACGGGCTTTGGAGCGAGCAGGGCTTCAGCCCGCTTCAAATTCTCGATTGCGCCGTTCGGATCGCCGCGATCGAGGGCCATCACGCCGGCAAGCAGATGGAGCCCGCGCTTTGCGCGCTCACCGGGCAGTACGCTGATCTTTTTCGTCAGTACATCGATGGTGGCGCTCGCTTCGTTCGAGCGTCCGAGGCGCGATTCTGCACGCGCTTTCAGCGCGAGGCTGTCGTTCTCGGTGTTGCGTCCGCGCGCTGCGGCGAGCGCGCGCTCGGTCTGACCCAGCACGAGGGCCGGACGGTCGAGGTCGAGCAGCACGCCTGCGGCAAAATTTTGCAGATCGGCGGTCTCGTTGGATCCGTCCGCGCCTCCGCTGGCCGCAGTCTGCTCCAGCACCCGAAGCGCCTCGGCAGTGTGGCCTCTGTACAGCGCGTCTTCGGCCAGCGCGAAGCCGCCGAAGAGCTTCGAGAACGAGTCTTTCGCTTGTCGCAGCTTGAGGGCGATGGCCGTCGCGTTCGGCCACTGTTCCTCGAGTATGTAGAGGTTGCGCCGTCCCGCGGCGGCGACAACGTTTCCGGGATCGAGCGCGTCGCTCTTCGCAAACATCGCGGCGGCGTCATCGAGCTTGCCGATGTCGGCCAGCAGGAAGCCGAAATTCGCGGTGCCACGCACGTTGTCCGGGAACTGCCGCAGATAGTCTTCGAGCACCTGTTGGCCGGTGTCGAACCGTCCGAGCGCGATGTAGCTGCGCGCCAGGGTGATATGTGACGCGGGAAACGGCATGCGCCGTCGGCGCGACTCCTCGTATTGCCGAATCGCATCCTCATACTGCTCGGAGTTGTAATACAGGAGCGCCAGATTGTTTCGCGACGAGGCGTGATCGGGATACAACTCGAGCGCTATCCTGTACGCCTCGATGGCTTTCGCCATCGTCTCCCCGCGTCCCGAGTAGTAATAGCCCTCGATGTAATGTCGCTCCCGCGCCGTAATCCGATCGACGTGTTCGAAGGCCCGCCTGGCGTAGGCGTCTCGCTCGTTCGAATGGCCCACATTGCTGTGGGCCACCGCGAGCTTGATGAGCGCGAGTGCGAAGTCGGGATCGATCTGGACCGCCTTCTCGAGCCAGGGAATCGCCTCGACCTCGCGGAAGCGTTCGTGCAATCGGATGCCCTCGGCGTAGAAGCGGTACGCCTCGATGGAGGACGTCGTCACGTCCTTCAGGTCGCGGTCGATCGACGACCCCGTCGTGGTGGACATCGTCATCGGCGAGTCGATGACACCTTTGCTCGGATCGAACCGGCCCGGCAGCACGACCTTCGCTTTGACGCGGCGGGTGAGATCGTCCATCGTCGGGAAGAGATTCGCCTCGCCGGCCGCATCCACGCGTTCGGCCGTGACGATGTGGCCGGTGGCGGCTTCCTGCAGCTTCAAGTTGATGCGAATGGTCTCGCCGGCCTTGACGTAGCTGCCGAGGATGACGCTCTTCACGCCTGCGCGCTTCGCGATCTCCTGAACGGTGTCGAACGCGAGCACGCGATCGTCCTGGTGCCGCATGTCGGTGAGGATCTGCACGAGCCGATCGGTGCCGAGGACCTCGAGGTCCGGCGACTGCGACAGGTCGGTGACCATCATGTCGGTGAGACCGGTGCGCAGCCAGTCGAGCTGCGGGTTGCCGGTGTTGTTCTCGAAGTACAGCACTGCGACCGATGGCTTGTCGCCGGCGGCTGCGGCCGGGACCGCCGGCTTCTTCCATCGCGATTGCAGTCCGCCGATCGCCGCGACGGCGAGCGCGATCAGGAACATGCCGTAATACACGTACTGCTGCGCGCGCATGAACCCCTGGCGCGTCGTCATGCGGCCGGACACCGAGGCGATCGGGCTCGTGCTGGTCGATTCGAGCCGCCGCCGCGCCGCACGCAGATCCACGACGACGTCGCGCATGCCCTGATAGCGTTCGCCAGGCTCTTTCGCGAGACATTT
>MNEX01000223.1 GCA_001917905.1 Acidobacteria bacterium 13_1_40CM_65_14
CGCTACGTCAGCGTCTTCAGCCGCGCACCGCTGACGGTCAGCGCGCGCTCGATGGCGGGAATCGATCCGGACGGAGGATTTTCGACGCCGACGAGGATCTTCCCGTCGGTGACTTCGGGATCGTACAGCTTCGGCTTCCAGTTCGGCAGCCCCGCCGTCACGAGCAGCGTGATGACCGCGGCCAGAATCCCGCCGAGCATCGTCAGCTCGAACATGATGATCAGGTTCGGCCACCACGAGACGATCGGCATGTTGCCGGTCGGCAGCGGCCACGCCAGCTCCGTCATGCGCGTGAGCCACATCGCGAACGCGAGGCCGAGTGCGCCGCCTGCGCCCGCGATCCAGAACATGTACGTCGCATGATCCCGGTGGCCGAGCTCGTGCTGCTCAATCGGCTCGCCCGACACGATCGTGATGTCGCGATCGGCGACACCCGCGTCGCGGAGACCATTGACCGCCCGCTGCGCGGCGTTCGGATCCGGATAGAGCGCGTAAAGGGCCTTCACGGGTGCGCCTTCAGCAACGGATGCTCCGCCGCCTCCTGCGGCGTCGCGTCGGCGACGAAGTGCTCGCCGACCTTGAGCTCCCAGATGGAGATGATCGGCACGAGCTTCGAGAACAGCACGTACAACAACACCATCGCGGCGAACGTCGAAGCCACGATGATGATCTCGACGGGACGCGGGCGGTAGTGGCCCCACGTGTACGGCAGGTACTTGTGGCCGAGCGACGGCACGACGATGAGGAAGCGCTCGAGCCACATGCCGATGACGACGGTGAACGACGCGATGACGCAGCCGGTAATCGTGCGCAGCTTTTTGATCGAGAGGATGACGAACGGGATCGCGAAATTGCAGGCGACCATCGTCCAGAAGAGCGGCGCGAACGAGCCGCGCTGCGTCACGAGGAACACCTCGCGCTCCGCCGACGCGTTGCCGTACCACACGGTCAGCCGCTCGTTGAAGATGAAGTAGGTCCACAGCAGCGACATCATCAGCATCAGCTTGCCAAGATTCTGGAAATGAACCGGGTGCAGGTACTCCTCCAGGTGGAGGAACTTGCGGAGCGCCGCCATCGCGATGATCAGCGCCGCGATGCCGCTGAAGATGGCGCCCGCCACGAAGTACGGGCCGAAGATCGCCGAGTGCCACATCGGCACCGGCGCCATCGAGAAGTCGAACGAGACGATCGTGTGCACCGAAACCGCGACCGGGATGATCGCGATGGCCATGATCTGCATCGCCGACTCGAGCCGGTGCCACTGCTTCGGCGTCCCCTGCCAGCCGAGCGCGAGCACGCCGTAGACGCGGTGCCGCCAGCCGGTGGTCTTGTCGCGCACGAGCGCGAGGTCGGGAATCATCGGCAGCAAGAGAAACAGCAGGCTGCCGGTCAGATAGGTGCTGATCGCGAAGAAGTCCCAGACGAGCGGCGAGCGGAAGTTCGGCCAGATCATCCGCTGGTTCGGATACGGCATCAGCCAGAAGAACAGCCAGGGCCGTCCGAGATGGATGATGGGGAACATCGCGCCGATCATCAGCGCGAACGCGGTGATGACCTCCGCGCAGCGCGTCACCGGCCGGCGCCATCCGGCGTTCACGAGGCGGAGGATCGCCGAGATGAGCGTCCCCGCGTGGCTGATGCCGATCCAGAAGACGAACGTCGTGATGTAAAAGGCCCAGTAGATCGGCATGTTGATGCCGGTCATGCCGAAGCCGCGATACATCTGGTACGCCCAGGTGCCGAGGCCCGTCGCGACGATGCTGCCGAGAACCGCGACGAGCAGCCAGAAGCGCCACGAGGTCTCGACCAGCGGCCGCAGGAGGTCTTCGTTCATCGCGCTGATGCGCCGCGCGGAGTCCTTGCTCATGAGTCGCTCGGCCGTGCGAGGTAGGTGACTTTCGGCAGCGTGCCGAGATCGTCCAGCAGCTTGCTGCCGCGCGGCGATCGCGAGAGGCGCGACACTTCACTCTCGGGATCGTTCAGATCGCCGAAGACCAGCGCCTTGGCCGGACACGCCTGCGCGCACGCCGGCTTGATGTCGCCGTCCTTGATCTCGCGTGTCTCGGCTTTCGCCTGCGTCCGGACGGCGCTGATGCGCTGCACGCAGAACGTGCACTTCTCCATCACGCCGACTTCGCGGACCGACACGTCGGGGTTCAGCTGCAGGTGCAAGGGCTTCGGCCATTGCGGGTTGAAGAAATCGAAGAAGCGGACGTTGTACGGGCACGCGTTCGCGCAGTAGCGCGTGCCGATGCAGCGGTTGTAGACCTGCGCGTTCAGACCGTCGGCGGTGTGATGGCTCGCGTAGGTCGGACACACCGGTTCGCACGGCGCCGCGTCGCACTGCTGGCACATCACCGGACGGAACTTCAGGCGGACGTCCGGAAAATCGCCCTCCCAGTACCGCTCGACGCGGATCCAGTGCATCGCGCGCCCGCGCGCCGCCTGCTCAGGACCGACCGTCGGGATGTTGTTCTCGGCGTGACACGCCGTCACGCACGCCTCACATCCCGTGCATCGATCGAGATCGACCGCCATTCCCCAGCGATGTGGCATCTGTTTCCTCGAACTCAGAACTTAGAACTTAGAACTTAGAACTTAGAACTTGGAACTTAGAACTTAGAACTTAGAACTGGAACTTTCGAACTTGAGTTCTGAGTTCTGAGTTCTAAGTTCTGAGTTCTAAGTTCTAAGTTCATCTGACCTCATGCTCATGCGGGTGCTCTCTCATCTCACCTGCGAACATGATCAGGCTGCCGTCGGGATCCCCCGCGCGCGCGATCTTCACGCGCGTCGCCGCCCACGCCAGCGCGCCGGTTTCGGCTTCGGTGACCGGCGCCAGAATGCTGACCGGATTCGCGCCGCGGTTGCTGGCGTAACGCGTGAACGTCTGGTGACCCTGACCGACCGGCATCGCGATCACGTCTGGCGCGATCCCCGGCGAGACGATCGCCGGCGCGCGGAGCGTCCCCTGCGACGAGGTGACGTCAACAAGATCGCCTTGCGCGATGTTCAGTCGCTGCGCGGTCGACGGGTTGATCTCGACCCAGCTGCTCCACATCGCCGACGTCAGCGGATCGGGCAGCTCCTGCAGCCACGGCAAGTGCGCGAGCGATCCGTCGTACAACGCCTGCGACGCGTACGGCAGAAAGTGGAACGGGAACTGCCCAGCGTCGCCGTCGAATGTTGGTTCCGCATACGCGATCGCTCGTAGCGCGGGCCGCGCTACAGGAGTTGGCCCGGTGACTTCCGCCCACCCTTGTTTTTGCACTGTCGCCCACGCCGCCTCCGGCATCGACGACGTCAACATCTCGTCGAACGACTTCCACGGCAGCGTGACCGGTTTCTTCAGCTTGCCCGCGACGTCGAGCAGCACGTCAGGCGTCGCGCGCGTGTTGTGCAGCGGCCGCATGACCGGACCCGCGACGTTCGCGACCGCGACGGCCGCACCCGACTCGGGCAGACCGTCGGTCCACGATTCGAGAAACGAATGATCCGGAAGAATCAAATCAGCGAGGCTGCTCGTGTCGTCGATGAAGCTGCCGAAGCTCGCGATGAACGGAATCTTCTCCAGCGTCTCGCGCATCTTCCACGCCTTCGGCGACGCGAACACAGGATTTGCGTCGTCGATGAGAAGCACTTTCGCTGTCGCGAGTCCCTCGAAGGGCTTCGGACTGACGGCTAAGGGCTGGCTCACTTGCGGCATGAAGCTGACGCCACCAGGTTGTCCAACGGTTCCAAGGAGTGCGTTCAGCGCGTTGACGGCAAGCGCCGTGAACAGACCGTTGGTCTGCGCCAGCGGCGGGCCGCCGACGATGGCGACCGCGGGTCCGTGCTCGGCGAGCTCGCGCGCGAGGCGCTCGACGCGCTTCGCCGCGATACCGCTGATCTTCTCCACCTGCTCGGGCGTGTACGCGGTCAGCCCGCCGGACCATCCCTCGATCGACGCGCCCGCACGGACATCGTTTAGTCCCGGGGCCCCTCCCCCCCGGACATTGTTTACGCCGGGGGCCCCTGCCCCCCGGTCCGCCCCGCGGTCCGGCCGCAGATTGTTCTTCAGGATCACGTGGGCCAGGCCAAGCGCGAGCACGCCTTCGGTGCCGGGCTTCACCGGCACCCACTCGTCGGCGTTCGCCCCGGTCGGCGACATGCGCGACTCGACCTGCACGAACGTCCCGCGCACCTGCGGATGGCCCTGGCGCATCGCGCCGTAGCCGGCGTTCTGCGCGACCGGCGAGTTCCACGTGCCGAGGAAATCGGCGCCGAACGCGATCACGTACCGCGATCGCGCAAGATCGTAGGTCGGCAGTTGATCGCGGCCGAAACTGATCGCGTTCGCCCGCCGCAGCACCTCGTCGCCGAACAGCTCGAACGTAATCGGCGCAGGCGCACCGAAACCGCGCACGAATGCCGTGGCGAGCTCGAGCCGGCGGCTGCGCCGCGGCCGCGCGAGGAACGCGAGCGCTGCCGGTTCGCCGGCCACTTGATCGAGCTGCGACACGATCTCCGCGATCGCCTCGTCCCACGTGATCGGCTTCCACTCGCCCGAGCCGCGCGCGCCGCTGCGCGTCATTGGCTGCGTGAGGCGATCGGGGTGATACGTGATTTGAATCGCGGCCTGGCCGCGCGGACAGAGACCGCCCTGATTGATCGGATGATCGGGCTGCCCTTCGAGCTTCTTCGCCGCAGCAATCTTCACCAGGCCACGCTCGCCGTTGCGAACGACCTCCGCGTCGGCTTCCATCACGCGGACGCTCAGTCCACATCCCGCCGAGCACAGCGGGCACACGCTCGGCTTCCACTCCGCGACGCCGGGCACGAGGTCGTCGTCCGGGATGAAGCGAATGAGCTGATGCTCGGGGTTGCCGCAGCTCGCGAGCGTCGCGCTCGTGCCGGTGATCGCCGTCAGCTTGATGAAGTCCCTGCGATCCATGGTCAACGTAGAACGCAAAGACCGCGAAGACCGCAAAGAAGAACCTTTGCGCGCTTTGCGACCTTTGCGTTCGATCGTGCTCCAGTAGCGCAGCCCTTCCGCCTTCGCCGGAGGCTTCGGCGGACCACCGTAGCCTCGGCGGAGGTGGTCAGGGCTGCTAGTAATGACATGTCAGGCAGTCGTTGGACGCGTTCTTCTGCTTGTGACAGTTCACGCAGAACCCCATCGTCAAATTTACGTTGCGCTCGGCGACGGTCTGTTCCGCGATCGGGCCGTGACACGTCGAGCACTCCACGTTCGCCCGGATGTGCGGCGCATGGTTGAAGCGCACGTGCGACTCGTTCGGGTACCCGTACACGCGCTGCCACGCCAGATCGCGACCACTCTTCTGAAGATTCGCCACCTGCTGGATGAGCGGTTTGTCGGTGGCAATCGCGTCGTGACAGATCATGCAGGTCTTGATGCTCGGCAGGCCGGCGACCGGCCCTTTGGTCACGCTCTCATGGCAGTAGTCGGTGCAGGGCAGGCCTTTGGCGATGTGCGTCTTGTGCGGGAACGGAATCGGCTGGGCTAGACGAAATCGCCTGCGGCGGCGGCGTACCGCAGGCAACCGCGGCGAGCACACAAGCCGCCACCACGGCAGCCCTGACCACCTCCGCCAAGGCTACGGTGGTCCGCCGAAGCCACCAGCGAAGGCGGAAGGGCTGCGCGACCCAAGCGGGCATCGTCTATTTCGCTTGAAGACTGTGCAGGTAGTTGACGACGTTCCAGATTTCCTTGTCCGTCATCTTGCTCTTTAAGCCCTTCATGTCGAACTTCGGGCCGACGCCTTCCTTGATGACCATGAAGATCTCGCCGTCGGTCGATCCGTGATCCCATTTCGCGTCGGTGAGGTCGGGCGGGTGCGTGTCTTTCGGCGCCATCGGTCCGTTCCCTTTCGCATCGGCCCCGTGGCAGAACTTGCAGTACTTCCCGTATAACGCCGCGCCGGCCTTGATCGATTCCGGCGAAGACGCGACCGGGTTCTTCAACTTCTTTCCGTCCGCGCTGCCGCCGGGATTCTGCGCGCCGGCGGACACGGCGACGAGCGCGACCAGCGCGAGAACAAGCGCGGACACGAAACGGTTCGATACGAGACGCATGACGGCTCCTTAAAGTTGCCGATTCTATGCCATTTCGAAATCAAGGATTACACGGCCAACCGCGTCCCATGCTTACGGAATCCGAAACGTGATTTACGGGATGCGGCCTCGCGCTCAGGGCTTCACGACGATCGTCACGTCCTCGTCGGCAACGAGGGCGCCATCGTCGGCGCGGCAGCGGAGCACGTAGGTTCCGGGGTCGTCGAAGGTCACCCGCACTTCCAACCTGCCGTCCGCGGGAAGCTTCGGCGCCGCCCAGAGCGGCGCCCACGGAGAATTCGCACCCGCGCGCGTGTCCTCCCACGCTTTGACCTGCGGTGGATCGAAGGTGACCTTGCCGGCGCCGCGGTACACGAACCATGAGACGTGCAGCCCGAGGTTCTTGCCGACGGTGATGCGCGTGGGCGGTGACATCGCGGGATTTCTGGGCGGCGCGGCCGCTCCACCTGTCGCCTGCGCCGCGGCTCGCGCCTGCGCCGCCGCGACTCTCGACAAATCGCGCGGTTTCGGGATGCCGTCGTCTTTGACCTCGGCGACCAGCGTCAGCGGCTCGCCGATTTTGACGCTGCGCGCTTTGACCTCTTCGACCGTGACGGCGGGCGGCTTGTTCGATCGCACTTCCGGACTGCTCGTGCCTGCGCCGAGCGCGCCCGTCTCCGATGCCTTGACCACGTCGTCGACGACGTAGTCGTATCTCAGCGAGGCGTACGCCTTCTCGGTTTTTCCGTGCGTGGTGAGCGTCCAGATCAATTCGTCCTTGTCGCTGAACCCGTTCGGCACGCGCACCTTGAAGACGAACCGGTTGCGCCGCGGCAGGAAATGCGTCGGCTGACCTTGATCCGCGCCGCCGACGTTGAAGCCGTTGTCGGGACCGACCGGCACGTCGATCTCTTCTTCCCAATTCCGGTTCATGTAGCCGAACAGGAAGTACTTCGTGCCGTCAGGACCCTGTTCCCATCCTTCGTACGCGGGCGCGACGTTCTGGCCCTTCGTGTAGCTGAGGGATTGCGCTGGTACACGTTGCTGGATCAGCAGAAGCCCGACAACGACGGGTAACACGCTGCGCGATGCAGCTTCCCATCCGCACGGAACTCTCCACCACGGAGGACACGGGGGACACGGAGCTTCTATCACGTTCGAGAAGCGCTTTGTTTTTCCGCGTCCTCCGTGTCCCCCGTGGTGGAGATTCTGGCTCGACACTACTGCTGTCCCCCCGTTTTCGCGGGCGCGGCCGTCGGAATGACGTTGCACAGCGGACAGCCGATGACGTTGTCGTTCTTCGTCAGATGGAGCCGCTCCCGACGCTTGGCCATCTCTTCCTGGAACTGTTCATCGCTGAGCGCGACGCGCATGCCGAGGTCGATGAACATGTTCGCCACCGATCGATTCCCCGATCCCTGCCAGTTCCGCGGATCCGGAACGTTTTTGTTCGTCGGCGAGTTGTCCATGTAGCCGATGATGTGGAGGATGGTGCCTTTCGGCAGCAGCGGCGCCGAGTCGTCGGTGTAGTCGTAGCCGCGTACCCAGTTGTGGTCGTAGCCGACGCAGTTCAGCGTCTGGATGTTGAAACCCCAGATTGCCTCGAAACACATCCGCTGGCCGGGCGCGTGCAGGTGCGGCTCGAACGAAATGATCTTCGTGTGCTGCTGCAGCACGGTGTACGCGTGGAGCTGCTGATTGGGTTCCATCGCCCTGATGTCGATGTCGACGCCGTTGCCCAGACCGAAGACCGCGCGCTTGTAGGTCGGCGTGTAGTCCTTCGGCATCAGCTTGAACCCGATCTCGAGGTGCGATTTCGTATCGCGCCCGTTCGAGTGGAGATGCACCGAGTCGGAGACGATGCTCGATCCCGCCTTCAGCAGCCGCGCCGATTTCGGATCGAAGAAGTCGGCGTTGCGACCCACTTCGTGGACCGGCCAGTTCACCGCTTCTTCATCGGTGAAGATCGCGAGCGGATCCTGCTCGCGATCGGACCCGTCGCCCTTGAGAACCTGGGTCCTCCAGATCATGTGATGGAACACGAAGCGGCCGCCGACGGTCGCGCGGCCGCCGCGATTCTGCGAATCGACGTCGTTGACTTCCTTGATCTCGAGCGCGGCCACGTACCGATCCTCGGTCAGCCCCGTCGGCACGCTCGGCACCTCGCCCCACCAGTCGGGGGCGTTGCCCTTCACCAGGACCTCTTGCATCTTGATGATCAGATCCGGCGTGCCGATCGCCCATGCGCGGCCGTCGGGCCACTGCCTGGGCGGCGGCATGTCAGCCGGATTCCCACGCACCGCGCCGCTGTCCGCCCATTTCGCAATCGTGGCGACCTCGTCGTCGCTCAGCGACGGATCGTTGTGAAATTTCTGAATCCCGATGTTCTTCTCGACGTACCACGGCGGCATCACGCCAGCCTTGGGTCCGATGCCGGTCCGCTGCTTCATGGCGCGCGCCCACGGCCGCGCGTCCTCGTACGTGACGAGCGACATCGGCGCGACGCCGTCAGGGCGATGGCAGTTCTGACAGCTCCGCTGCAGAATCGGCGCGATGTGCTTGGTGAACGTCACTTCGTCAGGCACGGCAGCCTGCACGGTACCCGACGCGACGACGAGGCTACAGACGACAAACAACGATCGGTTCATCTCGTACTCCCTGAAACATTCTTCTCGAACCAGGCGCTGCCGTAGTTGACGAACGGCCCGCCGTCAATCGACACCGTCACCGCGTTGCGATAGCGAAGCGGCGACGTGAGACGCAGCGCATTCTTGATGCGGATCGTCTTGCCCTTGAGGGTGAACGGCGATCCTTCGTAGTAGAGATTGAAGTAGCCGCCGAGATCGCCGCCGACCGGCGCAATCTGCTGATACGAATAGCCGCGGCTGTCGGTGATCCAGCGCGCCGCGGTCTTGCCTTCCTTGCGATACGCGATCGACTCTTTGATCGTGATCGGACCGCCCGGTCCGGTGGCCGTCGTGACCGCTTCGTAGAACGGTCCCCCCGCATCGTCGACGCGCTTGTACACGATCGATCCTTTGATGGTGCCGGCGGGCCCGAGCACCCCCTCCGGCGCTTCCCACTCGAAGGTCCACCTGCCGAGGAAGTACTCGTCGAAGCTGAAGACGGGCTGGTCATCCGTGACCCTTGTGGGCCGACCGAGATCCGGCACCTGACTTTTCGGCAGCTGCGGCTTGTCGTGCTGCGAGACGGCCTGAACGCGAACGCCGCGAACAGGCTGAACGAAGAACGCGAAGGCCGCAAAGACCGCCAAGAAAAGGTTCCCTTTGCGGACTTTGCGCGCTTGGCGTTCTTGGGTGTGATCAACGACCAACATGCACCCACCTTGCATCGCCGAAAGCGTAGCGCGCCCGCGGTCGGATCGTCAACGAGACAAGCGACCTACAAGCTCTCCACCACGGGGGACACGGAGGACACGGAGGTCAAAACGTAAAGGTTTTCCCCCGTGTCCTCCGTGTCCCCGTGGTGGAGAGTTTGGGCGCCCGTGGAGCGTTTGCGCGCCGCGCGAGATACTCGTAGACTCGGGCGCGATGATGGCGATTCTGTGTGCAGTTCTCGCGCTCGCGGTGCAGGTGTCCTCGCAGGATCATCGCGGTCAGTACAGCGCGATCGACATCGAAGCGGGCTCGCGCCTCTATGCCGGACAGTGCGCGCTGTGCCACGGACCGAACGGCGACCTTGTCGCGGCCGTGGATCTGCGGCGAGGACGATTCCGGCGAGCGGCATCTGACGAGGACCTTGGGCGCATCATTCGCACCGGTATTCCCGACGCCGGGATGCCGGGGTTCGCGCTGCAACCCTCCGAAGTGGACGGGCTCATCGCGTTCATCCGCGCCGGCTTCGATGTCAGCGCGACCGTGAAGCTCGGCCACCCGCAACGCGGGCAGGCACTCTTCGACGGGAGAGGCGGCTGCGCCACTTGTCATCGCGTGAATGGGAAGGGGCCGCGTGTGGCGCCGGACCTGAGCGACATCGGGGCGATCCGGTCGCCGGCGGCGCTCCAACGATCGCTCCTCGATCCCACGAGCGCGATGCTGCCAATCAATCGTCCGGTGCGCGCCGTGACACGCGATGGCCGGACGTTCCGCGGCCGCAGGCTCAACGAGGACACCTACACCGTTCAACTGATCGACGAGCAGGAACGACTCGTGTCGCTCGTCAAGGCCGACCTCCGCGAATACGAGGTCGGCACGTCGTCGCCCATGCCGTCGTTCGCCAAGACGTTCGACGGCGACGAGCTCG
>MNEX01000051.1 GCA_001917905.1 Acidobacteria bacterium 13_1_40CM_65_14
CAACTGTAAAGTGCGGGCCGCGTCTTCTCGTCTCTCTTCCAAAGCTTGGTTGGAGGTAGTGAATGGGATGGGCCGAGATCTTCTCTCGCCAAGCTGCCGCGTGGCGGCCGATCTACGGTCAAGGTGGCGCGGATGACACAGAAATAACGAAACGCAAACCTGAGCGAAGCCCGCGGAAGCGGCTCAGTACGCGCCGGCTTGAGGTGCTGATTGAAGAAGCGATCAACGTACGGCGAGTCCGAACAGCTGGGGATTTCTCGCAATGCTGGAGAAACAGCTGGGCTGCCCGTTTATGATGGAGATTCTCGGCGCAGTGGGGATCTGTTGACGCAAATGTTCGCGTCTGTTGGTCGTGCGCCTCGCTGTCGCCAGTCGGGGTCGGCTCCCAAACGATCTCGTCAAGGGATCGCGTCAGCGATTTGCCCGATGCTCGACGATCGGTTGCGACATTCGCAGGTTCCACATGCGTCCGATGGTGCCGGCCGAAGGGCGCAGCCGGAAAAACACCTGAAACGAAACGGGGTGTTCGCCGTGCGTTACTTTCAACGGATCTGGAACGGCGTAGACGGTCATTCCAGCTCCGACACCAGCTTCGAATCCATGCCACCGCACGACGTCACGCACCCCGCCGATCGTGAGGACGCCGACCGCCTCTGTCTGAGCCGCGGCGTCGTGCGACGACGGGATCGCAAAGGTCAACAGCACGTTGGTCTCGACCTGCAATATCTCGACGCGGCCGAACACCGAATTCAACCCCACATGTCGTGTGGCCTCTCCAAACACGGCGTGACGGCTCGCATCATCTGTCACGTTCACGCCATACGCGACCGTCACCGCCGTGAAATCAGTCCCTTCGCGCTTGAACCACGATGCCGATGTCGTCGTGCGCTGAGTATTCCCTGGCCTCAGTTCTTCAGGATGCCTGAGATGACCCGTCGACGCTTGGAACTCCCACCGGTCTGTCGGGCGATACCACACCCGACCAGATACGGAATCGAGCGAGCCGAAGTCGATGTCCCACCGGATTTCATCTGGCTCCCGACCATTGAAGACGGATGCTTCGACGATCCACGGCCCGTGGTCCAGCGCAGCCGTGATCACACCATAAGCGATGTGGGTCGAATCGAACGTGTGGTGCGACAACGTCGCAAATGGATATTCCGTGGCGGACGCACGGTGGATGAACGCGACAGGACCGAGGGCCGGCTCGCCTGCCGGTGCGCCCGCAATGGTCAGGCCCGTCTTGCTCGTGGCCGGTGTGCGCCAGATCGCGGCGAGTTGCATCAGCAAATCGTGCGGATGCTGTCGGTCGATCAACGGCCTTCCGTCCAGTGCCACGGCCTCGCCCACTTGAAAGATCTGGCCGTATCCAAGCTGTCCCGCTGTCACCAGATCGAGACTGAACATTCCGTTGAGCGTGAGCCGCGACGACCCGACCCTTCGGGTCAACACGCCCATCCACCAATTCGGCACCTTGAACTCATCGTCGCCGCGAGGACCGCCTTGATGGTTGAATAGGCCAAACGCGACTCCGTCCTGTAAGAACTGCCAACCCGTTGGGTTCGTCGTCGTTTGACTGCGCGATCCCTCTTGGTCATTCGACGACTGAGTTGGCGCCCCCGTATCGCCTCCCATTCCGCTCCGTTCGGCAGTCATTTGTGCGATCGCCGACGACGAGACGTTGACGAGCAGGGCCAACTCAATCAGTACATGAAGAAATTGCGCGTGCATCGCTTCCCATTCTGCAAATACGGAGACGCAACTCGATCCGGTCTTAATGCCAGAATTCGGCCATCGCGCTCGCGAAGCCCGTTTGCCCGAGCGGCTTGAGATTCCAAGCATCTTCGATGGTGCGCACGAGCCCGTAATGGCTGTGCAGAGTCGCTGACTGAATCCCGTGTACGCCGGGTGCGACGACGATCGCGGGAACATGCCCGCCCCCGCCTTGGTCACTGTTGCCTTCATCCCACACGACGAAGAGCACCCAATCTGAAGCGCCCATCGAGGCGATCAATGACGGCACAAAGCCAGCCAACCAGGTGTCGCCCGCTGCCACACTGCAGTCGTGCATGTTGTGGCAGTTGTTCGGCGTAATCCACACGTAATCGGGTAACCTTCCTGTTTGCAGATCCGCCGCCAACTCCGTCAGCGGAACCACTGACGCTTCGCAGCGGACTCGATTCGCGAGGATATCGATGTAGTGCAAGAAGGGGTTGTGATCGACATCGTAGTTGCCCGCATTGTTGGTGGTACACGGTGCCGGCATGTCCTCGAGGTACGCCCGCCACCGCCGTCCCGACGCTTCCACTTCATCGACGATGTTGACCGCGTTAATGGTGCAGCTCGGACAGTCGCTGACAAAGGCGGCGACGCCCCCGGTGAGAGCCATGTAGTTGGGCAAGCTGGGGTGCGCGACGCCTGTGTAGTTGACCGCCGATCCGTACGTGTCCGCAAGGCTATTAATATACGGGGCGGAAGGAGCCCCGATGATTCGGTCGAACTCTTTGTTCTCCATCACGAGAACAACGATGTGCGAGAACGCGGGGATGCGTGAGGCCTGAGTGACCGTGGTCGACAGATCTGGTGCGATCGGATTATGGCGGGCACACGCGATCGAGATCGTTAAACCGATGATACAGGCCTGGCAGCCACGTCGCTGGAGTGTGAGAAGAGCGCGTGACACTGATCGTTTCCGTTCGTCGCGTGGCTTCTTGATCAGACCGCTCTGGATCGTGGGCATCCTCGCCGCCAACGAGACGGCGTTCATGCTCGCGGGCGGTACAGCGAGCGAGCCACCTGAGTCGGCCTACAGCGTCGCCCATCCCTGCGCGAATCGCCGTCGATCACCACAATCAATCCTAATCTGATACGGCTGAAAACCTGAGGTCTTCGAGGCGGCGCCTGTTTTTACGCTCTGCTTATGTGGAAGTCTTGGACGCGCGATCCTGGACCTTCGCGGCCGCCGGATCGATGCCGTCCTTATCGAGGCCGCCCGCAGCAATCTTCATCTTCTCGCGCGCACCGGCCAGCAAGAGCGTCGGGTACCGGCCGATCGTTCAGCGTCGGGGCGTGTGCCGTTCACGCGGTACATGAAGAACCACGTCTTCACGCCGGCGGACGTAATACGGAGGCCGAAGCCGGGTGTCGTCCGGTCGAAATAGTCGACGCGCGTCGCGTGCGGCTTCGGGGCGTGAACGGTCTGCGCGGTGAGTTTGCGCGTCGGCATGAAAGCGCCTCGGTCCGCCTCGAATCATTCCGGGGTAGCACCGGGCTAACAAATCGGTGCACACCGCCGGCATCCGCTGAACACGGATGAACAGCCGAGATCGCGAGATTTCCGATGAAATCAGCCGATCCCGACGACACTGCAGCGTAATGAAAGCGTTGAAACAACGCAAGATAAAGACTGCCACTCGTAGTGTCGACAGTGCGTGGTGTCGTCTGATTCTAAATTCACAGATGGTCGCGATTCGCGCGGGTTTCAGAAATTCGATGTTCCCCCAATTATTGGTGTCGAATGCTTGAAGGGTTCGACTCTCATAACCACCACTTGATCGATCTGTCGCGAACCTATCTCGCCGTCTTAATCGACCCGACTGCGCTTTAATGATGGCCATATTTCGCAAAGCTACGACTGTTTGATCAGATTGCTAACGCGTTGCAGCCAGCCGTCGTGATCGTCGGTCAACTGCACCGCATGTCAGCGACCACGGTCCAAGATCTGGCTACGCTGGACGCCGCGCTCGCGCGCGTCGTTGGAATTCTCAGGAGCGTCCAAGCGGAGCGCGCAGAGTAATGGGGCGGGTTGCGCTGGACGGCCATCGTCCGCTTCTGATTGCGCGGCGACTCCACCGCTGATAAACGCGTCGGTCTTCGCCGGAGCGACCGACGGTTTGGGCGGGCTTGTCGATCGTCCCCCGCTGCCTGGAACTTTCGCCCTGCGAAGACGCGAACCGGACGTCGCATCGTCGCTGCCGTTCGATTCGGGCACAAGGTTCTCCGACGATACACGGTCAGTTGTCCTTCGCCAAAATCGGGCGGCGCGTTCTGACCCACATCCGTTGCGGCGGTATTACCGATGCAGCGCCCCCGCGCGACGCATCCTGCCTGCGTCAGGCGGCGCGTCGCTCGTATCGATGGTGCAATCCACCAACTTCCGCGAACTCGATTACCGGACTTGCGCCGTCCATTCGGCCGTCGGATGTTCAGTGACTGTCACATGGACGACACGGCGTCGTTGATGCGCGAGGAGAACCAGCACGAACAGCACGCGGCCCATCAGTGTCGGCACCGTGAAGAAGTCCATCGAGACCAGCGCGGAAAGGTGATTCGTGAGGAAGGTTCGCCATGTCTGTGATGGAGGTCGCTGACGCCGACGGACGAACCGGGAGACGGTTCGCTCCGAGACCTCGATGCCCGGTTTGCGCAATTCACCATGGATCCGGGGCGCGCCCCAGAGGGGATTCGCAGACACCATCTTGTCGACGAGCGTTCGAATCGCCGCGTCGGTCCTCGGTCGGCCGGGATGTTTGTGCCGTGACCGCTCCGTCCAGCGACGTCGCAGCCATTGCCGATGCCAGCGCACGACCGTTTCTGGCTGGACGATGAGCAAGGCGCTGCGCCACTCACGCCAGACCTTGGTGAGCACGATCCAAAAGAATCGGTCACGCGGTCGAAGATGCGGGCGTTTTGTGCTGCGCGTCAACGCGGCCACCTGCTGACGGAGCGCGAGGTTCTCAAGCGCGACGGCCTGGTGTCCTCGGCAGAGCAATCCGATCGATCGGAGAAGTGCGACCAGCGACGTCAGCATCCGTGATCCTGTCGCGCCGCTGCGGAGGTGATCAGCGATGGTCATTCCTACTCCGACTTCAATGTCGGAGCGGTCCTAGAAACTGTACGTTCCGCCCAATCGCGATACGCGTGGCGGCAGCACGCCGGTGCTGTAGCCGAACGTCGGCCCAGACGCGAACGTCAAGCCGGTGTCAGCGTTCGAGTTCAACACGTTGAAGATCTCGAAATTGACGCTAGCGCGGCCCTTCCCGAGCCGGAACAGCTTACTGAACCGCAGGTTCAGCACGTTTTCCGCCGCGGCACGCATGGAGCCGTACGGCTCGAGCCGAAGTGTAACGGTGCTGAATGACGTGAGCGACCGGCCGCCGTCGGGATCGGCCGCACGGAACTGGTACGTTCGCTGCCCCAGGATACCGACCTTGCTCTGCAGATATGCGCCCACTTGGACCTCCGCCGGCAGCAGGTAGGTGGCGGTGACGTTCCCAGCCCAGAACCAGGTTCGATCCAACGGGAACGGATCGTTGTTCGGGTTCACATCGTGAAGGGTCAACCATCGATCGTTCTTCGTGCCCCAGAAGGATCCGGTGGCTGACCAGCGATGCGTCAGCCGCTTGCTCAGCGAAACCTCGAACGAGTTGAAGTGGTCGGTTCGTCCCGGCGTCGTGTTCTGTCGCTGCACGCTCGAAAACGCCGCACCGCGGTACGCCGCATTGTAGTCGTAGATCGTCACCTTCCCGCCGTCATCCGAAGTGTTGAGCACGCCATCAGGCCCTGGATCGCGGCGTGTAAGAGGAATGTCGTAAGCACTCCGCGGGCGATTGAGCTCAACGTCGGCGTAGCGGTCAGAAACGTTCCTGAACACATACATCGTGCGGAAACCGACGTTCGGGGCGAGCTCTCGCTCGAACCCGGCCGTCACTTCGGTCGTTAGCGGCTCGCGCAGATCCGGTGCGGGAACGGCCGTGCCTCCGCCACTGAGACTCAGAAAGTCGCCCCCGTTGAGATTCAGGTTCGTCTCGCCGGGTGTGTAGTCGCCGTTGAGGTCGAGATCGCGCCAGCGGAACGTCGTCCTGCTGAGCGCATTTCGGTTGTACGCGAATCCAAAACTCGGTCCGATATTGGGGTTGTAGAGACCGAAACTGGTTTTCACGACGCTCTTATGATCGAGATTCCAGGCAAGACCGAGCCGAGGCACGGTGCGCACCCATGTTCTCAGATCCTGGTAAGGAAACGTTCCGCTCGGGAACACCGTCGGAAAATCGGGACTCCCGCCATACGACTGCTTTGGAAGATACGCATGCTGCCGTTCCCACCGGATACCGAGATTGGCCGTCAGTCTGTTGCTCACGCGCCAGGTGTCTTGCGCGTATGCGGCGTATATATCTGCCCGGTGCGACGGTTTGATCGGCAGATTGTCAATCACGATCTGCGAGGCTTGGCCCGCGTCAAATACCAACTGATAGTTGCCCTGCGGGGCGTTGACTCCGCCGAGGCTGTAGTGCTGCCAATAAATCGTGTTGCCGAATTTCAACTCGTGATGCCAGCCGAGAAAGCGGTCAGGGAGAAAGCTGAGGTTGCTGTCGACTTGGGACTTCCCTTCGGTCGAGTTCTCCGAATTCCAGTAGGCGCCGGTGGTGAGGCCTGTGTTCAAATCAGTCTTGCTTGGGTTTCCTTTGATGGCGTTCGCGTTCGGCGAGCGAGGCGCCGAGTAGTCCGCGAACAGCCCTCCATAACCTGCCACCACATTCAAGAACATCCGACTCGTGAGACTGCTCTGAAGCTCGCCCTTATAGATCCAGCCCGGGTTCTTATAGTCGATGGTTGCCTCGAGTGGACGGAAACGGCCGGCACCCTGCTGGGGTTGAAGCTTCGTGCCTCTCTGGTACACACCGACCAGTTTGTTTGCGGTGTTAAGTTGGTACGAGAGCTTCGTCGTGTATTGCGTCAGGCCGTTTATGTAGTCTGCCAATGGCTCGTCGCCGGTCAAGTACTTCCCGTCCGCCCCAGGACCAGCCACAAATCCCAAAAGCCCCGTGGAGCGCTCCTGGCGACTCGTTCCGACGTAGAACCACAGTTTGTCTTTGGTGATCCGTCCACCCAAATCGCCGCTTGTTTCCCAGTAATAGCGCAGCGGCGTCGTATCCGACACTCTCTGCGCGCGCAGCCGGTCGTCGAGGTTGGAGCTCTGCAGCTTCGGCCGCTGTCCGGCGGCTGTGTATGTACCGTGTAAAGAGTTTGATCCTGATTTCAGCACCGTCGTCATCGAGATGCCCGGCGTGGACACTTCCGCCGTGTTGCCCGACGTTTTGATTTGCGCCTCTTCGACGGAGAAACTTGACATGTACACTCCGGTGCCCCCTTCCCCGGCATCGGTGGCGATGTTGATGCCCTCGATCTCGATCTTGGAAGCAGTCGTCACGCCGAAGCTCATGAGGCTCTGCCGGTTGTTCATCTGACTGTCGCCGACGTCGGGGGCGCCTGTGGCGTTCACACCTGGCGTCATCGCATACAACTGCTGGAAGCCGCGGCCAACCGGCAGCATCGCGATTTGATCTTTCGAGAGATTCGCGGCTGTCGTCGTCTTCGCAAAATCAACCACGGGGCTTTCCCCGCTGACCGTCACTGACTCCTGGACTGCCCCGATCGTGAGTGGAGCGTCGACGCGCGCCTCGAAACCAACCGTCAGCCGCAGCTCCTCTCGGACCAAAGTGTTGAAACCAGTTAATTCAAACTTGAGTCGATAGATCCCGGGCGGCAGCTCTCCGAAACGATAGCTGCCGTCGGCCTGACTCACGGCGGTCATCTCAGCCACCTGCAGTGCGGGGCTCGTCAGCGTGACAGTGACGCCCGGAAGCGCGCCGCCTGTGGCATCACTAACCGTTCCACGGATGCTGCTTAGAGCACTTACCTGCGCGATCACCGGCATCGCATTGATGACGACGAACATTGAAGCAACCACCGCCCGGAGAAACGCGCGACGCGACCACACGAGAACTTGTAAATCCATCGTTGTCTCCTGTTGAAGCTGCCAATTTCATCCGTTCGCCGTTCATGGCTGGCGTCGGCTGATGCGTGAGCGCGATCATCGGTCTTCGCGATGACCGTGCGGCCAGCACTGTTCCGTCGAGCCACGCTCCGCGACGCTTTTGGGCTGTTGTACGGGAACTTCGGGCGCAGTATAAACAGAACCGCATTCTAGGGCTCCGCGACCGGCTCGAGCTTCAAGATTGCCCCATCCCGCATGTCGGTCGTCAAGTACACCAATCCATCTGGTCCCTGTCTCACATCGCGGATCCGCTGGCGCAGCTCGAGCAGCAACGTTTCACGGCGGTTTTCCAGCCCCCGTTCGTTGAAGACAATCCGTGACAACTGCGTTCCCGCGAGTCCGCCTACCAAGAGGTTCCCTTTCCACTGTGGAAACCTGTTGGCGGTGTAGAAGGCCATCCCCGAGATCGCAATCGAGGGCTTGTAGAACGTGACCGGCTCTTCCATCCCTGGCGCCGATGTGGGCGGTTGGACGTCGGGCGGCGGAAGACCGGATCTAATGCCGTCCCGGTCGGTCGTATAGGCGCGGCCGTAGGTGACGACTGGCCAGCCATAGTTCAAGCCTCGCTTGATGATGTTGATCTCGTCGCCGCCCTGCGGGCCGTTATCGGTTTGCCACAGCTCGCCGGTCTCGGGGTGAACGGTGAGCCCGAGGGTGTTCCGAATACCAAGTGCGTAAATCTCCGGCTTGTACCCGGGCCGGTCGACGAACGGATTGTCTTCGGGCGTGCTCCCATCTTCATTCAAACGAAGAACCTTGCCGGCGTGCTCGGCTGGGTCCTGCGCCCAGGACGCGAGGCTGACGAACGGTCCGCGTTCAGTGCCCGAGGAAAGTGGCGTCCCTATGGTCATATAAATCTTGCCATCGCGGCCGAACACGATGCGCGCGGCGCTGGGTCCATCTGTCCATGAGCTCGATGCGAAAATCTCGCGGACGTCGGCGAGCGAAGTGCCTCCGTCGAAGCGGCCGCGCACCAGAACCGCGGTTCTAAGGTTTGCGTTGCCGGGTCGCGGTTTCCAGTAGGCGACATAGACCAGCCGGTTTTCCGCAAAGCGCGGATGTAGAGCGATGTCCACGCCCGCGGTATCTCGACGTTCACTTGTGATGCCGAGAGGCAAACCTGTGATCGGCGCCGCGTCGAGGACGCCATTACGGATGATCCGGAGCGTGTTCCGGCTCTGCTCGGTCACGAGGATGTCGCCGGTTGGCAGAAAAGCGAGCGCCCACGGATAGATCAGCCCTTTGACGGCAGTAACCCGGATGGTCGCGGCCGCTGTCCTGAAAACCTGCGGTTTATCGAGCAGGGTCGCGGGACTGCTGGAAGGTGGCTGTTGAGCGCTGCCTGGCGGGGCCGCTAAGACAAGTGCGAGCGCGGCGATCGCCGCGGACGAATGCTTCACCCACATCGGTCGGGTCATGCTCAGCTCCTCGCGGGTGGCGTCGGATCATCCAGTTGTGTCGCGGATTCTACCGCAGGCAGAATGATGGCGTAGCGCGAAGGTGGACTCCTCGGTCAGCCAGTTCCGAAAGTCGTCCCAGACAGCCCGCCAACATCTCGCGTAATTCCAGCTCGTTGGCGGGCATTGTCAAGACGTGTGCAGCCTGCTCTGATGCCGTCATGTCCCAGCCGTCGACTCGGCCCACGCTCTACAAAGGCTATCGTTTCGCGCCGGAGATCATCAGTCGTTGCGTGTGGCTCTACTACCGCTTCGGTGTGAGTCTGCGTGACGTCTCCGAGTTGATGCTGGCGCGAGGGATTGAGGTCTCTCACGAAGCCATTCGCCTCTGGACGCTGCGGTTCGGCTCGGAGTACGCCCGACGATTGAGGCGCACGCGAGGCGCCTGCTCGAACATCTGGCACCTCGATGAACTCTGTCTCCTGATCAATGGGGAGCGCGGCTGGCTATGGCGGGCGGTCGATGACGCGGGCGAGGTGCTCGACATCCTGGTACAACGCCGGCGGAACGCACGCGCCGCGAAGCGTTTCT
>MNEX01000340.1 GCA_001917905.1 Acidobacteria bacterium 13_1_40CM_65_14
AATCACCAATCACCAATAAATCCGCAATCCCCAATCACCAATCACCAATAAATCCGCAATCCTCAATCCTCAATCCGCAATGTCGGACTGATATAGTACTTGTCGATGCGCGTGTGGCCGGCCCTCCTTGTCGTGACCGTCGTGATCTGGCCGGCGCTGGCCGCGCAGCAGGATCTCTCGCGGACAGTCGCCAGTGATTGGCCGATGTACAACCGCGATCTCGCCGGCACGCGCTATTCGCCGCTGAAACAGATCACGACCGCGAATGTCAGTCGCCTCGCGCGCGCGTGGTCGTACACGATCGGGCGCGACAAGACTGCCGGATCGATCTCGGGCGGCTCTGAATTCACGCCAATCGTCGTCAACGGCGTCATGTACGTCGCCGCCTCCGATCGCGTCGTCGCGCTCGAACCGGAGAGCGGCAAGGAACTGTGGCGCTATACCGTGAAGGGCGATCCGCCGTCGAGGCGCGGCGTCGCGTACTGGTCCGGCGGCGGCGATCCGCGACTGTTCTTCACCGCCGAGCGCCGCCTGATCGCGCTCAACGTGCGCAGCGGTGAACCAGTGTCGGGCTTCGGCACGAACGGCGAAATCGACATGGGCGCCTCCTATCACTCGGTGCCGACCGTCTACAAACACCTGATCATCGCCGGCACGAACGGATCGCCCGGCGGCGTGCGCGCGTTCGACGCGCGGACCGGCGCGAAGGTCTGGGACTTCCGCTCGGTGCCGCAGCCGGGCGAACTGGGCAACGACACGTGGACCGGCGAGAGCTGGAAGAATCGCGCCGGCACGTACAGCTGGGCGTTTTCGCAAACGATCGATGCCTCGCGCGGCATTCTCTACGTCGCCATCGAAGCACCCGGTCCCGTGGATTACTGGGGCGGGGACCGCCACGGCCACAATCTCTTCGGCAGCTCGCTCGTCGCCCTCGACGCCGACAGCGGCAAGGTCAAGTGGTACTTCCAGACCGTGCATCACGATCTGTGGGACTACGACCTGCCGTCGCCGCCGTCGCTCCTCGATGTAACGATCAACGGTCGCACCGTGCCGATCGTGGCGCAGACGAGCAAGACTGGTTACATGTACATCCTCGATCGCGTCACGGGAAAGCCGGTGTTTGGGATCGAAGAACGGCCTGTACCCGCGAGCACGGTTCCGGAAGAGAGGAGCTCGCCGACGCAGCCGATTCCGGTGAAGCCGCCGCCGATCGCGCGCGTCAGCTTCAAGCCCGAAGACATCGTGACCGCCGCGGACACGACCGAGGAACACGCGACGTTCTGCCGCGGCCTCATCGAACGCAGCGGCGGCTTCTCCAACGATGGTCCGTTCACGCCGTACGTGTATCGCGAGGCGGGTGCGAAGCCGTTCTCCACCATTCTTTTCCCCGGATCGATCGGCGGCGCGAACTGGGGCGGAACAGCGGCGGATCCGACCACCGGCTACGTGTTCGTGAACACGAACGACGAGGCCAGCATCGGGTGGGTGGAGAAAACTCCAGACGAGGCTCGAGGCGGGCGCGGAGGAACTGCGCCTTACCGGCGCAACAGCATCGTCGGACCGACTTCGCGCTTTCAGTGGGCCGAAGGCAATCCGCGCATCGGCAACATCATGGGCGGCGAGCGCGGCTGGCTGTGTCAGCGTCCGCCGTGGGGCTCTCTCGTCGCCGTGAATGCGGCGACCGGCGACATCGTGTGGCGCGTGCCGCTCGGCATCACGGAAGAATTGCCGGACGCGAAGCAGCGCACCGGCCGCCTGAACCTCGGCGGTCCGATCGTGACGGCCGGCGGACTCGTGTTCATCGGCGCGTCGAACGACAAGCGATTTCGCGCATTCGACTCGAAGAGCGGCAGCGAATTGTGGGTGACGAAGCTCGAGATGAGCGCCCACGCGGTGCCGATCACCTATCTTGGCAAGGACGGCAAGCAGTACGTCGCCATCGTCGCCGCCGGCGCCAGCGCGCTCGACGATCCGGCGCCGGAAGGATCGGAAGCGCTGGTCACGTTCACGGTGCGATAAAGATGGGCGCCACGAAAACGCGAAACCACGAAAGCACGAAAAAGATTTGGTTTCGTGTTTTCGTGGTTTCGTGATTTTCGTGGGCAAATGAGACCGTAGAAGAGGGATCCATGTCGACTGCAACCGTTGCCCCCCCGTTTCGCGCCGACCAGGTTGGAAGCCTGCTGCGTCCGGCGAATCTGCTCGACGCGCGCGAGAAGCGCAAACGCGGTGAGCTGTCGGCCGCGGAGCTGCGCCAGATCGAAGATGAAGCCATCCGCGAGATCGTCCGCATGCAGGAAGGCATCGGGATGAAATCGGTCACCGACGGCGAGTTCCGCCGCGGTCTGTGGCACATGGACTTCGTGTGCGACTTCGCGAACGTCGAGCAGACGCCGGGGATTCCGATCAAGTTCCACTCGGAACAGGGCGAGATCGAATGGACGCCGCCGGGCGTGAAGATCACCGGCAAGCTGTCGCGGCCGCATCCGATCTTCGTCGAGGACTTCAAATTCCTAAAAAAGACGACGAACGCGACGCCGAAGATCACGATTCCGTCGCCGAGCGTGCTGCACTTCCGCGGCGGTCGCAAGGCGATCGACACGACCGCGTATCCCGACATGGACGAGTTCTACGCCGACCTCGCGCGCGTGTACCGCGAGGAGATTCGCGATCTCGTCGACGCCGGCTGCCGGTATCTTCAGGTCGACGAAGTGAACATGGCGTTCCTCTGCGATCCGAACCTGCGCGATTTCGCCCGCAGCCTCGGCGAGGATCCGGAGAAGCTGCCGCACACCTACGCGAAGCTGGTGAACGCGGCGACCTCGGCGCGCCACAAAGAGATGACCGTTTGCATGCACCTGTGCCGCGGGAATGCGCGCAGTCACTGGATCGCCGACGGCGGCTACGAGCCGGTCGCCGAGGTGCTGTTCAACGAGTTCAACATCGACGGCTACTTCCTCGAGTACGACAGCTCCCGCGCCGGCGACTTCAGCCCGCTGCGCTACGTGCCGAAGGGCAAGACGGTCGTCCTCGGACTGGTGACGACGAAGAAGGGTGCGCTCGAAAACAAGAACGACATCAAGCGCCGGATCGAAGAAGCCTCGAAGTTCGTGCCCGTCGAACAGCTCGCGCTCAGTCCGCAGTGCGGCTTCGCCAGCAACGCCGAAGGCAATGCATTGACCGTCGATCAGGAGAAGGCGAAGCTGCAGTTGATCGTCGAGATCGCGACCGAGGTCTGGGGCCGGGTCTGAAGCAACTGGAGGAACCGCGAGCTTGTTGCTGAACGGAATGAGTTCGTACCGATCCGCGGCTTCTACGGCCGCGAAGAGCGCCAGCTCGCCGGCTGCTAGCCACGCGCCGTGTCGCCAGCGCGCCACAGGAGCGGCGACGGTTGAATCGGCAACGGTGACGCGCATGGTGTCTGACACGTGTCTGACACGTGTCTGACACGTGTCTGACACCGGTGTCAGACACCACTTCAATACTACGCGCGGCGGCGTCCGCGGTTAACGGCGTCGCACGTGTCAGCTTCGAGAGCACCGCTTCGAGGAGCGGCGTCATGCGCCGAAGTTGTCGCGCGCGGATGACCACGTCCCACAGCGGCTCGAACTTCTTCCAGCCGGCGGCATAGAAAAAATGCTTCGCCTGATGTTCGAGCGTGCCGTGAGACAGCGCGGCACGTCCGATCGACGACCAGCGATAGAACTCGCGGTACGCCCAGTCGTAGCCATCTTTGAGGACATCAGGATTCAGCCGCGCCGGCCGGTAGACGACATGACGCGTGTCATACACATCCCAATCGCGCGTCACGATGCGGCCTTCCTGTTCCATGCGCGCGAACAGCTTGGTGCCGGGATACGGAGTCTGAATGTGGAACGTCGCCGTCGTGATGCCGTGCTCGATCGCCCAGTCCACCGTCCGCCGGAACACATCCTCCTCGTCATCGTCCATGCCGAACACGAAGCTGCCGTTGATCATGATGCCGAGGCTGTGCAAACGATCCGTGACCGCTGTGTAGTCGCGGTTCAGATTCTGAATCTTGTTGCTGCGGGCGAGGTTGCCGGGCGTCAACGTCTCAAACCCGACGAAGAGACTCCGAAGTCCAGCCTCCGCGGCGCGTTCGATGAGATCGCCGTTGAGAATGGAATCGACCGTCGCCGCGCCCTGAAACAGACGATTCATTCCGCGCATGCCGTCGAAGAGCGCCGCGGCGAAGCGGCGATCGCCGAGCAGATGGTCGTCGAGAAAATAGAGGTGACGGCCGGGCAGCCGTGCGATCTCGGCGAGCGCCTCGTCTACCCGCTGCGTGTAGAACGATCGGCCACCAGTGAAGAAGGCGTCCTTGTAGCAGAAGTCGCAGTGCTGCGGACATCCGCGCGTGACGACGATGGAGTTCGGGACGAGGTAGTTGCGGCGCCGGATGAGATCGCGGCGTATTGGCGGGACGCGTTCCAGCGTCCGGCCCGATGTCGATCGATAGACGTTCTCCGCCCGGCCGGCGCGAAAGTCTTCCAGAAATCGCGGGAACGTCTGCTCGCCTGGTCCGAGAAAAATTGCGTCGGCGTGCGCCTCGGCTTCACTGGGCAGCGACGTGACGTGGAGTCCGCCGAGCGCGACAAACGATCCTCTGGCGCGGTAGTGATCCGCGAGGCGATACGCGCGGTACGCGTTGGTGATGTAGACCTGAATCACCACCAGATCCGGGCGGTCGTCGATCTCGAGCCGCTGGACGTGTTCGTCGACGATCGTGGCCTCATCGTCCGGCGTCAGATACGCGGCGAGCGTCGCCAGGCCGAGCGGTGGAAACAGCGAGTACTTGATCGGTCGCCAGTAGGGGCTCGTCGCTTCGGTGAGTGCCGGCAGGATGAACTTGACGCGAAGGCTGCGGGATGGCCCAGGCATTAGGCCAACTACTTTACATCAACAAGTCATTTTGACGTAAGCTGCCCTCTGGGCCATGCGGTTCAAGCGACTGCTCGACGTCACCGGCGCAGCCGGCGGCCTCCTGTTCTTCCTGCCGGCGATGACCCTCGTCTCACTCGCGATCCTGCTGGAGGACGGACTGCCGCTGTTCTTCCGCCAAGAGCGCCTTGGTGAAGAGCGGCGTCCGTTCACGATCCTGAAGTTCCGATCGATGCGCGACGGACGGATCACGCGCGTCGGCCGGATCCTGCGCAGCACCGGCCTCGACGAAGTGCCGCAGTTCATCAACGTGCTGCGCGGCGAGATGAGCGCAGTCGGGCCGCGCCCGCTGACCGAAGCGGACACCGCGCGATTGGGTTGGAGTGCGCCGTGCTACGACGATCGCTGGCGTGTGCCCCCCGGTCTCACCGGCCTCGCGCAGATCATCGGGTCGCGTGCCTCACGCACGTCACTGTTTCTCGACCGCCGGTACATTGCCCGCCAGAGCGTGTGGCTCGATGTGCGGTTGATTGCTGTGTCGTTTGCGATCAACGCGCTCGGCAAGCAACGCGTGCGCGAGCTGCTCAACCGGCGCGCCAGGAATCGGCGGTCAGCGTGTTGAGGCGCTCGAGATACCGGCCGTAGGTGTGGGCGGCCGCGTCCGACTCCTCACGCATCAACTCGTACAGATCCTCCGCAAGAGCAACCCGAAGGATCTCGGTCCCGCCATCAAGCGCGCGATCGACGTCGTCAAGCGCGGCGAGCCGGCGCTCGTCGACGTGCTCACGCAACCTCGATGAGTGAGATGCAACTACGAGGGCGCAAAATGCAACCACGAAGGCACGAAGACACGAAGAAGACATTTTTTTTGTGCCTTCATGTCTTCGTGGTTGCGTTTGCTGTCGTCGCAAGCGCAGGAACGTCAGCCGTAGCGCGACGGCTTCAGCCGAGCGTGGGAGACGCCGCGAACGGCAAGCAGCTGTTCATGACCTACTACTGCTACTCGTGCCACGGCACCGAGGGTCAGGGCGGCGCCGTCCGCGGATCCTCGCGCGCGCGACCGCCGATCCACTGATTCGTGACGTGCGCAAGCCGACCGGCGGCAACATGCCGCCCTACACGAGCAAAGTCATCTCGGATCAGGATCTGATCGACATTCACGCGTATCTCAGATCGATCCCGCCCTCGCCTGCGGCGAAGACGCTGCCGCTGCTGCAGCAGTAGGGGTCCGGCAAAGCCGGACACCACCCGTGATCAACTCAACCATGTGTTCGCGAGCGGACAGCTCCCTCCCAGCATCGGCCAATCCCGCAGCGGCTCGGCGCGCAATGCGCGAGAATCGCGCGGTCGTGACTGGCACGGACGTTGACTCTGTGCGCGCGTTGGCAGGCCTGACCACCTTCGCGCAAGGCTACGGTGGTCCGCGGTAGCTTCAGCGAAGGCGGAAGCTTTACGCGAAGGCGGAAGGGCTGCGCTACGAGAGCGACGATATGCAGACGCTGATTCAGGATCTCCGCTACGCCTTTCGAATCCTCGTGAAGAATCCCGGCTTTGCGGCGGTCGCGATCGTAACGCTGGCGCTCGGCATCGGCGCGACGACGGCGATCTTCAGCTTCGTGAACGGTGTGGTCCTTCGGCCATTCGCGTTCAGGGAGAGCGACCGGCTGGTGATGCTGCTGCCGCAATCGCGCAACGCCACACCATTCCCGATTCGCTCCATCACTCCCGGCGATTTTCTCGATTGGCAGCGCGAGAACCGCGTGTTCGAGTCGATGGCCGGATTCCAGGGCGCCACCTTCAGCATCACGACCGGCGGCGATCCCGAGCGGCTGCTCGGCGCGGCGGTCACACGCGCCTTCTTCGAGACGATGGGCGTGGCGCCGCTCGTCGGCCGTACGTTCCGGTCCGGACCCGTCGACGCGGACCCGAGCGACACCGTCGTCATCGGCGCGAACGTGTGGCGGCGGCGCTTCAACGGCAATCCCAGTCTTATCGGTCAACGCATCACGCTCGACGGCAAATCGTTCACGGTGATTGGCGTGATGCCGCCCGAGTTCACGTTTCCGCGTGACGGCATGGTGGCGGCAGGCTCACACCCGGTTCAAGACGTCGGGCTCTGGACGCCCCTCGACGTTCGACCCGGCGATCGCCGCAACGCGCTGATGCAGGTCGTCGCGCGCATGAAACCGGGCGTCACCCTCGAGCAGGCCCGGAGCGATATGAGCATCGTCTCCCGCGCCATCGAGCAACAGTTGGGTAGACCTCGCGGCCTCGATGTCCGCATTGTCGGATTGCGCGATGACGTGAGCCACGACGTGCGCCCGCTGTTGTTCGTGCTGCTGGGCGCCGTCGGATTTCTGCTGCTCATCGCCTGCACGAACGTCGCGAACCTGCTGCTCGGCCGCGCTGCGGGACGGCAGCGCGAAGTGGCGATTCGCGCGGCCCTCGGGTCCGGGCGGTGGAGGCTCGTCCGGCAGTTCCTGACGGAGAGCGTCGTGCTCGCGGTCGCCGGCGGGTTTGCGGGATTGCTGGTCGCTGTGTGGAGCATCGATCTCGCGGTCACGTTGATCCCGCGCGGCAGCGTGCCTCGTCTGTCCGAAGTGCACATGGATCCGCAGGCTTTTGCGTTCACGATCGTCGTGTCAGTGGCGACCGGATTATTGTTCGGCCTCGCACCGGCCTTCCAATCGTCGAAGACTGATGTGATCACCGCCCTCAAGACTGGCGGCATGACGCAGACGGCCCGCGCGCGGTTCTTCAGCGTGCTCGTCGTTGCCGAAGTGGCGCTGGCGTTCGTGCTGCTCGCGGGCGCGGGCCTGCTCGTCAAGAGCTTCATGCGCCTGACCAGCGTCGATCCCGGCTTCAGGCCCGACAGCATCCTGACCGTCGGCGTCACGCTGCCCGAGGGCGACTATCCCGCGTCGCCGGAGATGCGGCGGTTCTCGACGACGGCGATCGAACCGTCGAGGACCCGCCGCGGCTGCCACCCGGACTCATCATCGGGAAACCGGCGGTCAGCCCTGAGTACTTCCAGGCGATGGCGATTCCGGTGCTGCGCGGGCGCGCGTTCACGGATCGCGACAGCGATCAGGCGCCTGGCGTCGTCATCGTGACCGAGACGTTGGCGCGCCGCCTGTGGCTCGAACAGGACGCGATCGGCAAACGCATCAAGCTCGGATTCGGCGGGCCCAACGAACCCTGGTCGGCCGTGGTGGGCGTCGTGGGCGACGTGAAGCAGATGGCGCTCAGCGATGAGATCCGTCCCGCGATCTACGCGCCGTTGTTGCAGGCGTCACGGCCATTCCTCCTGCGGAACCTGACGTTCGTCGTCCGAACCGCGGGCGATCCGACGAGCGCGGCTGCGGCGATTCGCCGCGCGATTCGGACCGTGGACGCCGGGTTGCCTTTCGATCGCGTGGACACGATGCAGCAGGTCGTCGCCGACTCGGTCTCGGAGCCGCGGTTTCGCAGCGTCGTCTTCGCCAGCTTCGCGGTGGTCGCACTGGCGCTGGTGGCGATCGGGATCCTCGGCGTGCTCGCGCACAGCGTGACGCGCCGGACGCGCGAAATCGGCGTGCGAATGGCGCTCGGCGCGCAACGTGTGGATGTGCTGCGTCTCGTCGTCCGTCAGGCGCTCGCGATGACGATCGTCGGCGTGGTGCTGGGCGCAATCGGCGCGGCGGCGCTGACGCGACTCCTCACAAGCTTCCTGTTCGAGGTTCGTCCGCTCGACGCCGCGACGTTCGCCCTGGCGGCGGTGCTGCTCGTCGGCGTCGCACTCATCGCGAGTTATGTTCCGGCCCGGCGCGCGAGCAGCGTCGATCCTGTTGTCGCGCTCCGCGCGGAGTAGCGCAGGCCTAAAGAGCAGTCCAAAATTACCTCGCCACCACTTAAATGCGCTTTTCTCCGCGTCCCCCGTGTCCTCCGTAGTGAAGAGTTTTCATTGTGCAACCTGCTCTCACGGGCTGCGCTACAGCCGTCAAGCCGTCAAGCGTCCAGTGGCTGTCCACTGCGATCCGGCAGCGCAAAGATGATCAACGCAGACGCGAGGAAGAAGGCCGACGTGCTCGCGAGCGCGAGGCCGATGCCGATTCTTGGCTGCTGCGCGAGGACGCCGATCACGTACGGCGCGAGCGCACCAGCCAGACGCCCCGCGTTATAGCTCGTCCCCTGCCCCGTCGCACGCACCGGCGTCGGAAACAGCTCCGCGACGAAGCTCCCGAACATGCTGAAGTATCCGTGACCGACGTAGCCGAGCACCGGACCGAGCAGCAGCAACACGAGCGGACTGCGCGCCATCTGTCCGTAGATCGGGACCAGCGTCGCGGCAGCCAGCATGAACACAATGAATGTCCGGCGGCGTCCGATCCGATCGGCGATGAAGCCGAACGTCACGTAGCCGAAGTACGCGCCGATCTGCACCGGGATGATCCAGCCAAGCGAGCCGACGATGCCCATGCCGGCGCCGCCCTGCGCGATCGGACGCGCGAGGAATCCCGGCAGCCAGAAGAAGATTCCCCAGTACGCGAACTGCAGCGTCGATCCGAGCAGGATGACGAGCAGCGTGCGGCCAATCAGCGCGCGGCCGAAGATGACGGCGAACGGATTCCGGACGCGCGAACCGGTCGCGCGCCGCTCGGTCCACACCGCCGGCTCGGGAACGTTGCGTCGCACCCAGAGGATCAGGAACGCCGGCAGCACGCCCACGACGAACAACAATCGCCATGAATCGGGACCGAGCGAGGGCGATCCAAGGATCGCCGCGGCCATCACCGCCGCCAGGATGTAGCCGATCGCCCATCCCGACTGCACGATGCTGATTGCCTTGTTGCGATGCGCCGGCGGCCACGTCTCGCTGACGAGCACCGCGCCCGACGCCCATTCGCCGCCCATGCCGATCCCGAGCAGCGCCCGCCACATCAGCAGCTGCCTCACGCTCTGCGACGTCGCCGCGCCGAGCGACGCGAACGAGAAAATCAGAATCGTGCCCATCAGCGCGCGCGTGCGGCCGAGCCGATCCGCGACGACGCCGAAAATGAGCCCGCCGATCGCCGACATCGCGAGCGTCACCGTGCCCAGCATCCCCGCCGTCGCGTCGTCGAAGCCGAAGTAGGTCTTCAACCGCCCGACGGCCATGGCGTAAATCATGAAGTCCATGGCGTCGAGCATCCATCCGAGCTTCGCGGCGATGAGCACACGCCATTGCTCGCGCGTGATGGTGCGATACCAGGGCGTCACCCCGATGTTTACAGCCGTCCGACCGGCGGCGTAGTATGCGTTTCTCACGAGCGTCGACAGAGTTTACCCGGTGTCAGACACGTGTCAGACACGGGTCTGACACCGCGTGACCGGAGCCGCCCATGATCCTGCGCCGTGCGCATCCCGCCGTCCTGCTGTTCGTGCTGTCAATCGCCGCTCCGTCGTACGCCGCGGCGCAGAATGCGACAGCCGACGTGTCGCAAGGCAAGAAGCTGTTCGACGGCATGTGCGCGCGGTGCCACGGGATCGATGGCACCGGCGACGAAGGGCCGAGCCTGAATCATCCGACGCTGACCCGCGCCGCGGACGCGGACGCCCTTCGCGCGGTGATTCGCGACGGAATCCCGGATCGCGGGATGCCGCGCGTCCGGCGGCTGACCGAGAACGAGATCGATCAGCTCGTCGCGTACGTGCGGTCGCTCGGCCGGACGACAACCGCTGCGACCACGGGCAGCGCGGAGCGGGGCCGCGTCATCTACGACAAGCTCGCGTGCGCGTCGTGCCACATCGTCAGCGGCCAGGGCGGAAGCTTTGGTCCGGATCTCAGCGAGATCGGCGTCAGCCGCGGGGCCGCGTACCTGCGGCAGTCGTTTCTCGGACCGGCCGAGGCGCTGCCGCGCGGATCGTCTCCCGTTCCCGGCCGCGGCTTCACCGAGTATCTGCCCGTGCGCATCGTGACCGCCGACGGACGCGAGGTGCGCGGCGTGCGCATCAACGAAGATCCGTTCACGATTCAATTGCGCGACGTCGGCAATCGACTCCATTCGTTTCGGAAAAGCGATCTCAAGGATCTCGAAAAGGAATTCGGGAAGAGCCTGATGCCCGGATTCCGCGGACGTCTGACCGACGCCGAAGTCGAGGATCTCGTCGCGTATTTGTCCAGCCTGAGAGGTGCCCGGTGAGGCTCGCGCTTCTCGTCGCGATCGCGCTCTCTCCGCTCAACGCATTTGCGCAGGTTGCGCCGCCGCGCATCGCCGCCGCGGAGAGTGAGCCGTCCAACTGGCTCACGTACTCGGGCAATTACCAGTCGCATCGCTTCTCGCCGTTGAATCAGATCACGCGCGAGAACGTGGCGCGCTTGACGCCGGCATGGATCTATCAGGTGCGCCGGACCGGCATTGTCGAGACGTCGCCGATCGTCGCCGACGGCGTGATGTACATCACCGAGCCGCCGAGCACCGTGACCGCGCTCGACGTGCGCAGCGGCCGTCCGCTGTGGACGTACTCGCCGACGATTCCGACCGACGTGATCGTGATCGGTTCGCCGCCGGTCAATCGCGGTGTGG
The DNA here is from genome assembly GCA_001917905.1 of Acidobacteria bacterium 13_1_40CM_65_14. GTDB lineage: Bacteria > Acidobacteriota > Vicinamibacteria > Vicinamibacterales > CAVVIG01 > QHWF01. Next base: position 11,448 of record MNEX01000340.1, read on the forward strand.
CGATTCTCGACGACACGGTCTTCGTCGGCACGGTCCACGGCCACCTCATCGCGCTCGACGCCAAGTCAGGCGCCGTCCGCTGGAACATCGCCGTCGACGACAACAAGTTCGGCTACTACGTGACGTCGGCGCCGCTGGCGCTCGCGGGGCGCATCATCGTCGGTGTCTCGGGCGCCGAAGCGGGCATTCGCGGATTCCTCGACGCGTACGATCCAAAAACGGGCACGCGCGTGTGGCGCACGCATACGATTCCCGCGCCGGGCGAGGCGGGATCCGACACGTGGAGCGGCGACAGCTGGAAGACCGGCGGCGGCTCGGCGTGGCTGACCGGTTCGTACGATCCCGCGCTGAATCTCGTGTACTGGGGCACGGGAAATCCTGGACCCGATTGGAACGGCGATCTCCGGCCCGGCGACAACCTGTACACCTGTTCGCTCATTGCACTGAATCCAGTCGACGGGAAAATGAAGTGGCACTTTCAGTTCACGCCCCACGACATCCACGACTGGGACGCGAACGAAATTCCGGTGCTCTTCGACGCGACGATCAACGGACGTGCGCGAAAGCTCGTCGCGATGGCCAACCGCAACGCGTTCTACTACGTGCTCGATCGTGAAACCGGAGAGTTCCTGTCGGCGCTGCCGTACGCGAAGCAGACGTGGGCCGAGCGGATCGACGCGAAGGGCCGGCCGATTCGGCGTCCCGACACGGCGCCGAGTCTCGAGGGCACGCTCGTCTTTCCCAACATTCAAGGCGCCTCGAACTGGCCGAGTCCGTCGTACAGCCCGCAGACGAAGCTGTTCTACCAGGCGACGCGCGAGATGGGTACGTACTTCTTCAAAGGCGAACCGAGCTACAAGCCCGGTGAGGCGTTCGTGGCCGGCGGAGGACGTGCGGTCAACGGCGACGACGCGTGGGGCGCGGTGCGCGCGCTCGACGCGACAACGGGCAGGTTGAAGTGGGAGTTCAAGCTCTTGACGCCGCCGATGAGCGGCGTGTTGTCGACCGCCGGCGGCCTCGTGTTCGGCGGAACGGATGAAGGCAACTTCTTCGCGCTGGACGCTGATACGGGCAAACCGCTCTGGGATCTGCAGCTGGGCGGCGCCGTCAGAGCGAATCCGATGTCGTTTGCGGTCGACGGCAAGCAGTACGTCGCGATTGCCGCCGGCTATTCATTGTTCGTGTTCGGGCTTCCATGACGACGCGGATCGCGATGGCCGCCGCCGCGCTGCTGGTCGCATCGCTGTCCGCGCAGCAACGGCCGAAACAGCAGCCTGACGTTCGCTATGTCCCGACGCCGCAGAACGTCGTCGAGGCGATGCTGCAGATGGCGCGCGTCACGTCGGCCGACGTCGTCTACGATCTCGGATCCGGCGACGGACGCATTCCGATTACGGCCGCGCAGAAGTACGGCGCCCGCGGCGTCGGCATCGAGATCGAACCGCGGCTCGTCCGCGAGGCCAACGACAACGCGGTCAAGGCGCGGGTCGCGGATCGCGTGTGGTTCGTGACTCAGGATTTGTTCGAGACCGATCTCAGTCCGGCGACCGTCGTGACGTTGTATCTCCTGCCTCGCCTGAATCAGCAGTTGATGCCGAAGCTGAAACGCCTGCGGCCTGGCACACGCATCGTGTCGCATTACTACGACATGGGGCCCGAGTGGCCGCCCGACCAGTCGCAGGACATCAACAGCCTGATGATCTATCTGTGGACGATTCGATAGTCGCGTGGCGTGTCGATGCACTTCAGGGTCAAATGCTCCGGCCATGATCTCGGTTCGACGAAGGCCGCCGCAGAACCATCTCTGTTCTGTCCGCGCCACTGCGGGTAGTCCTTCGACGACGTTTGCGCCACCGCCACAGCGGTGAACGCGGTACAAAGCAGAATCGCCAGCGACGTCGTGTTCCTTGCGCTCATGCAGGTCCGGGCCCTTTCTCAAACGGGCCTATCATACTCGGCGACGATCACGCGTTCCTGTCGTTCGAAGTTGAAGGAGGGCTGCGCGATGCAATGCAGGTTTGCGATGGCGGCGTTCGCGATAGTCATGACGGCGATTCCGCTTTGGGCGCAGCCTCCGCGGCCCCCGTGGCGAGGCGCGGGCGCGCAGCCCTGCGTGGGACCTGACGGCGGCTTTTATCAGTGCCCTCCGGCTCCGCGCGTCGTCGCGGTCCGCGCCGGCCGCCTGTTCGACAGCAAGACCGGCCAGATGTTGACCAGACAGGTCGTGCTTCTTCTCGGAGAGCGCATTACCGCGGTCGGACCGGAGGCTCGAGTCAGTATTCCGGCGGGAGCTCAAATCATCGACCTCGGCCAGGCGACGGTGCTGCCCGGATTGATCGACGCGCACACGCACATGTTCAACACGCGCGGACCGAAGATGACGACGGAACGTGCGATGCTCATCGCGGTACAGAACGCGCAGGCAGACCTGCGGGCGGGTTTCACGGCGGCGCGTGACATGAGCTCGCATGGCAATGGATATGGCGACGTCGAGATCCGCGACGCCATCAACCAGGGGCGCATCGACGGCCCGAGGTTTCAAGTATCGACGCTGGGCATCGTCTGGGGCGCAGCTCCGGCGACGAGTCCGGAGAACCCCTTGGCCAGTACGGTGGTGCGTTCGGTCGAAGAAGCGCGCGCAGCCGTCCGCGAGCAGATTGGACACGGCGCGGATTGGATCAAGTTGTACCCGGCGGGAAATTATTCCTTCACGGCCACGGGCGAGGCGCAATACCAGGTGACGTATCCGATGCCCGTCCTGCAAGCGCTGATCGACGAGACGCATCGTCTCGGACACAAGGCCGGCTGTCACGTCTACGGAGGCGAGGGGCAGAAGAACGCCATCATCGCCGGCTGCGACACGATCGAGCACGGGTTTGGCTTGAACCAGGAACAAGTCGACATGATGGTCGCCAGAAAGCTTTATTACGATCCGACGCTGGTCCGCTACACCGAGCCGAGTATGGACGATACCGATAACAGAAACACCGGCGGCAAGTACCGGATCATTCCCATCTTCGAGAAGGCGGCTTCGATGGCGATCGCGACCAAGGGCCTCAAAGTGATGATGGGCAGCGGCGTCGACGGCTCGACCTATCCGCACGGGACGCAGGCCCTCGATTTTGCGTCGCTGGTGCAGCGTGGCATGAGTCCCGCCAGGGCCATTCAGTCGGGAACCACCATCAACGCCGAGGTACTAGGCTGGCAGGACGAGCTCGGATCGATCGACGCGGGGAAATACGCCGACCTGATCGCGGTTTCCGGAGATCCACTCGCAGACATCACCGAGCTTCAACGCGTCCGGTTCGTCATGAAGGGTGGAAAGATCGTGAAGAACGAGATGAATCCCGGACCACATTAGTCGTTGGTCGTTGGTCGTTGGTCGTCGGTCGTTGTGCACGACCAACGATGAGGGACTAAAGACCAACGACCAAGGACCAAGGACTATTATCGCGCCGGGCCTCACCGTGTGGCCGTCCGCTAAACGCCGGCTGAAGGAGGAAGACGATGAAGAGAATCATCCTGGGTGTCCTCTCCGTTCTGATCACGTTCTCCGTGTGGCAGGCCGTCACCGTGTCGCAGGCAGGTGCGCCGCCGAACATTGCATTCGACATCACCAAGTCCGACATCGACCTGGTTTTGAAGAACGCGCCGGCGTCGCCGCCCGACCGGCAGCTTCGCGTCGTTGACATGGGCAAGTACAACCTCGGCGTCGGCATCATCCATCGGGGCCCGACCAACGACAAACCTGGCGACCCGATCTCGATGATCTACCACGACTACACGGCGGAGACGTACGTCATCACGTCAGGATCGGGCATCCTCACAACGGGAGGCACGATCGTCAACAAGAAGGCGAGCCCGAACGTCAACGTGATGAATGGCCCGAGCGGCAATGGCACGGCCGGTGACAACGCATACAGCCGCAGGGTGCAGGCGGGCGATATCATCATCATCCCTACCGGCGTCGGCCACGGGTGGAGTCAAATCACCGATCACGTGACGTACCTGAGTGTGCGGCCCGATCCCGACCGCGTGTTGCCGGCCGGCTACGTCTATCCGTTGCTGCTGAAGAATCTGCCGACACCGGCCAAGTGACCACGTGTCGCGTGCTGCGAGCTCAGCGCGGCGGCCAGGGTGGATCCTTGGTCATGAAGCCGTATTATTCTCCCGGAGCAGGCCAAGCTGCGGATCACGATCACCGCGAGCCCGATGTTGACCGGCGAGTTGCTTCGAATGATCAACGCTGACGGGCGGCTGAAGGCGAGGCGCATCGGCAAGGAGTACCGGATCGCCCGATCCGATCTCGATGAATTCGCTGGCGAGACTCGCGCCGCCGATACACCAGTGGCTCGAACGCGGCATGTCATCGCGTCGAGCATCGTCGACGTCGATGTGATCAGCCCGGACGAAAGTCATCGCATCACCACGATGGTCATGGCGTCGCTGAACGCGAGAAAGGGAGAAGCTGATTTCCCCAGGGTGGACAGCATCTACTACCCGGAGCAGGCCAAGCTGCGGATCACGATCACCGCGAGCCCGATGTTGACCTGCGAGTTGCTTCGAATGATCAACGCGCTCCTGGAGAGTGGCCGTGGCGAGCATCTATAAGTCCCAGACGGGCCAGCAAGCGGTCGAGCAGCTTTACAGGGACGTGCTTCAACGATGGCCCGTTGCGAACCGTCACGTGGTGATTCCCACGCGTCAGGGAGATACAAACTCCGTCTACGCCGTCTTCTCCTCGGTCGACACGCGGTGAAAATGGAGCGGGTCTCGCAGGTTTTGCAGTTCCCGGTAATAGTAGAGGGGCGTCGGCCGTTTTCGCGTGAATCGCAGCTTCTTGAGAAACTCGATTTCCTCGTCGGTCGCATCGCCCTTCAAGGAGGGATCCCGGAGGAAGGCCTGGAGCCCTGGTTCCTCGCCGACCGGTGGGCCGGATTCCCGTTCGACGAACTCGAATTTCTTCGGGTGTCCGGGCGCCAGGCGGCGGTTCAGCACGACCTCCATCCCGAACGTCGCGAGATCGATGTCCCACGATTCGATCAGCGGATCGAGAAACGTGACGCAGTTTTCGACCGAGAGGTTGAAGATATCCGCCTCCAGGAACTCGAGCACAATGACTCGCGCCTGCTCGTAACTTCGGTTGGTGAGTCGAGACACGAGACGGAGCCAGTTTTCATCGTCCAATTCCTCTTTCGTCACTCGCTTGACGACGTCCAGCAGCTTCTGAGTGACGAGGCGTTCCAGGGCGCCGAAGGGCTCCTTCTCGAACATCTCGCGGATGGGTTGTTCTTTACTCGCTTCGCATTTGCGGAGGATCAACTCGCGCACTTCCTTGAACAAAGCCGCGGGCGGGTCCGCATGCTTTCTCTTCAAGGCGGCGGTCCGCTGCAGGTCTGCCAGGGTGGACAACTTTCCGGCGGGCAGCCTCAAAAACGTTTCCATCTTCTCGTAAATATCGGTGCGCTCGGGCGCTGGGGGCGGTTTCTTGCCTGTCAGCAGTTGGGAAATGTAGGACT
>MNEX01000259.1 GCA_001917905.1 Acidobacteria bacterium 13_1_40CM_65_14
ATCTGTGGCGCCGCGCGAGCACGGGCGGGCTGGAGAAGACGCGCGAGAGGGACGTGTCGGTCCGCATTCCGATTCCCGGCACCGCACCGATCGGTCGATGACGTGACGCTCGCCGCCTTTCGGGAGGACGGATCGATCAACGTCATCGTGGAGTCACCGCGGGGCGCCACCTCGAAGTTCAAGTACGACGCCACACTCGACCGGATTGTCCTCTCCCGGCCGCTGCCGTCCGGCGTCGTGTATCCGCACGACTGGGGATTCGTGCCGTCGACGCGCGCGTCCGACGGCGATCCGGTCGACGCGATGATCGTCTGGGACGGCTTCAGCTATCCGGGCGTCCTCGTGCCGTGCCGGCCGATTGGGATTCTGATTGTGGAACAGACGAACCCGAAATCAGGCGCGCGCGAGCGCAACGACCGCCTCGCCGCGCTGCCCGTGACCGCGCCGCGTCACGACTCGATCGCGGACGTGTTCGATCTCTCGGAGCGCGTGCGCGCCGAGCTCGAACAGTTCTTCGTGGCGGCGGCGTTCTTCGAGAAAAGAGATCTACGTCTGCTCGGCTGGGACGGTCCGGAGCAGGCGCGCGCCTTCCTTCGATCCTCGCTCGTTTAGCGCAGCGCGATCGCTTCGCCCGCCTGGGGGTTCTGCTCGCGGTAATTCAGGCCGAGCGCCGCCGCAATCGTCGCGGCGATCTGATTCTGAAAAAGTGGCCGATGGTCGCGCCATTCGCCGCGGCGCGCGCTGTCGGGCGACGCGATCGCCATCCAGATTTCGTCGGCGCCCGCGACCTCCTTCCCGTGCTTCCTCCAGTCCGCGGCGGTCCGCCCACGCCCGTGATCGGTGGCGACGATGAGTGTCGTCGTGCCGCGATACTGCGGGTCGGCCTGCAGCGCGTCCCACAGCTCCTTGAGATAGCCGTCGGTCCGATGCAGCATCTCGAGCACGAGGTCGTAGTGGCCCTCGTGCGCCCAGTCGTCGGTCTCGTCGAAGGCGACGTACAGCACGCGGGGATGCACGCGCTTCAGATAGTCCATGGCAAAGCGAAACGTGTACGCGTCGCGGCGCGCGTTGCCCCACGATGTCGGTGTTTCGCGCTGCAGCGCGCTGAGCGCCTGGATCTGCGGCGACGGCGAGTCGTACGCGGCCACGCCGGCGTTCACCGTGGTCGCGCCCTGTTCGCTCTCGACAATCTCGTTGAAGACACCCCACGACGCGAACGTGGCGATCTGCGCCGGCTGGAGCAGCAGCCGTCGCTGGACGAACTGGAACACCGACGGAAACGGATTCCGGATCGCATCGTTGCTCTTGATCGCCTCGTCGTGCGCCTGCCCGGTGAGGATCTCGGAGTAGCCGGGATACGAGAACCAGTGGCGATTGGTGACCGACACGAGACTGCCGGCGGTCCGGTCGCCGGCGATGAATCCGTGATCCACGAGCAAGGTGCGCCAGAGAAACGGCATCAACCGTCCGCGCCGCTCACTGGGGCTCGCGCCGGAGAATTGTTTGTACGACGGCAAGGTCGTCACATCGGTGTCCTTCGGCGCAGTCGCTCGCAGCAGTGATTCGTCCATGCCGCCGAACACTTCCTGCCACCGGGCGCCATCGAGCGTCACCAGCACCACGTTGCGGGCTCGCGGCGCCTGCGTCCAAACGGTCGCGGCCCCGGCGAGCACGCCAACGAGCGCCAACCACGAAATCCGAAATCGCATCGGCCGACCTCCGGCGCAGAGTCTAAGCCGTGGATGTGTCGCGCGCACAACAAATGATCGTTTCACCGAGTTCACGCGGCGATCACCCGCTTGTCGCAACGCGCGCTTATCGTGGCGGACGATTGAGGCGCACGATGCGAACACTCGTGACGGCGGTCTGTCTCTTCGTTCTCGCGTGGGCGTCGCCGAGCCGCGCGCAATCCACGTACGGCACGCTCGTCGGCACGGTGACCGACGACACCGGCGCGGCGCTTCCGGGGGTGACCGTCGGCGTCGCGAACGTCAACACCGGCGTCCCGCGCACGATCGTCAGCGATGGGACCGGCACCTATCAGGCCGCGAACCTCGACGCGGGCCGGTACGCGTCACGCTGACGCTCGCGTCGTTCGCCGACCGGACGCTCGACGTCGAACGGCTCGCGCGTCAGACGGTCCGTGTCGACGCGCGCCTGCGGCTCGCCGGCAGCCAGGAGCGCGTGGACGTCGTGGCCGCGAGCCCCGTGATCCAGACCGAGCGCGCCACGATCGACCGCTCGAAATGGTGACCTTCTTCTCCGGAGAAGACTACGGACGGTACTTCTTCGACGGGTCGTTCACCGGCAACGCGTTCGCCGATTTCCTGATCGGACTGCCGACCAATCCGCTGAAACAGGTCACGAGGTTGGCGTCGCGGACCATCACCCGGACCGCGCTCGCGCGTGGCGGACGATCACCGCGGGCTCGCTGTTCGTCGGGTATGCCGGCTACTACGTGTGCCGGACGAACTTGTCGGTCGCCGCACCGCGGCTGCTCGCAGAATTCGGCGGCCGCGGTCTCGACAAGGCGGCGCTCGGCCTGATCAGCTCCGCTGGGGTGCTCGCGTACGCGGCCGGCAAGCTGGTGAACGGCGCGGCGGCCGATGTGATCGGCGGCCGTCGCATGTTCCTCGCCGGGATGATCGGATCGATTGCGGCCACGCTGGCGTTTGGCGCGTCGGCCGGCTTTGCCGCGTTCGTGGCGGCGTGGACGATCAATCGCTTCGCGCAATCGATGGGATGGGGCGCGCTCGTCAAGATTGCGTCGCATTGGTACGCGCCGGAGCGGTATGGTGCGGTGATGGGCGTGCTCTCGCTCAGCTTCCTGTTCGGCGATGCGGCGGGACGCGTGTGGCTGGGCGCGCTCGTCAGCCACGGCGCCGGATGGCGCGCCGTGTTCATCGCTTCGGCAGCGACGCTTGCCGCGATCGCGATCGTGTGTGCGGTGACGCTCCGTGAGAGCCCGCGGAGTGTCGGGGTCGACGAGCCGCCCGTGAGCGCGCGGAATGTGTATGGCTCTCGCGGCAACGCGTCGCGACCGGCGGGCCTGCGGGATCTACTTGCGCCGTACGTTCGCAATCCGGCGTTCTGGCTCGTGTGTCTCGTCTCGCTTGGACTGACGCTCATTCGCGAGTCGTTCAACGCCTGGACGCCGACGTACCTCGTGATCGGCCCGTACTCGCTGCTCGCGGGGGCCATCGCGGTCGACTTCGGCGGGCGGCGCGGAAGCGCGACTGCCGCCGGCCTCATCGATACGGCCGGCTATCTCGGCGCGCTGGCGTCGGGTGTCGTCGTCGGATCGGTCGCGCAGCATCTCGGATGGAGCGTCGTCTTTCGCTTGCAAGCGGCAGTCGCCGCCGCCTCGATGATCGCCTGCTGGTGTCAGACACGTGTCGGAGTCGAGCCGGACACGTGTCTGACACAAGTCGGAGTGGAGTCGGACTCGAGTCAGACTTGTGTCCGACTCGTGACAATTGATGACAAGGAGCACGCACATGCCGATTGATCTCGTCGTGTTCGACATGGCCGGCACGACCGTGTACGACGGAGACGCGGTCCACACCTGCCTCGCGACCGCGGTGGCGCACGCCGGCGTGCCGACGACGCGCGATCAGATCAACGCGTTGATGGGGATGCCGAAGCCGTTCGTCATCGCGAGCCTGCTGTCGTCGGGTCGGGGGACACCGCCGAGCGATGAGGAGGTCGCATCGATATACGCGGACTTCGAGCGCTTGATGCTCGATCACTACCGCCACAGCATTCACGTCCGCGAGACCGACCGCGCCAGCGAGGTGTTCCGGGCGCTGCACGCGCGCGGGATCAAAGTGGCGCTCGACACAGGCTTCAGCCGTGCGATCACCAACGCGATCCTCGACCGGCTCGGTTGGACGATCGACGTCGTCGACGCCACGGTCGCGAGCGACGAAGTCGACCACGGGCGGCCGCATCCCGACATGGTCTGGCGCGCGATGGCGCTGACCGGCGTCGGCGACGCGGCGTGGGTCGCGAAAGTCGGCGACACACCGGCCGATCTGCAGGAAGGTGACGCCGCCGGCTGCGGTCTCATCGTCGGCGTCACGAGCGGATCCCACAGCGAGGACGAGCTCGCGCGGTATCCTCATACACATCTGATCGATTCGCTCGTCGATCTTCTTCGCATCGTCGAAGACATGGACCCGGCCTGCGAACGCGCGCCTGGCGACGTCTCGGTGCCGCTGCTCTTCACGCCGGGTCCACTGACCACGTCTCACGCGGTGAAGGCGGCGATGCAGCGCGACCTCGGCTCACGCGACGTCGAGTTCATCCGGACGGTCGGGCGTGTGCACGATCGATTGCTCGCACTGGCCGGAACGTCCCGCGCCGACGGCTACGCCGCGGTGCTCATGCAGGGCAGCGGCACGTTCGGTGTCGAGGCTATGCTCGGCACGTTGATCCCGCCGAACGGCCGGCTGCTCGTCGCGGAGAACGGCGCGTACGGCCAGCGGATGCTCGACATCGCGCGCGTGCTCCGCATTCCGTCGGTCGCGGTCAGCTCGTCGCCGACCGAGCCGGTTTCACCCGACGAGGTCGCGCGCGCGCTCGCGCGCGAGGCGGGCATCACGCACATGGCGGTCGTGCACTGCGAGACGACGTCGGGTGTGATCAACCCGCTCGCCGAGATTGCCAGCGTGGCGCGCGAGGCCGGATGCGCGTGCCTCGTCGACGCCATGAGCAGTTTTGGCGCCATGTCGATCGACGTGTACGCCGACGCCATCGACGCGCTCGTGGCCTCATCGAACAAATGTCTCGAAGGCGTGCCCGGCGTGTCCTTTGTGATCGCGAACACCGCGACGCTCGAGTCGTCGGCCGCGCGCAGCGTGAGCCTCGACCTCGCGGCGCAGTGGCGCGGGTTCGAGCGAGACGGCCAGTTCCGCTTCACGCCGCCGACGCACGTGATTGTCGCGCTGGAGCAGGCGCTCATCGAGCTCGAACGTGAAGGCGGCGTGGCCGCCCGAGCCGCGCGCTATCGCGCGAACCACCAGCGCCTCGTGGCCGGCATGCGCGAGCTCGGATTCCGAACCGTCGTCCATCCGGACCACCAGAGCAACGTCATCACGTCCTTCTTCTATCCCGACGATCCGGCGTTCGACTTCGACGAGTTCTACGCACGTCTGCGCGAGCGGAACTTCGTGATTTATCCGGGCAAGCTGATCGATGCGAACTGCTTCCGCATCGGGACCATCGGCCGGCTGTATCCGGAGGACGTCGATGCGCTCCTGGCCGCCGTGCGTGAGGTCGTTCGACCGCTGATCGTTGACAATATTCTGTAGTCCGAAATATGCTGGTCACCGATTCAGCTGACACACTCGGTCGCTACCGGCGCCGAATCGTCACACCGCCGTTGGTCGTGATCGCGCGGACCTTCGGGCCGCCCGCGCCCAAGGTCGCGGTGAGGTGACGGTCGATCCTTCCTTGTACGGTCACGGGAAAATCGATGCTGATACGGCCGTTGGTCGTGCCGGTCTCGAGCTCGGCGGAATACGTTGCCGGCAGCGTGAGGCGGACGCCGCCGTTGTGCGTTTCCACGTCGAGTCCCGCGCCGTCCCAGTGATCCCCTTGCAGATCGACGGTGATGCCGCCGTTGGTGGTCGCGCCACGCAGATCGCCGCCGACATTGCTGAGTGACACGCCGCCGTTGGCGGCGTGGAACGCCGCAGTGCCGCGGAAGTCGTCGATCGAGATCCCGCCGTTGCGCGTATTGAGCGTCAGCATCGCGGTGCGCGGAACCTGGACGTCGAAGCTGACGGCCCAGTGTTCGTCGCGGTCCGTGGTCGGACCACTCGCGCGGACGCGGCCGCCCGCCGTCTCGATGCGGACGCCGGACACGATGGCTCGCGCGTCGGCGTCGCTCCTCGCGTAGCCGATGATCTTGCTGCGCACGAGGACGTCGCCGCGGTCCCATCCGCGAATGTGGATGCCGCCGTTCGGACCAGCATCGATGTCGAGCGGATTGGCTCCGCCGATGGTGTCTTCACGAATCTCGCAGTGCGACGCGCGACGGTCGTTCCACCCGTCGCTGCACGAAGCGTCGGCGGAGCGCCTGAAGCCGCGATCGCGGGACTGGGCCACAACGGCGGCCGCCAGACTCATGATCAGGGTAGTGATGACGCAAACTTTGCGCAGCATCGAAAATCCTCCGTCCGTTTGACGGAGGAAGGGCGTCAGGCGTTTACTTCGCTGGTCAGTGAGTTGGCCGCACGAAAACTCTCCGGCGCTCTCATTCGACGCCCATATAATCCGTCACGCTGTAACGGAGGTCGCATGCGTCTGTCGCTCGACTGGTGGGCTGTGCTGGCCGCGGCGGTGGCCGTCATCCTGATCAAAACCGGCTTCGTCTCCGGGATTCCGTGGTGACGTTGTGACTCTAGCGACCGATCCCGTGACCGCGCCCCGGCATCTGCCGGCGTGGATGCACATCGTCCCCGGCATGATCCTTCTGGCGGTGATTGGCTTTGCCGCGAAGGTCACCGAACAATCGATTGCCAGCTACGGCCGGGTTCATCACGTGACGCTTCCGAACATCGAGTACGTGCTCTGGGCGATCGTGTTTGGACTCGTGGTGTCGAACACGGTCGGCGTGCCGGAGCTGTTCCGCAAAGGCGTCGAGACCTACGAGTTCTGGCTCAAGGTGGGCATCGTGCTGCTGGGCGTCAGATTCCTGCTCGGCGACGTCGTGAAACTCGGAGGCGTGAGCCTCGTCTGCGTGGCGCTGGAACTGGCGGTCGCGATTGCCATCATGACCGCGCTCGGCCGCGCGTTCAAATTGCCGCCGAAGTTGATCAGCCTGCTCGCCATTGGATCGTCGATCTGCGGCGTCTCGGCCATCATCGCGGCGAAGGGCGCGATTGACGCGGACGATGAGGACGCGTCGTACGCGATCGCGGCGATTCTCGCGCTGGGCGCCGTGAGTTTGTTCGTCTTTCCGGTGATCGGCCGCGCGTTCGGCATGAGCGATCAGGCGTACGGGCTGTGGGTTGGTCTCGCCGTCGACAACACCGCCGAAGCCACCGCCGCGGGCGCGTTGTACTCGGACGCGGCGGGGAAGTTCGCGGTACTCGCCAAGACGGCCCGCAACGCCACGATCGGCTTCGTCGTGCTCGGGTACGCGTTGTATTGGGCGCGGCGGCGGCAGCGTCCCCAGAGCGGCGAGATCCGCAACAAGGCGGCGTTTCTCTGGCAGAAGTTTCCGAAGTTCGTGTTGGGGTTCGTCGTGATTTCCGCCCTGGCGACAGCCGGCGTGTTCAACCCGCCGCAGGTCCAGGACGTGGCGAATCTGTCCCGCTGGGCGTTTCTGCTCACCTTCGCGGGCGTGGGTCTGCGGACAAACGTGTCCGAGCTGGCGAAGCAAGGATGGCGTCCGTTGATTGTCGGCATCGTCGGCGAATGCGCCATTGCCGCCGTGACGCTCGCCATGGTCCTGGTGGCCGCGCGCGCGTTCCCAATGTGATGCGCGAGAAGTTCAGAGCGTTCGGAGAAAGGCGACGAGATCCTTCTTCTCCTCCGCGTGCAAGTGAAGCTGTCGCACCAGGTTGAAATACTCCACCGTATCTTCGAGCGTGAAGCAGCGCCCATCATGCAGGTAGGGCGGCGAGTCCTTGATGCCGCGGAGCGGGAACGTTTTGATCGCGCCATCGTGGGCCATCATCATGCCGTTCGCCAATTCCTGCTCGTAGAACCGTTCGGCCCTCAGGTCGTGCATGGTGTTATCGGTGTAGTACGGCGCTTGATGGCACCGGACGCACTGACCCTTGCCGTTGAAGAGCGCTTCGCCCCGGCGTTCGCTGGCGGTGGCGGTGGCCGCGTCGAGCTCGCCATAGACATTGAGCTTGGGAGCGGGAGGGAAGTCGAGAATCTCCATGAACTCCGACATCGCCTGCACTTGTGACCCGCGCTCCAGCATGTTGGCGCCTTTCTTGGCAGCCATCACGTGGTCCCCGTCGAAGTACGCCGCTCGCTGTTCGAACTCCGTGAAGTCTTCGACGGTCTTGAGCGCCCGCTGCGATCCGAAGAGCCGCTGGATGTTTACGCCATGCAGCGACGGTGTCTCGATCCGGTGACGGAACTCCTGCGGGCGGATGTCTCCCACCAGGTGCGCGGCGCCGTTGGTGTGGCCGTTAGCGTGGCAGTCGAAACAGGTCACGCCCAGCATCCCCTCGGGCCGGTCGGTGCGGCGGTCTTCCGTCGCGTTGAACTGTTGCTGCGGGAACTGCGTGACCAGCAGACGGAGGCCTTCCAGCTGCTTCGGGTTCAGGATGCCGTTGAACATCTCATAGACCGTGACGAGCAGGTCCGCGTGAGCCTTCGCCCGCCCAGCCTTCACGGCCATGCGAGCGGCCTTGATCTGGCCGAAGGTTTCGGTTTGATTGGTCGGGCCGTAGCTCGACGTCACGGTCGGCTGTTGGGCCGGGCTGACCGACGCAACGGCGGTCACGACCAGCAGCGGTCCTTGAGCAAATCACTCGCGCCGACGCCCATGAGTCCGGCCCTCGCGGTCTGTGCAATCGGGAACAGGATGATGGAAGGCGCCTCGCGTACAGTGGACGGCATGAAACGACCCGCGACTGTATTGGTCGTCCGCCTAGACACGGGGATTCCCGCCGTGCCGCGCAACCGCCGCCTGCAATGGGGTCGGTCGGCCCGGTTACCACGGTGGCGCGCGTTCGACGGCCGGCGGTCACGAGTTGCAATCAACTGGGCAACATCGACGACCGAGGCACACACATGAACTTCAGGACGGCGTTTGCGTTGATGCCGCGCGGATCGAGAAAGACGGCCACTCAAGCACCAGCAACGCCGCAACCGTTCGCGGTGCCGGCCGAATATCTGTCTCTGCACAAGTACTTGGATGATCGATACGCGAACACCGTCGTCCTGACGTTCGCTGAAATCGAAGACCTCCTCGGGTTCACGCTTCCGGACCTCGCGCGCCTCCAGCAAGAATGGTGGGCGAACGCAGACGCGGGCAGCAGTCCATCGGCTCAGTCTCGTTCATGGACTCAAGCGAGCAGGAGCGCGAAACCAAATCTCCTGGCTCAGACCGTTGTGTTTGAGCGCGCGTCAGCCTGAGGCTGGACCCGGTGTTCACTTCTGCACACACACGCCGGCTCGCCGACATATATGATCGCGGTTAGAGCTTTTCAGAACTGAGCCCGCCAGCGTTCGAAGAGTGCTCCCTTCATGGTGATGGGTGCGCGCCGACAGGCCCATTTCGGCCATGATCGGAGCGCAGATGAAACGCCCGTCACCACGTCGTCTCCCCCGATCCACCGATTTGCCCCACAGTTTGGAGTTGAAATCCATGGACATCAGACCGCTACACGATCGGATCATTGTTCGGCGCCTTGAAGAAGGCGAGCAGAAAGTCGGCGGGATCATCATCCCGGACACGGCCAAAGAGAAGCCGCAACAAGGCAAGGTCATCGCCACGGGCAACGGCAAAGTGAAAGACGACGGCAAGCGCGTGCCCCTCGATGTGAAGGCGGGCGATCTGATCCTCTTCGGCAAGTACACGAGCCAGGAGGTCAAGCTCAATGGCGAGGACTACCTCATCATGCGCGAGGATGAAGTGTTGGCCGTCATTGACGGCAACGGGGCGAAGAAGAAGAAGAAGTAACGACTGACAGCTGAACGCGGCGCGATAGGAGATACGGAATGGCAAAACAGATTGTGTACGGCGATTCCTCGCGGCAAGGCATTCTTCGCGGGGTCAATAGCCTGGCCAACGCGGTGCGGGTGACCCTCGGGCCCAAGGGACGCAACGTCATCCTCGACAAGAAATTCGGGTCGCCCACGATCACCAAGGACGGCGTCACCGTCGCGAAGGAAATCGAGCTGAAGGATGCGCTCGAAAACATGGGCGCCCAGATGGTGAAGGAAGTCGCGAGCAAGACGTCGGATGTCGCCGGCGATGGCACCACCACGGCCACGGTGCTGGCCCAGGCGATCTATCGCGAAGGCGCGAAGAACGTCACCGCCGGCGCCAATCCGATGGCGATCAAACGCGGCATCGCCAAAGCCGTCGAGGCCATCGTGGTGGCGCTCGAGGCGCAATCCAAGCCGGTGAATGGCCCGATGATCGCCCAGGTCGGCACGATCTCGGCGAACCACGACGAGACCATCGGTCGGATCATCGCCGACGCGATGGAGAAGGTCGGCAAAGACGGCGTCATCACCGTCGAGGAGGCGAAAACGCTCGAGACGTCGCTCGAGGTCGTCGAGGGGATGCAGTTCGATCGTGGCTACCTCTCGCCGTATTTCGTGACGGACCCCGAGCGCATGGAAGTGGTCCTCGAGAATCCGTTCATTCTCATCCACGAGAAGAAGATCAGCTCGATGAAAGACCTCCTGCCGGTGCTGGAGCTCGTGGCGCGCGCCGGCCGTCCGTTGCTGATCATCGCGGAGGACATCGAAGGCGAGGCGTTGGCGACGCTCGTGGTCAACAAGCTGCGGGGCACGCTTCAAGTGGCCGCGGTGAAAGCGCCCGGCTACGGTGATCGCCGGAAAGCGATGCTCGAAGACGTCGCCATTCTGACCAATGGCCGGGCCGTGACCGAGGACCTCGGGATCAAGCTCGAGTCTCTCAAGATTGAGGACCTCGGCCAGGCCAAGAAAGTCACCATAGACAAGGACAACACGACGATCATCGAAGGGGCCGGGAATTCAGCGGCGATTGAGGGTCGTGTCAAACAACTGCGCACCCAGATCGAGGACACGACGTCCGACTACGACCGCGAGAAGCTGCAGGAGCGACTCGCCAAGCTGGTGGGCGGGGTGGCGATCATCAAGGTCGGAGCGGCCACCGAGACCGAGATGAAGGAAAAGAAGGCGCGCGTCGAGGATGCCATGCACGCGACGAAGGCCGCCGTCGAAGAAGGCATCGTGCCGGGCGGCGGCGTCCGAGCGGTCGAGGAGCCGATGCGCTGGATCGCGACCAACGCCGGCCACGAGGGCTCGATTGTCGTGCAGCGCGTGAAGGACATGAAGGACGAAGAGGGCTTCAACGCGCAGACCGAGCAATATGAGAATCTCGTTCAGGCAGGTGTGATCGATCCGACCAAGGTGGTCCGCTCGGCCCTGCAGAATGCGGCGTCGATCGCGTCGTTGCTACTGACAACCGAAGCGGTCGTCTCGCAGATTCCGGAAGAGCACAAAAACGTCGCGACGCCTGGCGGCGGCGGTATGGGCGGTATGTACTAAAGGAGCACGAATATGGGTCGACAATTGGGGATCGCAGCGAGGGCTGTCACGAGCACGCACAGGAATCTCACCAGCTCATGGACGGCAGACGTCGAGACGATGGAGACGGCCATCGGGCGGTTTACGGCACACGGTCCGCTCAAGAACGATTGCCAGGTGGTCTTTTTCGAGATTGCCGGCGACCGTCAGCTTCATGTCAACGTGACACATCAGCACCAAACGGTGGCCGTACGTGGATGGTCAGGACCGGGGAAACTGTCTGACGGATTTGTCCATAATCGAAGGTTCGGTGATACGCCGCCGAGCCAGATGATTCGGCACATTCGGGACATGGTCTTCGCCGCAAGGACTTGAAGGCAGTAGTCGGGGCGACGGTGATGCCCTGATGCAATCAGGCGATGGCGAGCGCCCAGGCCCAGGGCATGATCGCGACGCATACGTACATGACCGTGAGCGCCGCGAGCAGAACGTGCCGCGACAAGCGATACAACACCGCAGCCCCGACAACGGCCGCGCCTTTCGCGATGATGAGGGCGGCCGCGGGGCCGAAGAGGACGATCGGCAGCGCAAGCATCGGGTTGGCTTCGGCGGCCACACCAAAACGGTCAATTCCGACTGCGGTCAGCCACGCGTCGGCGATCTGGACAACGGCAAACAGCGCCAGGAGACCGAGCGCGCACGTATCAGCGTTCGGGAGGCGGAAACTTGTCGTGGACTGACTCTGTGCGCTCATAGAGGCTATGAGAGCAGAGCGGGTGCCATGCGGCGATGTGCGCAGGTGTCGGCAAATCTGAGCAGCGAGCGACACTCCGTTGCGACACGATAAGACACCGCGGACACGGGCTTGTGTTGAAACGGGACGTGCGTTGCCGCCGTCCGTCCCGATCTACCTTGGAGGCCTCTGAGGTGTCAGACACGTGTCTGACACCTCAGAGACCTCGGAGGCCCGGCACGCATGTGGTGTCGATGAATTTCCTCACGAAACACCGCCCGAGGATTCACCCTCGGTGCAATAGTGAGAATGACGCAAGAGGACAGCAAAGCGCATGAAATGTGCGTCGATTTCGGCACACATCACGATTACGTGGTTAGCATGCGACTGTTGATGGATCGCATCGCCGATGTAATCCTGTAAACCCTCCGGATAACCCGCTTCAAAGACTGCAGATCCAGCGCCTTCCAGCCGCACCGGCGACGCGGCCCCGGAATTGCGCTGACCGTCCGCATGACGAGAACCATAGTGCACCAAGCGCGATCCGAACGCGGCGTCTCGCTGATCGACATGATGGTGATGCTGAGCGTCATGGCCATCGTTGGAAGTATGGCCACGATGCAGATGGTGACTGTGCGTCGTGCTTTGGTGGGCGACGGCGCCATGCGGCTGGTGATGGCGCAGCTCAACACGGCACGCGAGATGGCCATCACACAGCGCCGTAACATGGAAATCCAGTTCGTCGGCAACAACTGGCTGCAGATCGTCCGCAATGAGGTGCCGAGCGGTTCGACGGTTGTGGGGAACGTCGCTTTGGAAGGCAACGCTCACTACTCGCTCGTGGCCGGAGTCCCCGACACACCCGACGGATTCGGCAACAGCAGCGCGATTAGCTTCGGTGCGGCGCCGACGATCAGGTTCGGGCCCACCGGGGCATTGATCGACAACAACGGCGCGCCGATCAACGGAACGGTCTTTCTTTCGGTCGCCAACCTTCCCGAGTCGTTCCGCGCGGTGACGGTGTTGGGCGCCGTCGGCCGCGTGCTCGGCTACCGCTGGAACGGCGCTGCGTGGAAGCGGGTGTAGACCATGGATTCACAACACGGATCGCAAGCCGGCTTTTCCCTCGTCGAAACGTTTATCGCGGTCAGTGTGCTGACCGTCGGGACTCTTGGATTGGCCGGCGTGTTCGCGGTAGGCGTCCAGAAAACGACGAGCTCGCCCGCCGAGCTCCTCGCGACGCAAAAGGCCGCCGCGGCGATCGAAA
The DNA here is from genome assembly GCA_001917905.1 of Acidobacteria bacterium 13_1_40CM_65_14. Lineage (GTDB taxonomy): Bacteria > Acidobacteriota > Vicinamibacteria > Vicinamibacterales > CAVVIG01 > QHWF01. The sequence goes on from MNEX01000259.1 coordinate 13,218, forward strand.
GCGTGTTCAGTGCGCGCGATTCACATATGGTGGCGTGGACACAGCTGCGCAACGTGAACAACGGGGGCATCTTCCTGAACGGTCCGCAACCGCTGAGGGTTGAGGGCCCGGACGGCGTCGTGAACACGGCCGACGACGGCGTCTTGGAGACGGTCGTCCTGCCGGGCCGCGATCAAATGGTGGGAACACCCGACGACGTGACGCAGACCTTCGACGGATTCACACGGGAGATCCGGATTGTCGATCTCTCGGATGACTTGCGATCCGTCACCGTCACGATTACGTACAAGGCCGGGCCGTCTATCCGCTCTTACGTATTGACGGCGTATATCTCGTCATTCGCGTGATGAAAGGCGATATGAACACGCGGTCGTCCGAAAGCGGCTTCACGCTGATCGAAGTCCTGATGAGCGCCACAATCGGCCTCATCGTCATCGGCACGGCACTGACGGCCTTCATGAACGGCGTCGAGATCAATGACATCTCGACGCAGTTGGCCGACACCAGCCACAATCTGCGCGCTGGCTCCAACTTGTTGGTACGCGATCTGATGCAAGCGGGACGCGGCATCCCGACCGGCGGGATTTCCATTCCGCTCGCCTCCGCCGGCGCCGGTCAGATTCCGCGGCCGAGTCCCCCGGGCTCCGCGTATTACTTCGACAATACGACTGCGACGACGCTCTCAGCCGTCACCACCGGGGCTGGGCTGGGACCGACCGTCGACGGTCAGGCAACTGACATCGTCACCGTTCTGATGGAGGACTCGATCCTCGACGACTATCTCGGACAGCCGCTGCAAGTCAATGTGTCCACGACGCCGGGCGCCGTGCCGAAGCTGGCAGCCGACGGCTCGTCGTTCGGCGTGGGGACCAACACCGGGTGGATCGCCGGCGATCCGCTCAATGGACGGGATCCGATCAAGTCCGGGGACCTGATTCTCTTCACCAGTCCGAACGGCAGCACGGCGATTCAGACGGTCACGCGCGTCGACACGTCCAACGTGTACTTCGAGTCGAACAGCAACGACACGTTCAATCTGAATCAGCGAACCGTCACCGCCGGATCCATCACACAGATCCTCGGCACAGTGCTCACGGCGCAGCGAGTGCTCATGTACACGTACTACGTCGACGCGACGAGCGGGCGCCCGCCGCGGCTCATGCGCAAACTGAATCAATTCGCGGGACAGGCTCTGGTCGGCATCGTCGAGGACCTCGAGCTGAGCTACGACCTCGTGGACGGCACGACCAATCCGACCAACGTCAGGAATCTGCCGTACACCGTCGCCGGCGTCACCTACTCGGCGAATTTGATTCGGAAGGCGAACGTCCACATCGGCGTGCGATCCGAAATGATGTCGATGCGGCAGCGCGATTACCAGCGGAATCATCTTTCCACGGTCGTGAGCCTCCGCAATCTCGCGTTTGTCGACCGTTACCGTTAGAACGCACGGGGAAAATAATGGACGCGCGTACCTTCGTCATCCGTCTCCGTTCGGTCAGCGAGCGCGGCGTTGCGCTAATCGCCGCCATTCTCGTCATGATGCTGATGTCTGCGCTCATGATTGGTTTTACGACCGTCGTCATCAGCGATCAGCGATATCGCGGCCTCGACAAGGATCGCACCCGCGCGTTCTATGCTGCCCATTCTGGTATCGAGAAGCTGACGTCGGACCTCGGAGCTCTGTTTCTCGTCAACGTCGCGCCGACGGCGGCGCAGGTTGCGGCATTGGCCAACAATCCGCCCGTCATAACCGACGTCATATATGCCGCGCCACCTGGGATCACCGCATATGGCGCCACGCTGAAGGGCTCCAGCAACGGTCAGATTCTCAGCGGACCGTACCAGGGATTGATCGCGCTGAAGAAGTTCTACAACCTCGACGTGGTCGCCCGTACCCTCACCGGCGGCGAAGCCCACTTGATGCGAAGAGTCGAAACGGTGGCGATCCCAGTGTTTCAGTTCGGGATGTTCTCGGACGTCGACTTGAGCTTCTCCGCTGCCGACAACTTCGACTTCGGCGGCCGCGTGCACACGAACGGCAATCTCTTTCTTGCGCAGGGCGGTGTCGCGACGTCGACGCTCACGCTGCGCGACAAGGTCACAGCGGTGAAGGAGATCGTTCGTCAGCGTCTGTCCAACACCAATTCCATCGACAACAGCGGCAGCATCAGGACCGTGAGAGTGGCGACGGCGACCAACGCGCTTCGCGATCTCGCCCGGACCGAAGGCAGTGTGACCGACGGCCTGAATCCGACGACCCCTAACAACAACTGGACGACCCTGTCACTCAGCACCTATAACGGGTACCTCCGGAACGGTCGCACCGGTGCGAAGCCATTGAACCTGCCGCTCATCACCATGGGCCAAACGAATGTCGCTCTGGTCCGCCGGCCTGCTGTGAATGAAGACGTGACCAATCTCGCGCTGTATGATGAGCGGTTTTACCGCAAAGTGAGCCTGCGGATTCTGCTATCCGACACGGCGGCCGACATCACCAATCTCCCGACGATCGACAACACCAAGCCGCCGGTCCTGCTCGATGGCAACTGGAACGTCACGGTCCCGAACAACGGGACGGCGTACGGCCCGATCAACGCCAGTCATCCGCCGATCGCCAGGTCGCCTGGTCTCACGATGGTCAACCTGAGCGCGGCCACGGCAGCCGGCAACAACATGACCCTGACCGTCGCGAGCGTTCCGGCGTACTTTCGGCCGCCGGTGCTCCGCATGCTTGGAATCGACGTGACGTGCACGGGCAGAACGGCGAACACGTTTACGGGATGCGCCGGTACGCCGGCGGCAGCCACTGGAACGGCGGTGACCACTAAGAATCCAGTCAATTCTGTTCCCAACATTTCGACGAACCTCACGTTGGCGACCGCGGTGAACGCTGCGACGCTCAACGTCACGAACAACACCACCCAGCCGTTCGCGCCCATCACCTTCTGGTTGAAGAACCAGCTCGTGACGTGCACGGACAATACGACGACGACGTTCGCGGGATGTAACAACGTACCGGCCGCCGTCGCGGGCGACACGATTACCACGAGCGCGCTGTCAGCGCTCGACACGGGTGTGATCGGCGGCTACATCAAGATCGAGATGCAGGATACGACCGCTGTCTGGCGCGACGTGACCATGGAGATTCTGAACTGGGGAATCTCGGGGCCGAACCTGACCGGCGCTCCCTGCGGCGATCCGACGTCCAATGCGATCGTCAGATTGCAGCGCCTCAGAGACAACGGAAACGCCGCCGCGTGCACATATGCCGGCAGCGTCAACGCCGCTGACCATTGGCCGAATGTGCTCTTCGACCAGCGCGAAGGGCTTCAGCGCGACATCAACCCTGGCGCGGCGTCCCCGCCCATTGTCGGCGGCGTCATGCACTACGTCTCGCTCGACGTGGCGAACCTGTCGAAGTGGTTCAAAGGTACTGCACCTTACAACGGCGGCAGCGGACCCAGTGCGCTCAGCACCAGTGGCTACTCGGTCTATTTCTCAGATCGCCGGAACAACAGGAATGCGGCGAATCTCGAAACCGGCGAATACGGCTTTGAAGATTTCGTGAATCCCGCGAGTCCCACGGGCGTGCCGAATGGCGTCCTCGAGGCCGGGGAGGACGTCAACGGCGACAACGTGCCCGACACGTATGGCCAGCTTCCGAGCTATAACGGCGCATCGAACACGCTGCCGCCAGGCTCCGCAGGGATGCCGGCGCCTTTCAATTCGACTGCAACGGTACGCCCGACGACGCAGATCGGAGCAGGGCAGGCGAGGATCAACCGGCCCTATCTGTTCAGGCGTGCTTTGAAGTTGATCAACGGCGGCCTCGGTAACATCGTCGACCCCGGGCTGACGATTGCCACCGAAAACCCGCTCTACGTGCAGGGCGACTGGAATGCGAACGCGGCGGGCTTCGGCGATCCGCACGTCGCGACATCGGTGATCGCGGACGCGGTCACGCTGCTGTCGAACAACTGGAACGACGTCAACTCATTCGGATCGCCTGGATCGCCGTACTCCACAGCCGCGCGGCCGCGAAGCGCCAACGCCTATTACCGCATGGCCGTCATCGCCGGAAAAGGGCCGATCTTTCCGCTGCCGGCCGGCGCCGGTCCGACTTTCGGCACTGACGGCGGCGTCCATAGCTTCCTGCGGATGCTCGAAGGAAATGGGGGCGCTCCTAACACCGTCCACTATCGCGGATCGATGGTCACGTTCTATTACAACCGGCAGGCCGTCGGTGCGTTCAAATGCTGCGGAGGGGTCGTGTACGACGTGCCGACCCGTGACTATCAGTTCGACCTCGACTTTCTTGATCCGACGAAACTCCCACCGCTGACGCCCTCATTCCGCGACCTGAACGCGCTGGGCTTCTCGCAGGAGCTCCGGCCGGGCAAATAACCGCTGATCACTCCGAACAAGGGACCGTGATATGGATCGGCCCCGAAGAGTTGTTGGTCAGATTGGTGTCGTTATCGGCGCTAACGGTCGCCGTATTGTAGAACCCAGTCGGGCAGTCGTTCGCGACAACGGCTGTGCTGACCGCGATCGTCTTAGTCGTACCGGAGGCCATCGTCCCGAATGTGCAGGTCAGAATGTCGCTGCTGATCATGCAGTTGCTCGCATCGGGGCCACTTAGCGTCCAGGGAGAGTCCACCGGGCGCGTCGGCAGGATGTCGATGAGCGTCACATTGGTCGAACTGCCAGTCCCGCCCGCCATCACTGTGATGTTGTAGGTCGCCTCTCCACCCACACCGACAGTATCCAGCGCCGCGGTCTTGCTCACCGAGACATCCGCTGCTTGCTGACTCCCGGGGCCAAGCGCAGGACATACACCACCGAACATCCCGCTATTCGACTGGTTGGGTTTGTGCAAGAGGATGTTGCCTCCGCCGCCGGTGCCCCCGCCCAACTTGTGGGGGCCGCTGGGGAAGGTCGAATAGACAACAGCGCCTGTTAGTTGAATGTCGAACTCGTCATTGACCGGCTCGCCCGCGTCTTTGGTCCGAACGACAAAGTTGACATTACCGCTGTTCGTCGTAGCGGTGCCGCAAATCAGACGCGCCTTGGGATCTGGAAAGAGGATCGCGTCGATCACGTACGCCGTGATGCTGGTCCCATGGACGACGAGGCCCGCGTGGTCCTGGTATTCGAGGTGGCCCCAGTACGGTGCCGGCGGTACACCCAAGCCCGAGCCGTTCTTACAGCCGCCAGCCGCGGCGAACGTCGCGTTGGCGCCGGTAAAGTAGATGTAACCGCCGCCGGTCACGAAGTCGCACGACGACTGCGACGCGCTCACAGGCGTTCCGTTTACTCCCAGCGCGAACGCGGCGCCGAGCGCACAAAGCGCACCAACTGCTATACGTATACGCATCGTCCTGTCCCCGCTATTGAATTCCCGCCGTCGCGGACGCGACGATCACGTCGGCGACCCCGGTGACGGCAATGTGCAGCGCGTTCACGATGGTGCTCGTCGATGACGTCGGCCGTTCGTTGATCACCACTTGCCCTCCCGGAATCGTGATGGTCTGATTGGGATTGCCAGTAATCGTGATCGGCAGCCCGTTGATCGAGAGACCTTCGATGCTGGCGGTACCTGCGCCTGCGAGGCCGCGCACTGCTGAGGCACGAGCCATGACGAAATTGGCCCCGACGGTGGTTGCGCCAACCGTGACGGTCAGGCCGGCGACCGAGGCCTCGGACTTCACCTGGTCGGGCCAGCCGATCGTTGTCGCATGGAGCGTGTTTCCGGCGATGACGGAGGGGACGCTACCCGTCGGCGCCGACGCTTCCCTCGCGTCAGTTGAACCGCTGAGCGTTCCAGTGTCCGCAAGCGCCGTCGTCGTTGTCCCTCCGAGAGGATCGACAACGCTGGTCTTGATCGCCCGTGCTTGACCGCTCACGGTCTGGGCCGTGGCAGGCATTGCCGATCCCAGCGCAGCCACGAGCGCACAGCGTGCGATGAGGCGCCACGAGTAAGAAACGGCGTTTTCCATGTGTTCAACCTCCGAGTGGGTGGGATGAGCTCATTCTTCAGGTCACCCTGAATCGTGAATGACGGCCCACGACCGCTGCGCGCACGTCGTGCGCCGCGGGATATTTGCCTTGCCGGTCAAGCAAGGAAAGATGCTGCGCGCCGACTACGCAACGAAAATGCCATTGAGCGGATTTGTTCTCTATGCAGTTGTTCTGTCCGTAGTGGTCGTTGATCAACAGGACTTCGAGGTCACTTGCTGCGCGATCGGATTGGTCGGAGAAAAGAGGAGCGATACGTCCATGCGGCATTGTTGGACGGCTCTCGTTCACGTGTCGTCCGGCTCATCATCTCGGTCGACGGGAGCGTGACGGGCGTCGACACAACCGTGATGGTGATCCGCTCGAGCTGACGCAGTATCGTGTCCCCAACAATCGAAATCGTGATCGGGGACTCCACGCCTTTGTCCTCGAGTCAGCTATCACGCCGAGACCGAATGCGAGCAGGCTATAAACGGGCCGTGCCCGATGGCGAAGAAGCGATGACCCTGCCGGTCAAAAAACGTGGTACAGGCCGTACCGCTGGCGAACGGCCGGGCTGAGACGAGCCAGGTTTTCGCGTTGACGATCCGACCTCGTCCGAGACTGGTCATTGACGCCCATATGCGTCAATGACCGCGCGCCTTCGATATGCCGCGAGCGGTCCACGAGGCGTTCGTCGTCGCGGTGCATCAATGGCGACGACAAGAGATAGTCGCCGTCGCCCGATTGCATGCGATCGCGATCTGTACGTTGTGAGGATTTGAAAGTGAAGTGATCGGGGCGACTGGATTCGAACCGTCAATCACAAGATCATGAACATCTCTCGGCGTCTCGAGTGCCGGGCCTGCTCGGTCACCGTCGTGGGACTCTTGTCTCACGCATCACATGCAACTATACTAGTTGCTGGGGATGCACGATGCCAGAGAAAGTTTCGACGGTAGACGTCCGACAGCGGATCGGCGACATGCTCAACCGCGTGTCGCTTCGCCACGACGAGTTCATCATTGAACGTAAGGGCAAGGCGCTTGCGGCCCTGGTTCCCGTTCAGCGCTTGGAGCAGATGCGACGGTTCGCACGTACCCAGGCGATTGGCTTCCTCGAGCAGCAGAAGGGAAGCGGCCTGACCGAAGCGCAGGCGGCGGACCTGGCGCTCGAGGCGCAAAGGTCGGCGCGGCGCCCCGTGCGGAAGTCCAAACGCAAGGCGAAATGACCGGTGCTCCGCGCCGTTCTTGATGCCAACGTGTACGTCAGCGCTGCTATCCGTCCGGAAGGGCCGCCGGGACAGCTTGTCGAGCGCTTCGTATCCGATTCGGCATTCGAAATTGTGCTTGCGGCGGACATTATCGAAGAGGTCCTAAAAGCGCTCGCTTATCCCAAGGTACGGAAGTACGTTCGTGCCGATATCGACGCCGAGCTGTGGTTCGAGGCCATCGTCGTCCTCGCCGACGTGATTGCCGGCGAGTACGTGCTGCACGGCGTGAGTCAGGACCCTGATGATGATAAGTACATCGCCGCAGCCCTCGAGGGTCGTGCGGCGTTCGTCGTGACCGGCGATCCGGACTTGCTCGAGATCAACGAACACGCAGGTGTTCGCATCGTGAGCCCTCGCCAATTCCGGGATATTCTCGGTAGACGTCTCAAAACGGGAAATTAGCTCGGCGATTCCTGCCCGATTCGCGGCACGACGTCGTTCATTCTCGACAAAGGCACGCGGTTCGCCGTCCAGCGACCGGCTGGCAGGGCAAGTCGAATGCCACGAGGCTGAATGCGAAACGCCAGAGAATGGCAGTGAACGGTCTCGCGACGCATCAGATCGTCCGAGAGTGGCTGCGCCAGTCCGCGCACGTTGCGTGATCCTACACACTTGCCGCTGGTCCCAATCAGCGGGCTACACTTGCAACCAACAGCTGTCACTTGCGATCACACCGAACGATAGACACTGCGGCGGGCGCTTGACGCGCCGGTGGCTTCGCGCTTGCCGTCACGAAGCGCGAGATGGCCACCGCGATCGCGCATGACTCCGCCCTCCACGCAACATCGAGCTCAACGCTCGGCCTCTCCATCTCCCTCGCTCAACTACGCGTCGTCGCGCTCGCTGTCTCGCTCGTGACCGCAGGCCTTACGCGCACAGCGCATCTCGCCACCTACGGCTTCAGCGAAGACGAGATCAACAAGGTTCACGCCGTCGAGGAGTACCGGCAGGGAAGCTTTGGCGCCAACGCTGAGCACCCGATGCTGATGAAGCTGGCGATGTGGGGCAGCGTCGCGCTGTCGGAGCGATGGAATGCGGTTGCGACGCGGAGCGGGCGATATCGCTGGAGACCGCCATCCGATTGCCGAACGCGCTCGCCGGTGCGGCGACAACGCTCGTGCTGTTCGCCGTGGTCGAACTGCTGTTCGGTGCCCCGGCGGCGATCGCCGCGTCAGCGCTGTGGGCGCTCGACGTGAACGCCACGTGGCATGAGGATTCTGAGACGCACCTGCTGCATCGCGTTCTTAGTCGCCTCTCCACAGGCGGACGGAGCTACCGCGCAATTATCGACGGGCATCGTCTCTGGCACGGTGTCGCTGCCGTCGCCAGATGGTCAACCGGTGATGGTGCCCGGCGTGACGCTGTTGCTGACGTGCGCCGGCATGGAACCGCGCATCGATCTCTCGAACGAGACGGGGCAGTTCCGATTTGCGGACGTTCCGGTCGGCGACTGCTCGATCGTCGCTGAGCTGCAGGGTTTCAAGTCGGCCGTAAAGGCGTTGGCCGTCAAGCCGGGTGAGACTGCAGACGTTTCCCTGCGCCTCGACGTCGATGCGCTTCACGTGGAAGTAAGTGTCATCGGCAGCCAAGACACGGTCGAAGGCAGTCCAATCGCCGCTCGTGTCGAGCGGATCACGGCGAGCGTGATTCAAACGGCGCCGATTGCGAGCGAACGGTTTCAGGACGCACTCTCACTTATTCCAGGCGTCGTTCGAAGGCCGGACGGGCTGCTCAATATCAGCGGCACTCGCAGTAATCAGAGCGCGCTGATGTTCAACAACGCGGACGGCACGGATCCGGTGACGGGCGAGGATGCGATCGAGTTGCCGATCGATGCGGTGAGTGTGGTCCAAGTACGAGGCGCCGCGTTCGCACCCGAGTTTGGTCTGTCGGCCGGTGCGGTGACGACCGTCGAGACGCAACGGGCGGGGGATGCGTGGCACATCACCGTGAACGACTTCGAGCTTCGGCCCAGCCGGCGCGCGGGCGAGTTCAGAGGCATCGAGTCGTGGACTCCACGGTTCACGTTCGGCGGGCCGCTCGTCAAGGGCAAAGTCAACTTCCTCGAGTCGGTACAGTACGAATACAGCCAGACGCGCGTGTTCGGACTTCCAGCGTTCGAGCGCCTCGATGTTATCGAGGGACAACTTCGATCTTTAACTGGAGATGTCTCAAATGCGGTCACGACAGCTGCTGCGGCCGTAAAGCAATCGCAGGCGGCTGTCGAAGGCGTCCGCCAGTTAGAACAACAAAGCATCGGTTCGCGCCGCCGAACAAATAAGTAGCCGTGGGTCGCTACACGGAGCCTCTGGGATTCTCGACCCTGTTCCCATTCTGTGGACTGCCGCTGCGCGTCGATCCCTATCGGGATTGCGGATTTAGCTGCAGCTACTGCTTCGCGCACGCACGAGAGAGCACCGAAGGTACTCCACAGGTTCAGGCGGCCGACGCCGGGTTGCTCACACGATACTTCCGACGCGTCTTCGACGAGCAGCGAACTGATCTTTCGATCGTGACCAAATGCATTCGGCAGCGCATTCCCCTTCAGCTGGGCGCGATGGGGGATCCCTTCCAGCCTGCCGAACAACGACACCGGGTGACACTGTCTTATCTTCGCGCGACGCTTGCGTACGAATATCCGATTGTGATCAACACGCGCGGTACGCTGGTCGCCGAATCGCCCTATTTAGAAATTCTTAAAGCGCACAGGCACGCAGTGGTGCGCATGTCCTTGTCAACGACTGAAGACGCGCGTTCATCGCTCATCGAGCAGCAGCTGGTGAGGCCCTCTAGCGTCCTCCGAACCATGGAGCGCGTGAGCGCGGCCGGTGTACGAGTAGCGTGCCGATGGCAGCCATTTGTGCCTGGCGTGAGCGAGGAGCCAGAGACGTTCGCGTCGCGCGTCGCAGCAACAGGATGCCGGCAGTGTTCCTTCGAGTTCCTACGTCTACCGCGAGAGCGGCGGCCGCAGCTGATAGCGGGGTTCTATAAGGCGACAGGCGAAAACATATATCGGCATTACAGAGCGCTCGAGGCGAGGCATCAAGTGCGTGAATACATTCTGCCGCCTGAGGAGCGCATTCCGATGATCCTGCGCGCGCGACGGGCTATTCGGGCGGAGGCATGCGCTTTGGCGCAGCTGATAACGACCTGCAGTATCTCTCCGACGACGCCTGCTGCTGCAGCGGTGTAGATGCCGTCCCCGGGTTCGAGCGATTCTTCAAGCACCAGATCGCCTATGCCGTTCGGAACAATTTCGGCAACGCCATCACCTACGCCGCTATCCGCCACGAGTGGACACCGTCCGGCTCAGTTGATCGTTACCTCAACTCTGCACGACGCATCGGCTCACGAATCGGCCGCACCGCCACGGTGCGTGAGCACATTAAGCGTCGATGGAATACGTCCGGCCTTGAGGGATCCCCCGATTCGTTCTTCGGCGTCGAGCCCACATCAGAGCGCACACCCGATGGCATGCGCGTGTACCGTTGGAATCCGGCAAAGATCGCTGCGCTACGGCAGAAAATCAACGCCGAGTGAAATCAGACTTCGGCTACACCCAGACGAGTAAGGTACTCGTACGTGTCGTTGTAAAAGGCCGGCACACGAGTTGGGTCCGACTCGTCACCAGGTGGCACAAAAATGACCATTCCCTGCCGCGCGCGCGTTAACAGAACCCGGTACGCGTTCAGCAGGTATCGCTTCCTGTCTTCCTTGTGGATCGTGGTCCATGCATCTCCTCGGAAGGAATGGTAACGCCAGGACTCTGCGTGTCGCCGCAGGTCGGCGTCCCAGGTCACGCACACCCAATCGAGCTCGAGGCCCTGAACCTGGAATTCAGTGGCTGCGTCCTCCAGGTAGTAGCTTGATCGCGTATCGTGCCTGTCGTTTAGGAACCACTGGACCGGATCGACATTCACTCGGACATCAATTGCGTGCGGTTTGAGGCGTTGGGCTTGCGATGAGGCCACAAGGCCGTATTGCTCCGAACCGCGTGCGTGAGTTCGGATCCAGGCTTTCGCGCGCGGCAAATCGCGCGTGACGGCGATCGGATATCGGCGTCCGATTTCGCCGAGTAGCGCTTCCGCCGTTGTCGTGTCGCAGTCGAGAACCGCCTTCACGAAGGCGGACACCTTCTCGGATCTGAAAGAACGCATGGACGTCGCAAGGTGGAGGCGTTCGTCCAAGACGATCGATACCACCGAACCGAGGCGTTCGAGAGCGAGCTGCGCCGCGTACTCCGAGTCCGTGAGATTGGGCGAGACATAAACGCGCCAGTGCGGGAACGCTGCCCGCACGGCTTCGAACCATTCCCCAATTCCTGCCTCCCCGGTGTGAATCTCCTGCCCTCCGCCGACTAGGCAGACCACCACCGCCCAGGTTTCGTGCCGATCGAGATAGGAGATCAAGAATTCCGGCTCTGATCTGCTGAAGTTCGCGATCTTCTTCCGCCGACGCATGAAGTCGGAGGTCTTCGCTTGCGTCCAGGCCCGCTGCGCTTCATCGAAGATGACGACATGATCGTATGGTGCGCTCGTTGTGCGAACGCCCTCATCTCGGAAGTGGTGGACATTCTGGATGAAAGGCTTCACCCGTTGGCGCACGGCGCCCTTCCGTTCAGTGTTGCCAACGCGCGCTAGTTCGTCGCGGGTGAGGGCCTCCTGTAGGACCGCAACGAGCGGGCCGTTTCCAGACAGATACACGGCACGTGCTTCTCCAAACGTCTGCCTACGTGTCGCGACGTTCAAGCCGACGAGTGTCTTTCCAGCACCGGGCACGCCGGTGACAAACACAATGGCCTTCTCCCGATTGCCTCGTGCGCGCTCGATGATCTCCTCGATGCCAACCGACGTCAGACGCAGGTTCCTGGCGCCGGCGTCGTGGCGCGAGATGGCCTCAACTGAGTGCCGTGCATTGAACTCAATCGCGAAGATGGCTGACCCGGAAACCAGTACAGCATCGATTCGGCTCCCAAGTCGTGGCACGTCGAACTCCAGGAAGACCGTGCCGACGAGTCCACTCAGAGCGCCGCGGAGAATGTCGATTTCTTCTTCCCACGCTTGGCGCTGCTCGACGTCCAGGTCATGGGTGTGAGCCGCAGCGAGGAGACCGAGGACCTGGTGTGAGTCCGAATCCAGAAAACGGTCGACCGAAGCTGAATAGTAGGCGGAGGTGCGGGGCGATGGGTCGATCACCGGTGCAAGGATATCGCAGAGTGTTCGGGGATTCAGGCTATCGACGCATACGCATGCGGCATCACGCTGACCGGCTGTGGCACGTTCGGCGTCGCCTCCGTCGCGCACTCCGGCTGACCCTGATGAAGATGTGCTGCATCCAGGATCGTGCTCGCCGGCAGAGTGCAAGTCTCCCGGGCACGTGATACCACGTCGTCATTTTGCACGGCATATTGACGACATGCTGACCGTCCGCTTCATCCACCTTGCCAGAGACTCGGTCGCCTCTTTCGTCCGCAGAGCCCGCGCCCCCGTGATGTCAACGGCCCCGCGCGATTTCGAGATCCCGATGCTCGAAGGCAGAGGCCAAGCGATCAATTTCCTGACGGGATATTCCGCGGCGTTTCGCCTGGGCCCGCCACGTCGACACGACCGCGGCGACCTCGGCAGCGATCTCGCGAGCGCTCGTCGTCGAAATCTCAAAGTACCCTGCGACCTCAAAGGCCAGGGCCAGCGAGGCCGTGTTGTCGTCCTCGGTGATCGCCGTCA
>MNEX01000123.1 GCA_001917905.1 Acidobacteria bacterium 13_1_40CM_65_14
CGCGCGGGTCGAGGCCATAGAGCAGAGACGCCACGAAGCGCGCGAGTCCGAGACTGACGCCGGCGCCGACGATCACGCCGGCCGTGACGAGCAGCGAGACGCGCGACAACACGAGGCGCACGATGCCCGCAGGCGCGGCGCCAAGCGCCATGCGGATCCCAATCTCTATCCGGCGCTGGCTCACGGCGTGCGCCGTGATGCCGTAGAGCCCGAGGCCCGCCAGCAGCATGGCCAGACCGCCGAAGAATCCCGACAGTATCGCAAGCAGACGTTCCTGCGAGAGCGACGCGTTGATCTGATCTGCGAGCGGTCTAAAGCTGAACGCAAGATTCGGATCGACGGCGGTGATCGCGGCGGCGACGCTGCGCGTGAGCCGCATCGGCGATCCGCTCGTCGAACGCACGCTGAGCGCAATGCCGGCGAGCGGGAACGGCCAGTCGTTCTGCGCGAGCGGCTCGTACATCGCCGGCCGCTGCGGATCTCGAAGCGAGCGGTACACGGCATCGCTCGTGACGCCGACGATGGTCCGCGGTGCGTGCGCGGACGCGTTCGCCGCGGCGGGAAAGGCGACCACGCCGCCGATCGCGCTGCGGCCGGGGAAGAACCTCGCCGCGAACGTTTCGTTGACGATCGCCACCGGCGGCGCGCCCGCGCCGTCGCGGACGTCGAAGTCGCGGCCCGCGACGATCGTCATCCCGTACGTGGCAAACCAGCCGGGCGAGACGAAGTTCACTTGCGTGTTGCGGTCACCATCCGAGAGGGGCGGCGCGCCGGCGACGTCGAGTGGGAAAGCCCAGTTGCTTCCGCTGACGGGCGTGACCAGCGACCCTGACGCCCGCGCGATACCCGGCACGGCGGCCACGGCGTCCGCGATGCGCTGGTACAACGCGAGACGCGTCTCTTGCGGCGCCGTGCTGCGCGTCGAGTTGATGTTCGCCACGAGCACCCGGTCCTCGTCGAAACCGAGCGGCGTGGCCGCGAGCCGGATGAACGTGCGGACGAAGAGGCCGGCGGCGACGACGAGCACGAGCGAGAGCGCGACCTGCACCACGACGAGTCCGCTGGCGATGCCGGCGCCGTTCGCGGCACCTCTGTACTCTTTCAGCGCGTCGATTGGAGCGACGCGCGCCGCGCGAAATGCGGGCGCGGTGCCAAAGAGTAGCGCCGTCGCCATCGTCATCGCCGCGGTGAACGCGAGCACGTGTCCGTCGATCGACAGGTCGAGCGCGACTGGACCCCCAGCGCTCGCCGCCGTCGAGAGCTGCGCGACGAGCATGCGGCTGCCCCAGTGCGCGAACAGCAGTCCCGCGGCCGCGCCGGCGCCGGCGAGCACGAGGCTTTCGACGAAGAGTTGACGCGCGAGACGCCAGTGCGGCGCGCCGAGCGCGAGGCGGACGCTCAGCTCGTGCCGGCGGGCCGACGCGCGCGCGAGCAGCAGGTTCGCGATGTTCGCGCACGCCACGAGCAGGACGAGCGCCGCCACGACGAGGAGCGTCAACAACGGCCGTTCGTACTGGCGCCTCAATCCCGAGAGTCCGGCCGCCGCCTCCGTGAGCGCGAACGGATCCCTCATGAAGCCCGCCTGCTGATTCGCCGTCGCGCCCGGCGGCATCGCGGCAGCGCGAATCTGCGGCTGCGCACCGCGCAGCGCGGCGGTGGCCTCGTTCAGCGACCGCCCCGGCTTCAGGCGCACCATGACGTTCAGCCAGAAGTTCGCCGGTTGATCGAGCGCCGTCACGCGGCCGCGCATGATCGGCTCGGTCCCAATCGGCACCGCGACGTCGAACCAGCGACCGACTTCGGTGCCGAAGAAATCCGGAGGCGTCACGCCGACGACCGTGAACGGTTTGCCTTCGACCGCCAGCGGTGCGCCGATCGCGTTGGCCGCGCCGCCAAAATGCCGCTGCCAGAACGCGTAGCTGATGACCGCCACCGCGCCGTCCGGTCCCCCGCCGCGCGTATCGTCGGCCGGCGTGAAGGTCCGGCCAAGCAACGGCGGGACGCCGAGCACCGTGAAGAAGTCGCCGCTGACGAGCACGCCTTCCGCCACCAGCACCTCGCCGCGCTGTGCGAGGTTGAAGCGGCGCATCGCCCACGCGATCGCGCCGTCGAACTCCTGCGCGCGGCGGCGCAGCTCGTCCCAGATGGCGTAGCTCCACTCGCGATTGGCGGACGCGCCGGAGGTCACGATGGCGAGGCGCTGCGGGTCGGCGACGGGCAGCGTCCGCAGCATGACGCTGCTGACCAGCGAGAAGATGGCGGTGTTCGCGCCCATGCCGAGCGCGAGCGACAGAGCGGCGGCGATCGACACGATAGGAGTCGCGAGGAGCGAGCGACACGCCAGACGGACATCGTGCATACTCGCGCCCTGAAATTGCAGATGACCGATCGCAGATTGCAGATTAAATCGAGCAATCGGCTGAAAATCAACCGTCAAACGACCGTGACAGGCGCTGCATGAACCGGGTATCGTCACGTCTTCTGGAGGGACAAACCATGCAAGGACGAAGTCCGGCGGTGATGGCCCTGTTGACGTTGTCGGGGCTCATCCTCCTGGGTCCAGCGAGTGCATTCGCGCAGCAAGAGTCGGCGACGATCACTGGCGAAGTACGGGACGCGTCCGGCGCGGTCGTGCCGAGTGCCGCCGTGACGGTCACCAACATCGACACGAACATCAGCATCGCCACGGTGACCAACGATCGCGGCTCGTACACGGTCCCGAATCTGCGGCCGGGCGACTACTCCGTGGCCGCGGACGCCCCCGGCTTCAGCAAGACCGTCCGCACCGGGCTCACGCTGCAGGTGGCGCAGGTCGCGCGCGTGGACGTGACGCTGCAAGGCCGCCAGTTGACCGAAACCGTGGAAGTGGTCGGCGCCTCGCCGTTACTCGAGACGCTGACCTCGTCGCGCGGGTCCGTCATCGATCAGCGCAAGATCGTCGAACTGCCGCTGAACGGCCGCGACTACAACCAGCTCGCGTTGCTCTCGCCCGGCGTGCTGCCGGGCACCCCCAGGCTCGCGAGCGTCAACTTCAAGGGCGTGCTCAACGTCAACGGCAATCGGACGTTCAACAACGTCTTTCTGCTATTCAAGATACAGACCAACGCGTACTCGGCGGAGTACGGCCGCAGCTCGGGCGCGGTCGTCAACGCCACGATCAAGTCGGGCTCGAACCGCGTCCGCGGAAGCCTGTACGAATTCATCCGCAACGACGCGCTCGACTCGAACAATTACTTTTCACGGTTGCTCGGCGCGCCGAAACCCGTTCGCGACCGCAATCAGTTCGGCGGGGCGTCCGGTGGACCGCTCGTGAAGAACAGGACGTTCTGGTTCGGCGACTACGAAGGGCTGCGCGATCTCGAGGGGATCCCGCGGGTGCGTCAGGTGCCGACGGCGGCCGAGAAGGCCGGCGTCTTCGGCGCGGCAGTATTCGATCCGTTCACGGCGGGACGGCCGGAGTTCGGCCGGAACGCGCAGGGGCAGTGGGTGATTCCGCGCGATCGCTGGGACCCGGTCGGCGCCGCCATCGTCGCGCTCATCCCCGATCCCAACGTGCCAGGCTCGACCATCTACGCGTCGACGCCGGTCACCGACACCCGGCAGGATCAATTCGACGTCCGCATCGACCACCAGTTGAGGACCGCGACCAGCATGTTCGGGCGGTATAGCTTCGTCGACACGAATACCTTCCGTCCTTCGCCGCTCCCTGGCCTCGGCGAGGGATCGTTCAACGACGCGTTCGGATCGAATCTCAATCGCTCGCAGGGTCTCGCGCTCGGCCTGACACACATCTTCTCGCCGACGCTCTTTGGCGACTTCCGCTTCGGCTACTCTCGAGGGAACTACTTCACGAATCCGCCCAACGCGGGCGTCGACGGTGCAGCACAGATCGGGCTGAAGAATGTCCCGAACGATGCCGCGATCGTGGGCGGCGTGCCCAAGGTGAACATTCAAGGGTTCGATGCGGTGGGCCGGCACACATCGACGCCGCAATTCCAGACCCCGCGCTCCTGGAATCCACGCTTGACGATCACGTGGAGCCGTGAGGCGCACTTGATCAAGTTTGGCGGCGAGTTCCTCCACGTGCGCAGCTGGCGCTGACCAGCTTCACGGTCATGGATCAAGGGCAGGACATGCAGTTCTACTTCGTGCAGGACGACTACCGCGTGACGCCCAAGCTGACGTTGAACCTTGGCGCTCGCTACGAGTACGCCACGCCGCCGCGGGAGATCGAGGACCGTCTCGCCAATTTCGATCCCGCGACCGGCACGATGATCTTCGCGAAGGACGGGGGTACCTTCGATCGCGCGCTGATCCGTCCCGATCGGAACAACGTCGCACCGCGGGCGGGCTTCGCGTACGCACCG
The DNA here is from genome assembly GCA_001917905.1 of Acidobacteria bacterium 13_1_40CM_65_14. GTDB lineage: Bacteria > Acidobacteriota > Vicinamibacteria > Vicinamibacterales > CAVVIG01 > QHWF01. The sequence goes on from MNEX01000123.1 coordinate 4,368, forward strand.
GCCTCGCGATGGGTGCTGCGCGGCGGCTACGGGATCTTCTACACGCATACGGTCAGACAAGGGCGTGAAGGGATGCTCGGCTTCAACCCGCCGTACCTGGTGGACAACCTCCTGCAGTCGTCTGTGTCTGGAGCGGCGGCCGTCGCTTCGGCGGCCCCGTTCCGCCTGGTGAACGGCTATCCGAGCGGACTGCTCGATCCGACGAGCCTGTCGACAACCGTGATGCGGCGCGCGCAGGATTCCAACCAGCGCACGCCGTACATTCAGCAGTACAACGTCGGCGCGCAATACGAGCTGATGACGGACCTGGTGCTCGACGTGGCGTATGTGGGGAACCGGGGAACGGGTCTGCCCGGTTTCCGCAATCTCAATCAGCGCGCGGTCATTCAGAACGCGGACGGCTCACAATCAGCGGGCGCGCGTCCCTATCCGGCGTTCGGCGACATTCAATGGATGGAGAATCGTGTGTCCTCGGATTACAACTCGCTGCAGACGCGCCTGGAGAAGCGGTTCTCCGGCGGGTTGAGTGCGCTGGTCAGCTACACGTGGGGCCGCGCCATCACCGACGCCCCGGATCACATCTCGACGAGCGGTGGCGGCGCCGGCATCGATACCGGCACGTTCCGCGAGCCACAGGACAGCTACAACCTCAAGGCCGATCGCGGGCCGGCCGAGTTCGACATCGCGCACCGCTTCGTGGCGAGCTACATCTGGGAGCTGCCGTTCGGCCGCGGACGCCGCTTCGGCAACGGCTGGAGCGCGATGACAGACCTGCTGCTCGGCGGCTGGCAGCTGTCGGGCATTCACGTGATGCAGAGCGGCCTCGCGCTGACGGCGACGCTCGGCGGCTCGAGCGTGCTGAACATCGGCGGCGAACGGCGCGCGCGTCCGAACCTGGTGGGCGATCCCGAACTGCCGGAATCGCAGCGCACGATCGATCGCTGGTTCAACACCGACGCCTTCCTCGCGTTCAATCCCGCGCCGCAGGCGTTCGGCAATGCCGGCGTCGGCATCATGCGCGGACCCCGGTACGCCAACGTCGACTTCACGCTTGCCAAGAACTTCCACGTCACAGCCGACCGGTACGTCCAGTTCCGCACCGAGGTGTTCAACGCGTTCGATCGCGTGAACTTCGGTCCGCCCAACATCGCGCGTGAATCGACCGGCTTCGGTCAGATTCTCAGTGCCGGCAACGCGCGCATCATCCAATTCGGCCTGAAGTTCTACTTCTGATACGTGAGATTTCAGATTGCAGATTTCAGATTTCAGATTGATTGTTGATTGCCGATTGATTCTGCGAATGGCTAATCGAATCAACAATCAGCAAACAATCTGAAATCTGCAATCTGAAGTCTGAAATCTCACAAGTCTCGAGCGAGAAGATGGCGGTGTTCGCGCCCATCCCGAGCGCGAGCGACAGCGCCGCCACAATCGAGACGACCGGTGTCGCCCGGAACGCGAGTCGGAGATCCTGCGTGGTCGTCGTGACAGATAATCAACAATCAACAATCAACAATCAATCTGAAATCTGCAATCTGAAATCTGAAATGACCCGTGTCTCCTACGGCTGGTCCGTGCTGCTCGTCGCGGCGGCGGCAATGGTGGGAACGCTGCCTGGCCGCACACAGGGACTGGGCCTGATCACGGAACCGCTGCTCGCCGACCTCACGATCGATCGCGTCAGCTATGCCGAGCTGAACTTCTGGGCGACGATGCTCGGATCGGCAGGCGCCATCGGTGTCGGCCAGCTCATCGATCGCCTAGGCAGCCGCGCGATGGTGACGATTGTGCCGCTCGCGCTCGGCGCGGTGGTGTGCGCGATGAGCCGGACGCATTCGTTTGCCGCGCTGGCGGTCTGGGTGACGCTCACGCGCGCGCTCGGGCAGAGCGCGCTGTCGGTCGTCAGCCTCACGATGATCGGGCAGTGGTTCGTGCGAAAGATCGACGCGGCGATGGCCGTCTTCAGCATCGTCATGAGCATCGGGTTCATGATCGCGTTCCCCGCTGTGGGCGCGCTGGTCCAGCAGCGCGGGTGGCGCGTCGCGTGGCTCGCCGTCGGATTGACGCTGATCGTCGTGCTCGCACCGCTCGGGTGGATCATCGTACGGCGCGGGCCGGAGGTGAGCGGCGAGCCGGTCGTCGCAAGTGGTTATCGTTGGACCGAGGCGCTCCGCACGCCGACGTTCTGGATCTTCGCCGTCGGAACGTCCCTCTACGGGCTCGTGGCGTCCGGCATCGGCCTGTTCAATGAATCGATTCTCGCCGAGCGCGGATTCAGCGCGGACGTCTACTACCAGACGCTCGCGATCACGGCGATGACGGCGCTTGCGGGCAACTTCGCCGGCGGCTGGCTCGCCACTCGTGTCGCGTTGGAGAAGTTGATGGCGGTCTCGCTGCTCGTGCTCGCCGCCGGCCTGCTCGCGCTTCCGCACGTCGCGACGCGCACGCACGTGACGCTGTGGGCGACGGCGATGGGGCTGGGCGGCGGCCTGGTGATGGTGCTGTTCTTCAGCGTGTGGCCGCGCGTGTTCGGACGCCGCGAGCTCGGCCGCATTCAAGGATCGGCGCAGGCGCTCACGGTCGTCGCGTCAGCGCTCGGCCCGCTGCTGCTCGCGTGGTGCATCGCGTGGACCGGCAGCTATGCGGCGATGTTCCGCATCCTCGCCGGCGTGATCGCGGCGGTATCGATCGCGGCGTTCGTCGTCCCGCTGCCGAACGAGCAATCTGAAATCAATCTGAAATCTGCAATCTGAAATCTGAAATCTGAGATTTCGAGAGTGACACTCGCGCTCTACGGCACGATCTGGCTCGCGCTCGCCGCCTTCGTCGCGGGCGAAGCCGGGAAACAGCGTCGTACACATCCGCGCTGGCTCTGGTCGATTTCGTTCGTCGGCGCGCTCCTGTGTGTCGCGCACATCGTCATCGCGTTGGGGCACCATCATCATTGGAACCACGACGCCGCGGTCAGAGAGACGGCGCGGCAGACGGCAGCGGTGTATGGAGTCGCGTGGGGCGGCGGTGTGTACGTGAACTACGTGTTCGTGGCCGTGTGGCTGGTGGACCTGTGGCGATGGCGGGTGCGGCCCACGGAGTACTTCGCCCGGAGTCCGATGCTTGTGGTGGGACTCCGAGCCTTCTTCTTCATCATCATCGTCAACGCGGCCGTTGTGTTCGCATCACCCCGAACCCGCATCGCCGGCGTCGTACTGACGGTGATCTTGCTTCTCATCTGGACCGCACGTCCGACACGCGATCGCGCTCCATCGCTCGGCTAGAGCGCTTTGCGGTTTGCTGTAGCACGCCGTGGAGAAAACAGAGAAGACTGAGCGAACGGATTCACAAACGGAGCAACGGAGAAAACAGAGGACGAACGGAGAAGAGTGGTTCGACGGCGTCGCGAAGCGACGCACGCGGACGAATCGGATCGGAAACCACGAACATCTGGAATCGTGTGTGGTTCGTGGTTCCGATCCGATCCGTCCGCTCAGCCGGCCTGCGTCGCAGGCCGGCCGTCGAACCGCCTCCGTTGTTGCTCCGTTTCCTCTGTTCCTCCGTTTGTGAAATCCGTTGCCTCCGTAATTCTTCGTTGCCTCTACACCGAAATGAGAATTGGGTTAAAGCCTTCGCGCTACGTGTGACGTTCACTCACAGTCAACACTCAACAATCAATCTGAAATCTGAATCTGAAAATCTCAGGTTTCACGAGTCTCGCAACACCGCCGCCGGATCGATGCGCGACGCACGGTATGCCGGCAGCCAGCCGGCGAGCGCGCCGACGGCGGCAAGCGTCACGGCGGCGCCGATGAGCGTCACCGGATCGCGCGGCTCGAGCCCGTAGAGCAGCGTCGACACGAACGTCGACAGCCACACGCTCGCACCGGCGCCGGCGATGACGCCGACGGCGACGAGAATCGACACGCGGGACAACACGAGGCGGACCACGGCGGCCGGCGCGGCGCCGAGCGCCATCCGGATGCCGATCTCTGCGCGGCGGCGCGTGACCGCGTACGACGTGACGCCGTAGAGCCCGAGTCCCGCCAGCAGCAGTGCGAGCGCGCCGAAGAATCCAGACAGCATCGCGACCACGCGCTCCTGCGTGAGCGACGCGTCGACCTGATCGGACAGCAGACGGAAGGTGAGCGCGAGATCGCGGTTGACGCCGTTGATCGCGGCGCCGACGCTGCGGGCGAGGAGCGCCGGTGAGCCGCTCGACGATCGTACGTTGATGCTGACGGAGGCTGGCGCCGGCTGCCTGCTGTCGTCGAACTGCGCGACCGGGATGTACATCGTTGGCGGCACCGGCTCGCGCAGCGCGCGGTACACCGCATCGGCGACGAGGCCGACGATCTCGCGCGGCGGCTGGGCATTCGGCTGGCGGCCAATCGTGAGCGTGTGGCCGACAGGATTCGCGCCGTTCAGAAACTTCCTGGCGAACGCCTGGTTGACGAGCGCGACGAGTGGCGCACCCTTGCGGTCGCGATCGCTGATGTCGCGTCCGGCGAGAATCGGCGTGCCGAACGTGGTGAACCATCCGGGCGTCACCGCGTTGAAATTCGACATGCGCTGCCGTTCGGGCACCGGCACGCCGCCCGACACGTCGATGTTGTTGTTCCAGACACCACCGCTCACCGGCGTCAGGAACGACACCGCGGCCGAGGCGACGCCCGGGACGGCGATGACGCTCTGACGAATCCGCTCCCACGTGGGCAGACGGTCGGCAGCGGGGACGTCGGTGCGCTGCGCGTTCACGCTGACGAGCAGCACGCGATCGCGATCGAAGCCGAGATGCAGGTTGGCGAGCGAGCTGAACGTCCGCATGAAGAGCCCGGCGGCGACGACCAGCATCAGCGACAGCGCGACCTGCGCCACGACGAGGCCGCTCGACAGACTAAGCGGCCCGCCGTCTCCAAGGTGACGGGCCTGCCCCGCCGAAGCTCGAAGAGCGAAGGCGGGTGCGACGCTGGTCGCGCGGAACGCCGGCGCCGTGCCGAAGAGCAGCGCGGTGACCATCGTGACGCCGCTCGTGAACACGAGCACGCGCCAGTCGAGCGCCAGATCGAGGAACACCGTGTTGGTTTGCGTCGAGAGCTGTCGCACGAGCAGCCGGCTGCCCCAGTGCGCGATCACGACGCCGAGTGCCGCGCCAACGCCCGCGAGCATCAGGCTTTCGGTCAGAAGCTGCCGCGCCAGACGCCATCGAGGCGCGCCGAGCGCCAGCCGCACGCTCCACTCGTGGCGCCGCGCCGTTGCGCGCGCGAGCAGGAGGTTCGCGATGTTGGCGCACGCGATGAGCAGCACGAGGCCGACGACGACGAGGATCGTGAGGAGCGGCCGTTCGTATCGGCGCCTCAGCGGTGAATGGCCGGTCCCAGCGGGAACGAGCGTGAACTTTTCCTTGAGATACTCAGCGACGCCTTGCGGTGGGCCGTCGGGCAGCGTCGCTTCACGAATCTGAGGCTGCAGACCGCGTAGCGCCGCGGTGGCCGCGTCGACCGACTGGCCGGGCTTCACCCTCGCCATGACGGTCAGCCACCAGAACCACTTCTGATCGAGCCACGACTCCTTGCCACGGCTCAGCGGCTCGGTGCCGATGGGAATCGCGACGTCGAATGCGCGACCGACGTCGGGGCCGAAGAAATCGGCCGGCGTCACGCCGACGATCGTGTAGGGGACGCGCTCGATGGTCAGCGTCCGGCCGATCGCATCGGCGGATCCGCCAAAGTGTCGCTGCCAGAACGCGTCGCTGATGACGGCCACCGGTCCATCCGGCCCGCCGCCGCGTGCATCGTCTGCGTCGGTGAAGGTGCGGCCGAGCATCGCCGGCACGCCAAGCGTCTCGAACATGCTCCCGCTCGCCCAGATGCCGTCGACGAACTGGGTCTCGCCGCCCGCGGCGAGGTTGAAGCGCATCGTGCTCCACGCGAGGACGCCATCGAAGATCTCGTGCCGCTGCCGAATCTGCTCCCAGATCGGGTTCGTCCACGACGTGATCCCTCTCGTCGGGTCGTCGGCGACGAGCGCGAGTTGCTGCGGCTCTTTCACCGGCAGCGCACGCAGCAGCAGGCTGTTCACGATCGAAAAGATCGCCGTGTTGGCGCCGATGCCAAGCGCGAGCGAGAGCACGGCGACCAGCGATACGACGGGCGTCGCGCGGACCGATCGAAAGGCAAGTCGGATGTCGTGCATGCTGCGCCTCACAAACCCCCCGTGGTGGAGAGCTCAGCATTCTCGGAGCACCTGCGCCGGATCAATCCGCGACGCGCGGTACGCGGGCAGCCATCCCGCCACAGCGCCGACAGCAGCGAGCGTGACGGCCGCTGTCGCGAGCGTCATCGGATCGCGTGGCTGCAGTCCATAGAGGAGCGTCGACACGAACGTCGATAGCCATACGCTGGCGCCGGCGCCGACGAGCACGCCGAGGGCGACGAGGATCGTCACGCGCGCCAGCACCAGGCGTACGACGCCGGCCGGCGCGGCACCGAGCGCCATGCGGATGCCGATCTCCGCGCGCCGGCGCGTGACCGCGTACGACGTGACGCCGTAGAGGCCGAGTCCGGCGAGCAGCAGCGCGAGTGCGCCGAAGAATCCCGACAGCATCGCGACCACGCGCTCCTGCGTGAGCGACGCGTTGACCTGATCCGACAAAGGCCGGAAGGTGAGGGCGAGATTCGGATCGATCGTG
>MNEX01000129.1:0-2418 GCA_001917905.1 Acidobacteria bacterium 13_1_40CM_65_14
ACGCGCCGCCGAAGAGCGCGGCGCTCCCGACAATCGGCTGGCTCGCCACTTGTTCGTGACCGCCACCACCGCACCGCCAGGCAAGGAGGTGCGCGTCACCGGCATCGGCGATCGTCTGGTGACGAAGCGTCGCGAGGCATGGGAGCGGTGGTACCAGCCGGTCGCGGCGGCGCGTACCAGCAGCGCACTGTGGCACACGCTGGGATGGGCGATCTTCGGACTCGGATTCGTCGGCGCCGTGGTGTTCGTCGCGCGCGGGATCAACGCGACGCCCGGCGACGTGCTGCTCGTGCTCGCGGCAGGCTCGCGCCTCTCGGCGTACATCGGCGCCACCGTCGGCGAGATCGGTTTCCTGCGCGGCATCTGGCTCGACGGATCGAGACGCCTGGCCTGGCTGGAAGATTACGCGGCCGCGCTCACGCAGCACGCGGATGCGCCGGTGCCCGAGCGCCTCGCCGACGGCATCCGCTTCGAACACGTGTCGTCCGCGTACCCCGGCACGCAGCGTCGCGTCCTCGACGAAGTGAACCTCGATCTGAAAGCGGGATCGGTCGTGGCGATCGTCGGCGAGAACGGCGCCGGCAAGTCCACGCTCGTGAAGTTGCTCTGCCGCCTCTATCAACCAACAAGCGGACGCATCCTCGTGGATGGCGCCGAGCTCGCGCGGATGCCCGTCGAGGAGTGGCGATCGCGGCTCGCGGGCGCTTTTCAGGATTTCTTTCGATTCGAGTTCCACGCGCGACACAGTGTCGGCGTCGGCGACCTTCCGCGAATGGACGACGAAACTGCCGTGATGACCGCGGTCGAACGCGCAGGCGCCCAGGATGTCGTCGCGCGGCTCGACGCGGGTCTCGACACGCAACTCGGACCGACATGGCCCGGTGGCGTCGACGTCAGTTTCGGCCATCCTGGACGAACCGACCGCCGCTCTCGATGCCGAGACCGAGCACGCGCTGTTCGAGCGCTATGCAGCATCCGCGAACCGCCGATCGACCGGGGGGTCCATCACCATACTCGTCTCGCACCGCTTCAGCACCGTGCGGATGGCCGACCTCATCGTGGTGCTCGACGGGGCGCGCGTCGTCGAAGTCGGCGCCCACGACGCGCTCGTCGCCAAAGGCGGCCACTACGCAGAGCTCTACGGAATCCAGGCCGCGGCGTACCGGTGATGCCGCCGGTCTAAGGGTGCGACTTCGGTCTGGTCCACCATCTCAACCGTTTTCAATTCATTAATCGCGGCCCCCGCTCGCTTCGATCCGGTCTCCATCGATGGGCGGACGACAATCGCATTTCGTCGCCTAGCGCTTCTTCCGCCGAGGCTTCCCTCCGCGCCGATTTGGCGCTGCGACGGCGGAATCTCGAGGAGCTCGTGGCGCAGCGCCTTTGGGGTCAAGCGCGACGGCGGACGAGGTCTCCTCTCCGGTGTCACTGTCCGAAAGCGGCCTCGCACCGGCTGCCACGTCGACTGCGTTCGGGACGGCGTCGGCGAGCTCTTTCGACGGTCGCACGTCCTCGCCAGAATCGCCCTGACGTGAATCGCCGTGGTCGCCTTAGTCCAAAAAATGGACTAAAATGCGATCATGAACGTCAGCGTGCATGGCGCCAAGACGCAATTGTCGAAGCTCCTCGACCTCGTCGAAGATGGCGAGCATGTCGTAATCGAACGGCATGGACGACCCGTGGCGCAGCTCGTGCCGGTTCGCCGACGCCGGAGCTCGGCGCTCGGGGCGATGCGTGGGCAGTTCACGATGGCCGAAGGCTGGGAACGAGCGCTCACCGATGAAGAAGCCGAAGCGTTCTGGAACGGTCGCTAGATCCACCCATCTCCTCGATACCAGCACGCTCCTCTGGGCGCTCGGATCTCCGGAACGCCTGTCGCCACGTGCCCGGCGCCTCGTCGATGCTGGCGAGAACATCGTCAGCGTCGCTTCATATTGGGAGGTCGTCATCAAGGTTCAAAAGGGCCTGCTGACGATTGCCGACGTGGCGACCTGGTGGAGGCGAGCCACGGAGCTCACAGCGGCGCACGTGTTGCCGATTCGCGCGAGTCACGTGACGGCGCTGTCGGCGCTCCCGCTGTTGCACAGAGATCCGTTCGATCGAATCTTGATCGCACAGGCGGTGGCTGAAGGCCTCGACTTCGTTACGAACGACGAACCAATCAGCGAGTACCCCGTGCGGACGATCTGGTGAGACCGATGTCCTGTCGCAATCGCTCGAGTTGACGCAACCATAGGACGAGCTGGTTCGATCTGGCGCTCGTCTGGTCCACCACGATTTCTAGCGGTTCTGACAGCCTCCTGGCGTCCCCGTTATAGTCATCTCGATGGTGAGCGACGCCGAACGAGAAATTCTGACGGTCGCCGGCCGTGAAGTCGCGATCTCGAATCCCGACAAGGTGCTGTTTCCGCAGGCGGG
>MNEX01000129.1:2497-28092 GCA_001917905.1 Acidobacteria bacterium 13_1_40CM_65_14
GTGGATCGAAGTCGTCGCGCTGCGGTTTCCATCCGGCCGCAGCGCCGAAGAAGTCGTGCCGCGCGATGCGGCCGCGCTCACATGGATGGCCAACCTGGCGTGCCTCGAGCTTCACCCGCACCCGGTGCGCGCGGACGATCTCGATCACCCCGACGAGCTGCGCGTCGATCTCGATCCGGTCCCCGGCGTCGACTGGGATCAGATCCGCGGGGTGGCGCGTGTGGTTCGTGCAACGTTGGACGACTTCGGGCTCACCGGCTGGCCGAAGACGTCGGGCTCGCGCGGCATGCACGTCTACGTGCGCATCGAGCCACGCTGGACGTTCGACGCAGTCCGCCGCGCGGCGCTCGCGTTCGCGCGCGAAGTCGAGCGGCGCGCGCCGGATCTCGCGACGAGCAAGTGGTGGAAGGAAGAACGCCACGGCGTGTTCCTCGACTACAACCAGAATGCGAAGGACCGCACGATCGCCGCAGCGTATTCCGTCCGTCCCACGCCAGACGCGCGCGTGTCGGCGCCGCTGGCCTGGGAGGAAATCGACGCGTGCGAGCCGGGAGATTTCACGCTCGCCACGATGCCGGCGCGCTTCGCTGAGATCGGCGATCGGCATGCGGCCATCGATCAGCATCCGTGCTCGCTCGAACGGTTGCTCGAGTTGTCGGAGCGCCAGGAGCGCGAGGGACTCGGCGACGCGCCGTGGCCGCCGCATTATCAGAAGCAGCCGGGCGAGCCGGCGCGCGTCCAGCCGTCACGCCGCCGGACGCCGAGCCGGCCGCTCGTCGAGATCGCGCGCGCGCGACGGAAGGACGATGCGCTGGCGGGACTCGAGCGGTGGAAAGCGCGTCACCCCGAGGCTGCCGCCAACCTGGCGCCCGCGGACGTTCTGGTCGACGCGATGCGCGGCCGGTTTCACACGTGGACGCGCATCCGCGTGAACCTGCAGCACGTGCCCGTCGAGGCTCGACCCGCGCAGGAGGCGCTCGATCCCGACGAGACGCCGGACGATTGGAGCGGTGTCAGCGCGAGCGGGACTCCGCACCGAAGACCTTCTCGAGCTCGAAAGGCGTCGTGACCTCGAGCTGATCGTAGCGGCAGTCTTTCGGTGCCTTGTCCGGGCGCCATCGCTGAAAAGTCGCCGCGTGGCGAAACCGATCCCCTTGCATGTGGTCGTACTTCACCTCGCACACACGCTCGATGCGAAGCGGCTCCCACGAAAGATCCTTGCCGGCGCTCCAGCGGCTCTGACCGCCCGGCATCCGCGTCATGACTTCGTTGCCACCTCCGCCGGCGAGGCCGGCGTCGGCCGCCTGCGCCCATTCGCGCCACGGATGGTTGTCGAGCGCACGGTCGCGCAGCGGCGCGAGCTCCGCCGCGAGCTGCTTGCGCGTCGCCATCGTGAACGACGAGGTGACGCCGACGTGATGCAGCGCGCCCTTGTCGTCGTACAACCCGAGCAGCAGCGAGCCGACGCGCTCGTTCTTCCCGTTCTTGTGCCAGCGAAAGCCGGCGACGACGCAGTCGGCGGTGCGCGCGTGCTTGACCTTGATCATCGCGCGCTTCCCTGGTTCGTACGTCCCGCGATCCGGTTTCGCGATCACGCCGTCGAGGCCGGCGCCCTCGAATCGCGAGAGCCACTCCGCGGCGACCGCACGATCGCGCGTCATCGGCGTCACGTGAATCGGCGGTTTCATGGCGCCAAGCGCGCGTTCGAGCTGGGCGCGCCGCTCGACTTGCGGAACGGCGCGCAGGTCGCGATCGCCGATCGCGAGGAGATCGAACGCGACGAACGCCGCCGGCGTTTCCTTCGCCAGCTTCGCGACGCGCGAGGCCGCCGGATGCAGTCGAAGCTGTAGCAGGTCGAAATCGAGACCATGTGCGGTCGCGATCACGATCTCGCCGTCGACGACGCAGGCGTCCGGCAACGTCTCGAGGAACGCGTCGTGCAGCTCGGGAAAGTAGCGATCCAGCGGTCGCAAGTCGCGGCTCTGAATGAACACCTCGGATCCACTGCGAAAGACGATGGCGCGAAACCCGTCCCATTTGGGCTCGTAGAGAAACGCACCGGCCGGAAGATCGTCGGCCAGCTTCGCGAGCATCGGCTCGATCGGCGGCGCGATGGGAAAGATGCCGGGATCGGAGGACATCAGTTGAACACTCTATGATGACAGGCGAGCGAGATGCGACGCGACCGCGAGCGGCAGACCCTCGAGCGAGTATCCACCTTCGAGCACGGAGACGAGCCGTCCACCCGCGTGCCGACGCGCAATGCCGAGCACGACGTCGGTGAGCTCGGCGAAATCCTGATCGGTCAGCGTAAACCGGCCGAGCGGATCGCCGGCGCGTGAATCGAAGCCGGCGGAGATCATCACCAACTGCGGCTTGAAGCGATCCGCCGCAGGCACGAGCACGTCGCGGAACACACCGAGAATTTCCTTGCGCCCTGCTCCAGCGGGGAACGGGTTGTTGACGATGAGGCCGCGGCCTTTGCCGTCGCCTTTCTCGTCCGGGTTGCCGGTGCCCGGATACCACGGGTGCTGATGAATGTCGAAGAACAGCACCGCGCCGTCGCTCCAGAACACTTCCTGTGTGCCGTTTCCGTGATGCACGTCCCAGTCGGCGATGAGAATCCGATCGACGCGGTGCCGCCGCCGCGCGTGTCGCGCGCCGACTGCGATGTTGTTGAACACGCAGAACCCCATGCCGCGGCTCTGCGAGGCGTGATGGCCGGGAGGTCGAACGGCGCAGAACGCGGTTCGCGTGCGGCCGTTCATCACGGCGTCAACCGCAGAGACGACCGTTCCCGCGGCCGCGAGCGCGGCCGTCAGCGATCCCGACGAGAGCTCCGTGTCGCCGGTGCTCAGCGTCCGCCGGCCCGCAGCGATCTCCGCGCGAACTTTTTTCACATACTCGGAGGTGTGGACCAGCAGGATGTCGTCTTCGGTCGCCGGTCGCGGCGTCGCGACCGACAGGCGACCCTGTCGCTCGAGCATGCGGACGGTTCCCATGACCGCATCGAGCCGCGTCGGACTCTCCGGATGATCGCTCGGCGGCTCATGCCGGAGCATGACCGGATGGTAGAAGACGTGCACAGTCGCGCTCTGTGCAATCGTCGTCGCGGCTCCACCTCCCAGCGACAGCAACCCACACGACGCGTGTTGCAGAAACCCGCGGCGGCTCAGCATCGGGACTCTCCTCGACTTGTCTTCTATCACGTGCGGGGCATTGGCTGCTCAGCGCATTCAACTTCATCATCACCACTCGGACCTCATGAGGGCGCCATCCAGCCACGGCGACGGCGGCTGCGCATCGGTGTGAGCCGTGCTTTTACAGATGACGCTAATCCGCATGCAGTCGTCGAGCACTGTGTAACCTGAGTGTCTGAAACGCCAACTCGAGCGAATGACTCAGCCAAGATCCTGAAGAACGAGGGGCGCTCGACACCAGCTCTTTCGGCATCACGGTTGCTCCGCCTCGGACATCCACCAATGCGAGGCGCCATGCGAACCAGTTCTGAAGAATATGGACCTGCACGGATTCCTGAAACCGGCGACGTTCTGGTCGCCAATACAAGCGCGACGACCGAATACGACGTCAGCATGGTACCGAATCACTCGCACATGTGTGCGCGCCACGACATGGCGGTCGCCAACGGGCGGAGCTCGCCGAGCGGCTGGGAGTGGATCTCTGGCTCACGCAGGATCACACTCACTTCCTACGGCTTGCCTCATATCGGGAGGGCCACGACGACCGATCGTAGCTCTGGGCATCGGCGAACCTTCGCTCGCCCTTGACGTCGCCCAAACGTTCAGTAGCGCCAGCTCTTCGTGTCCGCACCTCTTGGCGCGGTCTTCTGCCAATGATCCGCCATCAGCGGGATGAAGCGATTGTTGTACGTGAGCCGTGAGATCGCGTTGACGTGCTCGTGATCGCCGCTCCAGCAGTGCTCGTCCTTCATCCCGTAGTCGACCCGCGCATCGGCCGGCGGGTTGGCCGACTTCAGAAACTCTTCGGCCAGGTAGACCGCGTTGTTCAGGAAGAAGTTGTCCGAGAGGCCGACGTTGAGCGTGATCTTGCCGCGGAGCTTCGGAGCGAGCGTGACCCAGTCGCGCCGCATGATGTGCACGAGGTCGTAGTGCTCACGCCAGTAATCGGCGACGGACTTGTCGATGTCACCGGTGCGCTTGTCCCAGATGCGCTTCGGATATCCGTCCGAGCCGACCGGTGAGAACACCGCTTCCCAGATGTCCCACTGCCCGCCCGATCGTGATTTCGTGCCGAGCACGAGCTCCATCAGATTGTTCTGCTCGACCGTCGAGCGCGTTTGGCCGAGATAGTCGCGCTGTCCCGGCCGCGGCGTTCGCTTGAACGGACCATCGGAGTAGTACGCGTTCTTGTCCTCGTAGATGTTGACGACCGTGTACGCGCGGAAATCGATCGGGTCCGGGCAATTCGCCCACGCGCCGTTGTAGAGATCCGGATACAGCACCTGGACGCCGAGCGCTTCCCACCCGCCGGTCGACCCGCCGTACAAGGCGCGCGCCCACGAACCGATGCCCCGAAAGGTCCGCTCGATGTACGGAATCAGCTCGTAGGTGATCGCATCGCCGTACGGACCGAGATTCTCGGAGTTCACCGCGTACGAGTCGTCGTAGTAGGGGTTCGCGTGCTGAATGGTGACCATGATCACGCGCGGGAAGCTCGGCCCGGTCCACTGCTTGAAGAACTGGTACCCGTACTCCTGCTGCATGCGGTCGTAGCCGTACTTCACGCAGAGCTCGCCCTCGTGTCCGTTCGGGCAGTACTTGGCGATGTTGGCCACGTCAGGAGCCGGCAGCTTCGTGTCGGGAGGCGTTTCCCGCCACCCGGACACCTCGCGCTGAAAGTGGCCGTGGTAAATCGCCAGCGGATAGCGCACGGTCGGATGCGTGTCCCACCCTTCGGGCAGGACGATTAGCGCGCCGAGGTAGGTGGGCCGGCCCCAGAACTTCGTCAGCCGCTCGCTCTGGATTTTGATCCGCTTCACGTATTTCGTGTCGGGCAGATCCGGCAGCGGCGGGATCTTCTTGTCGAGCGCGATCCCGACTGGCGCGTCGCTCGACGGATCGATCCGCATCTTCACCGGCGCGCTGTAGAAGTTGCCTGGCGCACTCGACCACTGCTGCCCTTCACCGCGGTCGGGCGGAAGCTTCACGGTGTGCCTGTCGGATCGCTGGAACGTGTCGTAGACGTGCAGGAGCCCCTGCACCCAGTAGTCGCCCGGCTTGATGTCGCTCAGCGTCTGCACCGGATAGCCGAGCACGCCGGCGTCGACGACTGCGTCCTGACCTGATGTCAGCCCCTCGACATCGACGCCGAAGATCTGCGCGGTGCGATCGCTGTCGGACACCTGGAAACGCGGCTCGGTCCGCTCGTCGGTGGACAACAAGAGCAGCATCCGTCCGTCGAGCGCCGTTGCACTTTGCGCGGGCGCCACCGACAACAGCACTCGCAAGCGCGCAGGCGCGGCGCTGCTTTCGAATCCGGCCGCTGCCGCCGCGACCATCATAGCGAGGACGAGCGCCGACGACAGACGTGATGCAATCACGACGGTAGCCTTTCTCCTCGATGGTGTTGCCGCCGGACACGACCGGCGATCGCGTCAATATAACGCGCATGCGAATCTGGGTGTGCTGCTGTTGCGACGGAATCCGTTCGGCGTCGGTGGCGTCGGCCGCGTCAGGTCCGCCTGCGCGACACTGCGCACCACTTTTCCGCCGGCGCCGTTGATCACATCCGTCGGGATCGGCGCCGGCTGGTTGACGTCGAGGAAACCGTGCTTGGTGGCACGGTTGACGTTCGCGTCCACGGTGAGGCTCGATCGCTTTCCCAACTGCCGCTGGAATCCGAGGCTGTACTGCCAGCCGCGCTCGTTCTCGAGGTCCGGCGAGATCTCCTGGATGTTGCGCGCCGGCAGCACCGCTCCGGGCGGGAAGCCCGGCAGCGCGTTCGGGAACACCGGGAAGTTGGGATCGCCCGCCGGCAGCGACAACTGCACGATGCCGTAGCGGCCCTGCACCGCGCCTTTCAGGATCGTGAAGATCGGATTCTGCTGCGTGAAGGCGCCGAGCCCGCCTCGAACCGACCACTTCTGATCCCCCATCGGATCCCACGCGAACCCGATGCGCGGATCGACGTTGTTCCGATCGGTCGGCGCAGGCCAGTACGGAATCCGGTGGATCAGCTCGACGTCGTAGCGCAGCCCGAGATAAACGAGGCTGAAGCCGAGTGACTGTGCACCCGCAGCGTCATATCTGGGGGCGCAAAGGTGTGTATCCCGAGTCCACCGAACGAACCTTGGGGGAACTGGCTCCCGCTCATTGGCGCATGTCTGGGTGGGCCAGCCGTATCCAACATGGCGTGAATTTCCCCTGCCCATCGCGCTGACCTGAGCGCTATGGGCGCCGTTTGGCTCTAGCATTAACCACGGCATCGTGTTTGCTCTATGTCAAGACAACGTGAAGGTCCGAATCACGGAAACGCCACGCGAGCTCGAGGTCGACGGGATCAGGCTGGACAAGTTTGCGCGCGGTGAAGTGCGCGACGTCTCGCCCAGCATCGGCTCGTGGTTGATTGCGCAGGGATACGCCGAAACCGAGATGCGTCAGAGCGGCCGCAACGAGAATCAGGAATTCTCGGGAGGAGTCAAGACTCCTGACGACGTGGCCTACGATCGGCGTCGCTCGTCAGACCGCTGAGCGTCGCTCGTCTGTAATCATCAGCCGTATCAATATCGGTAAACGCGCCTTCGTCGGCGATGTCGATGTCGCCGTCAGACGACGCGTGTGCACGTACGACAGGCTTCGCGCCAGTCTCGGGATCGGCCGCACGCAGCTCATCGAACATCGATCGATCGAGGAGCAGTGGGTGACCGTGTCGCGACCCTGACGTTGGGCGGACGATCGGCGCGTGGGTCTGTCGATACCGATCGATCACCGCTCGCACCGTCGTCGCGGACACGAGCGGGACGTCGACGAGGGTCACGAGGGCGGCGGCCACACCCGGACGATCGATCACGGCCAGTCCAGCCAAGAGTGACGAGAGTTGACCGCGGTCGTACTCCCGGTTGACCACAAAGCGCGCAGGAAGGCCGCTCGCCGAAAAATCGCGGACGATCGATTCCGCGTCATGTCCGACCACCACCACCACGTCATCGACGCCGGCGTCGAGAAGCGTCCGCACAATGCGCGTGAGAAAGGTGTCGTCGCCGATCGGCAGCAATGCCTTCGCGCGACCCATGCGCGAGGACCGGCCCGCCGCGAGTACTACTGCGGGAATCACTGGGGCAATGTTATAGAATCGCGCCCATGCCTGACGTCGATCTCCGAATCCGCTGTCAGCGCTGCGGCGCGGACATGGAGATGCGCGATCCCGCGCCCGGGGCGACGTGGACGCCGGATCAATTCTGGGTCTGCCCGCGCTGCGGGCGGCATTTCTGGACGACGTACCCCCCGCCAAACCGCGAGAAAGTGAAACCTGCCGAGTCCGCCTCGTGACCATGACGCCCCCAGTCGCGTTCGTCGCGCCGCGCTATCAGCTCGATGACGATTCTGATGAAGATCTCGAGGACGATGACGACGTCGACGAGGACGAGGAAGACGACGACGACGAGGAAGACGACGACGATGAAGACGTCGAAACCTGGCAAGTTGCAGAAGTGAGACGCTCCCGCTAAAGGTCAGTCTCTCCTTGACTTCCCGTCTTGAAGTGCCTAGACTGACCCCGATTTTCCAGCTGAGCTGATGCTGGAGAACACTCGGCCGGCCTCACGTCGCGGCTCACTATTCTGGCAGGCGCCCGTAACCGGCCGAGTCCCCTTGGGATACCCCTGGGGGTTCGGAACGGAGGGCTTCGGGTTATGCCAACCGGGACAATCGCACGGCTCCTCATTGACAAGGGATTTGGGTTCATCCGCGACGAAGGCGGAATTGAGCATTTCTTTCATCGCAGCTCGGTGCGCGGCGCGGTGTTCGAGCTGCTGCGCGAAGGCCAGCGTGTGGAGTTCACTCCCGAAGAATCCCAGAAGGGCCCGCGCGCGGGCGATGTCCGTTTGATCGAAGGCTGATCCCATTTCGGATTGCGGATTGCGGATTGCGGATTGCGGATTGATTGCGGATTCGCGATCTGAAATCTCCAATCAATCCGCAATCCGTCAAATCGCATATCATCGATACATCCGCAATCCGCAGTCCTCAATCCGCAATCTCATGTGGAAGCGAACGGGGCCCGGTGGCCCTCCCGGTCTTCAAAATCGGTTGCTCCCCGTTTATTCGGGGAGGCTCGGTTCGACTCCGAGGCGCTTCCGCCAACCTTCGCTCGCCTACATTCATGAGCGAGCTTCGGTTGGCAAGCCACCCTTCGCTCGATCCCGATAGGCGAAGGTGGACCTCACGCTCGGTGAATCGCCGCGAGCACCGCGTTGGTGTCGCTGAGATCCTGCATCACCACGTCCGCGCCTGACGCGCGCAGGTCGTCGACGCTGTAGCTTCCGGTCGCGACGGCGATCGATCGCGCGCCTGCAGACGCGGCGACTGCGACATCGAGCGGCGTATCGCCGATCACGATCGCGTCGGCAGCGAGAATCGCCGGTCCTCCGCACGCCGCGATGCGTACGACTGCTTTCGGGAGCAGACCGTTGCGGTCAGGGGCGTCATCGCCGAACGCGCCGCACGCGAAATACCGCCACAGATCGAAGTGTTCGAGCTTGAGGCGCGCCGCCGCTTCGTAGTTGCCCGTCAGCAGGGCGAGATAGACGTCGTCGCGTGTCGTGAGCACATCGAGCAGCTCACGCACACCAGGCATGACGCCCTTTTGCGGACCCGGCTTGTCGAGCTCGATGGCGAGATGGCGGAGATAAACCTCTGGGAAACGCGTGAGCTTGGGGGAGTCGGGGGGAATACCGTAGGCCTTGGCGGCGTCGGAAAGAATCCAGGCGTCAGTGCGGCCCGGCAGAGGAATACCGTGAAATGCGTCGTCGACGGCAAACAAATCGCGAAACGCCAGCGTCATTGCCCGCCCACCAGCCCCGCCGGTGAGCACAAGCGTGCCGTCGATGTCGAAAAGAACGACGATAGTCGGCGAGTCCGCCTCAGCCTTCGCTGCGGACGTTTCCGGCGCGCGGGCCCTTCGCCGAAGGTTCTTCTTCGAAGTTGACCCGCTGACCTTCATTGAGCTGGTCGAAGCTGCCCTGCACCGAACTTCGGTGGAAGAACCACTCCTGCCCGCCGTCGTCCCGAATGAACCCGAACCCTCTGTCTCGAACGAGTCGCTTGATCGTACCGGTCGCCATCGAGAGTCGTCTCCTTGGGCGCGGTCGTGCCCAGGATCCGATTATCAATATCTGTTCCACCAACGTTTCTTGCAAAGCTGGTTGTTTTATGGCCGAGCATGAGGATGAGCCGGTTCGAAACGCGAAAACGGCATACGGCCGTGTATAAAACGCAGGGCTGGACGCGGGGATACCCCAGGCCCAGCCCTGGCCTCTATGTGCTATCGAATGAAAACCTATTTCACCGTGACTGTGATGACCTGACAAGTCCGTGGCAACGTGTTGTGCAGGTCGTCGCCGAGTTGAAGCGCGAGCTTGTGTTTTCCCGGCGAGAGCTGCGTGTCGAACACGTCCTTGCCGTCGCCGAAATGCACCCACGACGGCGTGCCCTTGACAATCGTCTTCCCCGCGGGCAGGCAGGCTTGATCGATGCCGACGTGATAGTGGGCGACCCCGGGCCTCGTCTTGGTCACGTCGCCCGGCGGGACGGCGGCGATCTCGATTCCTTCGGCTGCGAACTTCATGTGCAGCGGGCTCGTCACCGTCGCGTTGTTCTTCGGTTCGACGAAGAACACACGCGGTTTTTTCGCTGCCGCTTTGGCCGCCGGCTTCTTCGCCTGCGCGCCGACGATGGCTCCAGTTCCGATGACTGTGGCGATGACCAGCAGCGCGAGCTGCCTGGTAAGTTTCATAACGTGAGTCTCCTTTCCGGCACATTCTAGCCGAGACGCCGTCCAAACCATCCGCGACGCCGCCGATCGGTCAGCCGCCCCGTGGCCGGCTCCCATGTCAGCACACGCGCCGCCACCGCGGACGCGAACGTCTCGTCCGCGGTCACGGCGACCAGGGCGATGCCGCGGTCCGCCGCGATGGCGCGCACGGCGGCGCCGAACGCCGTGGTGGCTTCGCGCTCGAGACCGGCGCTGGCGTGCTCCAGCAACAGCACGCCAGGATCGAGCGCGAGCGCCCGCGCCAGCCGGATGCGCGCGCGCGACGCGACGTCGAGCTCCCGCACCGGCCGCGCCCACGCCCTCTCCACCAGGCCCACTTCCGCGGCCAGCCTCGTCGCACGCTCTCGGATGTCGCCGGCCGGCGGCTCGATTTCCAGTGTGAACGGCATCGCGAGATTCTGAATCACGTCCAACTGATCGAGCAGCACCGCGCGCGCACTGACGATGCCGAAGCGATCGACGACGGCGAGCCAGTCGTCGCTGTCGGCAATGGCGGCGGTTGACCGGCCGAAGAGGCTCACCGTGCCGGCGTCCGGCAATGTCGCGCCGGTCACCAGGTTGACGAAGACTTCCGCCGATGGCTGATCAAAGCCGACGATCGCCACCTGTTCGGCGGGAGCGACGGTGAGCTGCTGAATGCGCAGCGGCCGCAGACCACGGAAGTCTTTCGACACTCCGGTGATCTCGAGGACCGCGGGCGTCACGATCCGATCAGCAGGTTGACTTCGTCGACGATCTGGCTGGACGCGGTGAGCGCGGCGATTTCGATCTTCACAGCGGCGAGATTGCAGGCGATCGCGCCGTACGCAATCATCGCGTGGACCATCGGCGGCAGCACACCCGTGTCGACGCTGGCGCCGAGGATCGCCGCGGTCATGGTGACCGCCATGGCGAGCGTGGCGATGGAAAACACCGGTTTGCGCGCGGCGGCGATGCGGCGGTAGTAGTCGCCCGTCACGTGATGCTCGGCCATCGCGTCCTTCACCGCTTTGCCCTTCCCGATGAGATAAAACATCATCATCGAGTGCGCGAGCAGCGTGATCATCGTCGAGAAGATGCCGTACGAGACGTGACGGCTGATGTCGGCGCCGCGAAGGCCGAGGACGGTAGTCGTCACGAGACCGGCGAGACCGATGAGCACTGCGGTGAGAAGCGCTTGAGCCAACGGCCCATTATTTCACCTTCGCCGTTCGTCACGGCATGGATCGCGCGGCTCGCTGGACACGAAGTTCGTGCGCTCGACGTGGCGATGGGACGCGGCCGTCATGCGCTGCCGCTCGCGCACGCCGGGTTCCGCACGTTCGGCGTCGACGCCAACGTCGATGCCGTTCACGAAGCCGTGCGCGCCGCGCGCGACGCGGGCTCGCCGATTCGCGGATGGTGCGCCGACCTGACGCAGTATCCGCTGCCGGCCGCGCGATTCGAGCTCATCGTCGTCACGCGCTACCTGCAGCGCGATCTCTTTCCCGCGATCCGCGATGCCCTCACTCCGGGCGGCATCGTGCTGTACGAGACGTTCACCGTGCGGCAGCGCGCGCTGCGCACGGGACCCACCTCGCCCGATCATCTGCTGCATGAAGGCGAGCTGCGCGGATACTTCGACGATTTCGAGATCGTGTTCTACGAGGAAGTGTCGTCGCCGGAAGCGGTGGCGCGTCTCGTCGCGCGTAAGCCGTCGTAGTGTTCTCGTGGGAGCGAGACGCTTCCGGGAGCGGTTGCGCCGTGTGACTGGTCCGCGTGATAGTCCGATCCGCCGGTCACGGCCAGGCCAAGTCGCTTCGCGAGCGCCATGTAGCGCGTGGTCGCATCCGCATCGTGGTCGGGGTGAAACACTTCGAGCGCATCGGCGGCCGCGTCGGCGAAGTCATGCAGCCAGTCGTCGCGGCCGATCAACGCGGGATGCGCAATCGACGCGAGGCCGCCGGCGTCGTGAATGTGGCCAATCACCTCTTCCGGCGATGCACCCGCCCGCGGCACGTACGCCGGCCGCCCGCGCGAGAGAAACTGATCGAACGCGTCGTTCTTGGTGGCGACGTGGCCGCCGGCCACGAGCGCGCCCGCAATCCACGGCCGGCCGACGGCAATGCTCGGATCGTCGATCCCCGGCTTGAGGATCGCGTCGGCGTCGAGGTGGATGCCGAGCCCGGCGAGGCGGTGAATCATTTCCCGCACGCGGTTGAGGCGACGACGCCGCTGTTCCGCGAGAAAGTTCTGCAGCGCTGGCGACGCCGCGTCCACGAAATAGCCGAGCACGTGGACGTCGGCGCTGTCGCGCACGGCGGTGATTTCGATGCCCCGCACGAACTCGATCCCGGCCGTCCGGCATGCCACGGCGGCCGCGTCGCTCCCAGCGACGGTGTCGTGATCCGTGACGCTGAGGACCGTCACGCCTGCGGCCGACGCGCGCGCGACGAGCTCGCCTGGCGTGCAACGCCCATCCGAGGCGGTGGTGTGCGTGTGAAGATCGATCAACGGCGCGGTCTGGCGCCCGCGCGCGTCGAGCGGCCGCGCCCCTGACGTTCGCGCAGCGCGCGATACTCGCGAATGAGCAGGTCGAGATGCGCGCGCTCCTCGTCGGCGAATTCCAGGAAGACCTGCTTGCCCTCGGAGTCCT
The DNA here is from genome assembly GCA_001917905.1 of Acidobacteria bacterium 13_1_40CM_65_14. Lineage (GTDB taxonomy): Bacteria > Acidobacteriota > Vicinamibacteria > Vicinamibacterales > CAVVIG01 > QHWF01. The sequence continues at coordinate 15,144 of MNEX01000129.1, forward strand.
CGAAGCGCTCGCCGTAGCGTTTGAAGAACTTGTGCGACCCGCGCTCGCACTTGATGCCGATGAGCAGCGCCTGCTCGTCGTTGACGCCCTTGCGAAGCTCCTCGGCGCCCGACGCGAACAACCCGCTCGCCGCGCCCTTGAAGAAGAGAAACGTGGGGCGCGATTCGAGCTGCGGATCTGTGGCGACGAGCTCGCGATACCGTTTCTCGAGCGTACCGAGATGCTCACCTTCTTCGGCCGCCAGCCGCTCGAACACGGTACGGCCCCGCTTGTCCTTCGTGAGTCCGGCCGCACGCGTGTAGAACTCGAGGCCGCTGCGCTCGGTGGCAATCGCCATCCGCAGCGCGTCGCGGGCGAACAGCAACTCTGTCGTCGCGCCGTCAATGGTCGGCGTGGTCTTGCCGGTCCGGCACTCCTCGCACGTCCCATAAATCTGGACGACCGACTGGCTCGTCGTGAAACCGCGGGCCGCGGCGACTTCTTCCATCAGCGACTCGACGTCGGAGCTCAGAAATTCCGACGATCGGTGGCAGGTCGTGCAGATGAGATGAAAATGGCGCGGGTGGCGATACGACGGCTCGAATCGCGAGCGGCCTTCCCCGAAGTCGACCTTGCGCGCGATGCCGGCTTCGACCATCCACTGCAGCGTGCGGTACACGGTGGCGCGGCCGATCCCGGGATTCTGGCGCCGCACCTGCTCGAACAAATCGTCCGCGCTGACGTGCCCCTTCTGGCGCAGGAAGACGTCGACGATGCGATCGCGTTTGGCGGAGTGCTTGCCCCCGAGGGGACGAAGAAGGGTGGGATCCATGTCGCCATTGGTGAGTTGGCGAGTTGGTGAATTGGCGAATGAATTCACCAAGTCACGAACTCACCACGTCACCAATTAGTCGACAGAGAAGGACGAGCCGCAGCCGCAGGTCGATGTGGCGTTCGGATTCTTGATCGTGAAGCCGCCGCCGGTGATGGTGTCGACGAAGTCGACTTCGGCGCCGTTCAGATACCGGATGCTGATCGGGTCGATGAACAGCTTGACGCCGTTCGACTCGAACACCTGATCGCCGGAGCCCTGACCGTTTTCCTCGATCATGAGGCCGTATTGGAAGCCGGAGCACCCGCCGCCCTGAACGAAGACCCGGAGTCCGCTGCCCGCCTTGTTCTCTTCGGTGAGCAGCTCGGTGATTTTGGAGGCCGCCGTTTCAGATACGTTAATCATGACAACATTATAGCAACACGATGCCGTATGTGTCCGTTTCGGCGGCAAAACGCCCTGATCCGCTCGGTGCCGTCCTCGATACCGCCGAGCGGCGATGGCGCGCCATTCTCGAGGCACGCGCCGATTTGGCCCCGGCAATCGACCTGCAGCGTCGTCTGCTGACGCTCGTCAGCGAGCTCGGCGGGACGATCGAGAACGGCCGTGTCCCCCGTCTTTCGCTGCCACCGAAATACCTCGCCGCCAAGCTCGCACGTGGCGTCCCCGCATTCGCCGGTGAACCGATTCCGCTGCCGGTGGCGTTGATGCGGAATACGCTCGTGCAGTTGTGCGACGCGCTCGCAGCCGGCGGCGCCGGTGAGACGGCGACGCACATCCGCGACGCGATCGACAACGGCAGCATGGAGCCCGGCTCGCTCCTCGCGGCGTCGCTCGCGCGCAATCAGGCGGCGATTCGGACCGGCGCGACCCGTCGCGGCCTCGCGCCGGATCTCGTGTGGCTCGTCGCCGAGCTCGCCGTCAGCCCGTTCGTGCACGCGCTGCAACGGACGTTGTTCGCGAACGCGACGGAGGACACGCTGCGCTCGGCGCTGGAAGGATGGGATCGCGGCCATTGTCCCGCGTGCGGATCGTGGCCAGCGCTCGCGGAAGTGGTCGGCGGCCATCGCACGCTGCGTTGCTCGTTCTGTTCGAGCGGCTGGGAGCTGAACCATTACGCGTGCATCTACTGCGAGGAGAGCGGCGAACCGTTCGTGACCGCCGCGCCGAACGAAGAGCGGAAGGATCGTCGCGTCGAAGTGTGCGCGGCGTGCGGCGGCTATCTCAAGACCGTCGATCTTCCCGAGCTGTCACCGTTTCCCCTGCTGTCGATCTCGGATATCGAAACGACTGATCTGGATGTGGCTGCGATGGAACACGGCTACGCGCGCCCGGCGCTCAAGGAGTTTGCGACCCGGAAGGGGTGACGTTCTTTTCGAGCTTGACGATGCGCCCCTCGTGATTCTCGATCTTGTCGCTAGGCTCGATGTTGATGGCGCGCTGGGTCGTCTCGATTGAGTCCAGTTTCCTTTCCAAACGATTGAAGCCCGCGTCCATCCTTTGCTCGAGCCTCTGTTCGAGTCTGGTGAACTTCTGGTCGACGTGGCCGAACCTCCGGTCCATGTCGGCGAAGCCCGACTTCATGTCGCGATCGAGCTGCTCGACTCTGACGACGACCGTGGTCATGCCATTCGCGAGGGCATCCAGCTTGTGCTCGATTCGGTCAAGACGATCTTCAGACATGCGATCCTCCGCGGCGGGACGACGACTTTAGCATCGTCGGCGCCGATCGGGAATCGCAATGATGATGCCGCTCGGATTTTCGAGGGTTTTCTCGTGCGAGCTGTCTGAACGTTGCAGAAACTGCGTACGATCAACCAGCGATCGTTGCCAAATGTTGCCCGGACTCTTGTTCGATGTCTTTGTGCAGGCTGTTGCCGTGCGCGTCCATCGTGACGATCGCCGGAAAATCTTCGACGGTCAGATGCCACATCGCTTCCGGCGTGCCGAACTCGAGAAGGGACACATCGTCGACCTGCTTGATCGATCGTGCGTAGAATTGCGCAGCGCCGCCGATGGCGTTGAGATAGACCGCGCCGTGCTCCTTCATGGCCGCGAGCGTCTTCGCGCCCATGCCGCCCTTGCCGATGACGGCGCGCACGCCGTAGCGCTTGATGATCTCGCCCTGATAGGGCTCCTCGCGAATGCTCGTCGTCGGACCGGCGGCCGTGACGCGCCACCGGACATTTTCACTCCCGGGTCCCTCCCCGGGTGTTTCCTTCACCACGACCGGCCCACAGTGATAGAGGACCGAGCCGCGCAAATCGACCGGCGGCTCGTGTTTCATCAGATGCGAGTGGACGGCGTCGCGGCCGGTGAACATCGGTCCTGACATCAGCACGACGTCGCCCACTTTGAGCGAGCGCACGGCTTCTTCGGTCAGCGGCGCCTCGAGGCTGATCTCGCGGCCCGTGCGCGTGAATCCCGCCTGATCGATCATCGGGATGATCGGATGCGCCGGATCGCGATAGAGCCAGCGCTCGATCGCGCCGGTCGACGCGCTCAGCTCGACGCCGAGCCGGCGGAAGGCCCAGCAGTCATAGGCGACGGACACGAAGAAGCTCGCCGGCAGGCGATTCAGCGCGCCGACCTTGCAGCCAATCAGCGTCACTTTTCCGCCGAAGCCCATCGTGCCGATCTCGAGGTCGTTCACCGTCGACATGATCGACGCTTCGAGCTCCGCCAGCCGCGGATCGGGATTCACGTCGTCCAGCGTGCGGAACAACTGGTCCTTCGCGTGCGTGTAACCCGACGTGCGATCGCCGCCGACGCACACGCCGACGGCGCCCGGCGCACAGCCTTTGCCCTGCGCCTGCCAGACCGCATGCAGGATGCATTTCCTCACGCCGTCGAGCGTCCGATCCGCGCGGCCCAGATGCGGAAGCTCCACGGGCAGGGCGTACTGCGCGTTGGTATTCTCGCAGCCGCCGCCTTTCAGAATCAGTTTGATCTCGAGCTCGTCGCGCTCCCACTGATCGAAGTGGATGATCGGCGTGCCCGGCCCGAGGTTGTCGCCCGAGTTCTCGCCGGTGATGGAGTCGACCGAGTTGGGACGCAGCTTGCCGCGGCGGGTCGCTTCGGCGATCGCGTCGCGAATCTGCTGCCGCATCCAGATCTGATTCGCGCCGACCGGGGTCTTCACCTCGAAGGTCGGCATGCCGGTGTCCTGACAGATCGCGCCTTCGGTATCGACCGCGAGATCGATGTTCTGCGCGATGATCGTCAGCGCTTGTGACGACCGCGTGCCGCCGGGTTCGGCGCCGAGCGCCGTTTTCATCGCGGCGCGCACATCGGGCGGCAGATCCGTCGACGTGCGGATGATGAGCTGAAGCACGCTGTCGAAGAAGGATGGCAGCATACGAGCAGTATACTGACCTGAAGGGCTGAGGGCTAAGGGCTGATGGCTGATGGCTTTCGGATTGAACGCGATCCGCTGGGCGAGCTGAAGGTTCCTGCCGACGCCTATTACGGCGTGCAGACTGCGCGCGCGGTCGAGAACTTCCCCATCAGCGGATTACGCGCGCCGGCCGACCTCGTCACCGCGACCATCCTCGTCAAGAAAGCGGCGGCCGAAGCCAACGCGGAGCTCGGACGACTCGACCGCAAAATCGCGCGCGCGATCGTCGCCGCGGCCGACGAGATTCTGAGCGGCAAGCTCCGCGACCAGTTCGTCGTCGACGTCTACCAGGCCGGCGCCGGCACGTCGCACAACATGAACGCCAACGAAGTGCTCGCGAATCGCGCCGCCGAGATCCTCGGCGAGACCCGCGGCACCTACACGCGCGTGCACCCAAACGATCACGTGAACATGGGCCAGTCGACCAACGACGTCTTTCCGACGGCGACGCGGCTGGCGTTGCTGCTCGGCGCAGGACCGCTCGTGGCGGCGGCCCGCGCGCTCGCCGACAGCCTGGCTCGCAAAGGCGACGAGTTTGCCGACGTGCTCAAGACGGGACGCACGCATCTGCAGGACGCCGTGCCGATCACGCTCGGTCAGGAATTCAGCGGCTACGCTGAATGCGTTCGGCGCGGGGCGGAAGATGTGGCGCAGGCGTCCGAGCAACTACTGGAACTGAACATCGGCGCGACGGCCGTCGGGACGAGCCTCAACGCCGGAGACGAGTATCGGCGTCTGGTCGTCGCCAACCTCGCGCGCTCTACGGGCCTGCCGCTGAGGCCGGCGCTGAATCTCTTCCGCGTCACGCAGAGCATGGGCGACGTGCTCGCGTACTCGAGCGCGATGCGGCGTCTCGCCGTCGAGGTCGGCAAGATTGCGAGCGACCTGCGTCTGTTGAGCATGGGTCCACGCGCGGGCCTGTCGGAGATCGCACTGCCGGCGGTGCAGCCCGGATCGTCGATCATGCCGGGCAAGGTGAATCCGTCGGTGCCCGAGATGGTGAACCAGGTCTGCTTTCAGGTGATGGGCTGCGACACAACGGTCGCGATCGCGTGCGAGGCCGGTCAACTCGAGCTGAACGTCATGATGCCGGTCATCGCGTGGAACGCGCTTCACGCGTCGACGATTCTGCGCGAGGCGATGAAGGTCTTCCGCCTGCGCTGCGTCGACGGCATCGCCGCGGACGAAGCGCGCGCGCGGGAGCTGCTCGAGCGCAGCACGGCGACGGCGACCGCGCTCAGCCCGTACATCGGCTACGCGGCGACGGCGGACATCGCAAAGGAGTCGGTGAGGAGCGGCAAATCAATCCGCGAGCTGGTGCTCGCGCGCGGACTGCTCGATCGCGAACAGCTCGACGCGATTCTGTCGGCGGACGCGATGACACGTGGGGGGATCGTGGGTGAAGGGGCGGGACAGGCGGGAGGGGCAGGAAGGGCGGGAAGGGCTGGACAGGCTGGAACGGCAGGAAAGGCGGGACGGGAAGAGCGATGAAACAGATCCTGATGATCGTCGCGCGCCCCTCCTGCGCATCCCGCCGATCCCGCCCAATCGAAGACACCCAAGCCCAAGCTGTTCGATCCGCTGGACCTCGGGCTGCTCGACGCGCCCGACCGCGATCAGTGGTCGAAGCCCGACCAGGTCATGGACGCGCTGGCCGTCGCCGAAGGATCGAAAGTCGCTGATGTCGGCGCCGGCGGCGGATGGTTCACGATTCACCTCTCGCGGCGCGTCGGCCCGAACGGCGTGGTCTACGCCGAGGACATTCAGCCGGAGATGATCGAAGCGATCAACCGGCGCATGCAGCACGCGAACCTCACGAACGTGAAGCCTGTGCTCGGCATGCCGAACGATGCGCGGCTGCCCGCGGGCCTCGACGCGGTGCTGATCGCCGACTCGTATCCCGAGATGGACGACCCGCCGGGCTCGGCGGTCCCTCTTCTGAAGAATCTCGCACGATCGCTGAAGCCGCAGGGACGCATCGGCATCCTGAACTTCACGCCAGGCGGAGGTGGGCCTGGTCCCGTGGAGCGCGTCGCGCCCGAGGCCGTCGTTGAGCGGGCGGCTGAAGCCGGCCTTCAGTTGATCAAACGAGAAGACCTGCCGCCGTTCTTGTACTTGCTGGTGTTCGGACGGAGCAGATCCTAGATAGGTTTTCAATTCGGCGTCGCGGCGCTGAATCACGCACGCCGCAGTCGGGAAACAGACTTTAAACGCGGCGGCCGGTGAGCCACCAGAGGCTCGGCATCACGCCGGCGGCGACGAGCAGCTTCACGAAATCCTCGATGACGAACGGATAGAAGCCCGCGGCCAGCGCACTGGCCAGGGCGCCGGTCGGTTCGACGAAGCGCGCGAGCCACAGCACGCCGCCCGTGAAGATGACCGCAAGGCCGCACGTCATCGCGACCACCGACGTGAAATAGCGGCGGTCGAAACCACGCTCGGCGAGGAAGCCGGTCACGAATGCCGCGATCGGATAGGCCATCAAATAGCCACCGGTCGGACCGAGCAGTCGCGCCGCGCCCTGCGCGAGCGTCGGCGACGCGGCAAACACCGGCAATCCGGCGAGGCCGAGCCCGAGATAGAGCAGTTGACTCATCATCCCCAGCCGCGAGCCCAGAAGGGCGCCGCCGACCAGCACGACCATCGCCTGAAACGTCAGCGGCACGGGCGTGAACGGCAGCGGCATACTGATTTGCGCAGCCACTGCGGTCAACGCCGTCACGAACGCGACGGCGCCGGCGCGCTCGGCAATCCGGAGCGTGCGCGAATCGGACGTCGATAGGCGGGACATCGTGGCGAGCAAGGTAGGATGCATGGGGAAAAAGCTTAGCGTATGCGGACAGCGCTGACAATTGCCGGCAGCGATTCGGGCGGCGGCGCAGGTATTCAAGCGGACTTGAAGACCTTTGCCGCCCTCGGCGTCTACGGCACCAGCGCGATCACGGCGGTCACCGCGCAAAACACGATCGGCGTGACGGCCTGTGCGCCGCTGCCGGCCGATCTCGTCACCGCGCAAATCGAAGCGGTCGCCGGCGACATCCAGGTTCATGCGACGAAGGTCGGCATGCTGGCGAACGCCGCGATCGTCGAAGCCGTCGTCGCCGCCATCGAAGAGCTCGAGCTGCCGCTGGTCGTCGTTGATCCCGTGATGGTGTCGAAGGGCGGTCAGCGATTGCTCGACGAAGACGGCGTGCAGGCGCTAGGCGCTGAGTTGCTGCCGCTCGCCCGCGTCGTGACGCCGAACCTGCCTGAGGCGGAAGCGCTGAGCGGGCGGCGCATTCAGTCGCTCTCCGACGCGCGCGATGCCGCGCGCCGGATCCAGGAGATGGGTGCGCGGGCCGTGATCATCACAGGTGGTCATGGCACGCGAGCCCCGAACCCCGAGCTCATCGTGGACCTGCTGCTCGATGGCGACGCGTACTACGAGTTCCGCACGAAACGCATCGACACGAAGAACACGCACGGAACCGGCTGCACCTTCGCATCGGCGGTCGCCGCACACCTCGCGCTGGGCCGCGCGCTTCCCGACGCGGCCGAGCGCGCGCAACAGTACGTCGTGGGCGCCATCGCGCACGCGCTTGCCATCGGTCACGGCCACGGGCCCCTCGATCACTTCTGGCAGACACGGACGACGTCGTCGCGCGAAGGCTGACTTCGTAGCGCGACGGCTTCAGAGCGTGTGAAGGAATCACGTACAACGCAGAAACCGCGGAACCCGCAGAGAAAAATGCTCAAGGTTTTTCTGCGTGTTCTGCGAGTTCTGCGTTCAACGTCGTATTTCTTCACACGCTCTTCAGCCGAGCGCCGCCGCAGGACGGTCTAAAGACCGTCCAATCCATCTGCGTCGTATACTGAGATCGCTGATGACACCGCTTCTCGCGATCGGTCCCGAGGCGCTCGAGCTCGAGCGGCTTGCGGCGGCGCTCGATGCCAGCGCGGGATCGAACGCCGGCGCCGACGGCGCGGTCGTGACGTTCCTGGGTCTCGTGCGCAACCACAACGTCGGACGCCGCGTCCGATATCTGGAGTACGAAGCCTACGCGCCGCTCGCGCTGAAGGCGTTCGAGCGCATCGGCGCGGAGATTCACGAGCGGTGGCCGGACGTCCGGCTGGCGCTGCACCATCGAATCGGCCGGCTAGACATTGGGGAGGCCAGCATCGCCATCGCCGCGCGGTCGCCGCATCGCGCCAACGCGTACGCGGCCTGCCGCTACGCGATCGAGCGCGTGAAGCAGATCGCGCCGATCTGGAAGCGCGAGTTCTTCGACGGCGGCGACATGTGGATCGAAGGCGCGACCGCGGATCCGGACGACCAGCGCGCGCGCGCCGAGGCGGAGCGGATCGCGTGCGCGTGACCGTGCGGCTGTTCGCGCGGCTTCGCGACATCACGGGCGCGTCGGAGCTGGCGCGCGATCTGGCGCCTGGCGCGACGATCGGCACGGTGTGGCGGCAGCTCGCGGGCGAGTTCCCCGCCCTCGCGGACTACGAGCGCTCGATCTCGAGCGCGGTGAACGCCGACTACGCGCGCATGGATCACGTGCTGCACGACGGCGACGAGGTGGCCTTCTTGCCGCCCGTGTCGGGAGGATAATGCAACCGCGGAGCTCGCTGAGCACGCTGAGAACGTTTTCGGGGGTGTTCGTTGCGCGGCGCTCAGTCGTTCTTTTCTGGATACACGCGAGCGCCACGGCGCGAGCGTGTCAGCGAGCGGGGGCAGCCTTGAGCCGAACGCGTGGGGGTGGGGCCCCACGCGCGTGAAGTATGTGCCCCGCGAGAAGTAAAGAATGTTCGACAAGCTTGCATCGGAAGAACAGCGCTACGAGGACCTGATGCGCCTGCTCGGAACGTCCGAGGTGCAGAGCGATTCGTCCGAGTACCGCAAGCACGCGAAGGCGCTCGCGGAGCTCGAGCCGCTGGTCGAGCGCTTCCGTGAGTACAAGAACGTCGTGCGCGACCTGACCGGCGCCGAGGAGCTCGCCGCGTCCAGCGACGGCGACATGCGCGAGCTCGCGAAAGAAGAGCTGAAGTCGCTGACGGCGAAGCGCGACGGCCTCCTCGGCGAGCTGAAAATTCTCCTCGTCCCCAAAGATCCCAACGACGAAAAAAACGTCGTCCTCGAAATCCGCGCCGGCACCGGCGGCGACGAAGCGGCGCTGTTCGCCGGCGAGCTGTTCCGGATGTACAGCAAGTTCGCCGAGCGTCAGGGGTGGCGACTCGAGGTCATGTCGAGCAGCGATACCGGCGTCGGCGGACTGAAGGAAGTGATCGCGACCATCGAGGGGCGCGGCGCGTACAGCAAGCTGAAGTACGAGAGCGGCGTCCACCGCGTGCAGCGCGTGCCGGCCACCGAAGCGAGCGGCCGGATCCACACGTCCACCGCCACCGTCGCCGTCCTGCCGGAGGCGGAAGAAGTCGACATCCAGATCAACGAGAAGGATCTGCGGATCGACACGTTCTGCTCCAGCGGACCCGGCGGCCAGAGCGTGAACACCACGTACTCTGCCGTCCGTCTCACCCATATCCCGACCGGCGTCGTGGTGTCGCAGCAGGACGAGAAGTCGCAGATCAAGAATCGCGCGAAGGCGATGAAGGTCCTCCGCTCGCGTCTCTACGAGATGGAGCTGCGCAAGCAGCAGGAAGCGATCGCGAAAGATCGGCGCAGCCAGGTCGGCACCGGCGAGCGATCGGAAAAGATCGGGACCTACAACTTCCCGCAGAACCGCATCACCGATCACCGCATCAATTTCACGACGCACCGGCTCACCGAAGTGCTCAACGGCGACATCAGCGAGCTGCTCGATCACCTCATCACCCGCGACCAGTCCGAGAAACTCAAGGACGCGACGGCCGTCTCGTGACGATTCACGCGCGTGTCGCCGCCGCCCGCCAGCAGCTGCGCAACGCGGGACTGTCCGCCAACGAGGCCGATCTGAGCGCGCGCGTGCTCGCCCAGCACGTCCTCGGCTGGACCACGGAACGCCTGCTCACCGATGGCGGAGACGGCGAGCCGCCCGACTTCGGGATGCATTTCGACGTGCTGATCACCCGGCGCGCGTCCCGCGAACCACTCCCCTACATCGTCGGCCACCGTGAGTTCTGGCATCTCGACTTCGAGGTGACGCCGGCGGTCCTCATTCCACGCCACGAGACGGAGCTGATTGTCGAAGCCGCGCTCGCGCTCGTCCCATCGACGACACACGCGACGATTGCGGACCTGTGCACCGGCTGTGGATGCGTGGCGGTTGCGATCGCCCGCGAGCGGCCGGCTGTGCGCGTCATCGCCACCGACATTTCCGAAGAGGCGCTCACCGTCGCGCGCCGCAATGCCGTCCGCCACGGCGTCGGCGATCGCGTCGAGATCCGGCGCGGCGACCTCCTGGAACCGATCGTGACGACCTGCGATGTCATCGTCGCGAATCCGCCGTACGTCGTCGCGGGCGCACGCCCCGCATTGCAGCCGGAAGTCCGGGATCACGAGCCGAACGTCGCGTTGTTTGGCGGTGAGGATGGACTGCGGCTCGTCGAGCGGCTGGTCCGCGATGCGCCCGCCCGGATCCGATCCGGCGGTTGGCTGATTTTCGAGTTCGGCTACGGGCAGGACGAGGAAATCGAGCAGATGATCTCGGAATCTCCGGACCTGACGCTCGTCGATTTCAAGCGCGATCTTCAGGGCATCGCACGCACGGCCATCGCGCGACGGCGATAGAATGGCGCGCCATGGGCGAGTGCTTGTTCTGTAGAATCATCAACCGCGAGATTCAGGCGACGATCATCTACGAGGACGACCGGATCGTCGCGTTCAACGATATCAACCCACAGGGACCGACGCACGTGCTCGTCGTGCCGCGGCGTCATATCGCAACGCTGGATGAACTCACGCCGGACGACGATCCGCTGGCCGGCGAACTGGTGCGACGCGCGGCGGCCATCGCGAAGCAGCGCGGCATCTCCGCCGGCGGCTACCGGACTGTGTTCAACACGAACCGCGATGCAGGACAGACGGTCTTCCACATTCACCTGCATCTCATCGGCGGCCGCACGATGCATTGGCCGCCCGGCTAGCCGCTAACTTTTCACGCCGGTCTCCGTCCAACCCTTTCATGCACCTCGAGTCCTGGCTCGGAGACCTTCGTTCCGCGTGGCGCAACGCGCTGCGGCGTCCGGGGTTCACGCTGCTCGTCGTCATCACGCTCGCGCTCGGCATCGGCGTGAACAGCGCCGTGTTCGCGCTGCTCGATGCCGTCCTCCTGCGACCGCTGCCGTACCGGGATCCGTCGCGGCTGGTCTTCGTCTGGCAGACGCTGCCCGAGCGCAACATGTTCGAGCTCGAGCCGACGCCGTTCGACTACGACGCGTGGCATACGGTCCGCAGCTTCTCGGAGATCGGACTCGTCACGAGCGGGGCGCTGACGTTGACGGGCGACGACAATCCCGAGCGCGTCAGGGGCGCGTGGGTCACGGCGTCGGTGATCCGGCTCCTGGGCCTCGCGCCGCAGATCGGCCGCACGTTGACGGATGCCGAGGATCTCGACACGGCGCCACCGGTCGCGATACTGAGCGACGGCCTCTGGCGGCGCCGCTACGGCGCAGACCCGGCGATTCTTGGACGCGTCATCCAGGTCAATAACGCGCCGCGAACGGTGATTGGCGTGATGCCGAGAGGCGCGTCGATGCCGGGTCCGCTCGCGGGCGATGACGACGTGTGGCTCTCGTTCAACATGAGCGCGAAGGACCGCGCGAACGAGATCAGCCACAACTACGAAATCTATGCCCGCCTCGCTGACGGCGGGACGGTTGAGAGCGCGTCGGCGGAACTGACCGCGGTTGCCGCGCGCTTGGCGATAGAGCACCCGGATTCGCATCGCGCCTTCGGCGCTCGGCTGGTGCCGTTTGGCGAACAGACCGTGCGATCGATCAGGCCGACCTTGCTCGTCGTCGCGGGCGGTGTCGCGCTGCTGCTACTGGTGGCATGCGCGAACGCGGCGACGCTACTGCTCGCACGGGCCGCGAGCCGCGGCCATGAGATCGCGGTCCGCGCCGCGCTGGGCGCGACCGATTCGAGACTGCTGTCGCTCGCCGTCGCCGAATCGTTCGTGTTCGCCGTGCTGGGCGGGCTTGCCGGTCTCATGTTGGGCGGCGTCGCACTCCGCGCGCTGTTGCCGCTCTTCGGCACCAGCCTGCCGCCGTCCGTGTCGATTGATGTGAACGCTCGCGCGGCGCTCTTCACCGGCGCGCTGTCCATCGCGCTCGGCGGCGTCTTTGGCGTCGTCGTGGCGACGCACCGGAGTGGCCGGCTCGCCGACGCGTTGAAGAGCTCCGCGCGAACGACGACCGCTGCCGGCTCGGTCGCCCGCACGCGCAACGTGCTGGTCGTCGCGCAAGTGACGTTGGCGGTCGTGCTGCTCTCGTCGGCGGGCTTGATGTTGACGAGCGTGGCGAAGCTTTCCCGCGTCAGTCCCGGCTTCGACGCAGACCGCGTGCTGACGTTCAGGCTCGCGATGACCGGATCGAACTACGCGCCGGCGCCGGCGCGCACGGCGTTCGTCACCGATCTGCTGCAGCGCCTGACATCGACGCCTGGCGTTCGCGAAGCGGCGCTCATCTCCTCGATTCCGTTCGGAGGCAGCCGCGGCGCCAACGGCGTGGAGATCGAGGGACGGCCGCGGGCGCGAGGCGACGTCGGCATCATCGTCGATCAACGGCATGTGTCGCTGAGCTATTTCCAGACGATGCGGATCCCG
>MNEX01000129.1:28239-36572 GCA_001917905.1 Acidobacteria bacterium 13_1_40CM_65_14
CCGAGATGTATCACCCGTACTTCCAGGCCGCGGTGCCCACCTTCAGCGTCGTCGTGCGGACGGCGGGAGATCCCGCGGGGGCCGCGCCGCTCGCGCGCGCCGCGGTGCTGGCGCTCGATCCGAATCTGCCTGTCTACGATGTGCGGACGATGGAGGATCGCATCGCCGCCTCCTTTACGCAGACACGCGGCACGATGCTGCTGCTGCTCGTCACGGCAGCGCTCGCCGCGGCCCTTGCCGGCGTCGCCATCTACGGATCGATTTGGTATTCGGTGACGCAGCGCATGCCGGAAATCGGCATTCGCCTCGCGCTCGGCGCGACGCGCGCGTCGGTGTGCGGCGTCGTCGTGGGACGAGCCGTGTGGCTCACCGCGATCGGCGCCGCGATCGGGGGGCTCGCCTCCATCGCCGCCGGACCGCTCATTCGCGGTCTGCTCTTCGACACGCGCACGACCGATCCGTTGACATATGCGATGGTGATCGCAGCGGTCGTCCTGCTGACCCTGGCCGCGAGCATCGCGCCGGCCCGCCGTGCGATGCGCGTCGATCCGATGATCGCGCTACGACACGAGTAGGTAGGCGCCGGTCCCGGCCTCGCGCTTCAGGAAGAACTCGACGGCGCGGTAGCCGCGCCCAAAATAGGTCGTGAAGATCCGGCGCGTCGCCATGCGCCAGTCGAGCGCGAGGTCCGGCGCGCCCGACAACATCTCCGTGAAGCCCATCGGAATCTCGACCATCAGCCGCCGCGCGTCGAGATCCAGATGGACGTCGGCGCAGACGTGCCATTCGCCCGCCGGCGCGAGCCGATTCACGCGCTGCGCCCCGGCGGGATCGTGCCGGACCCGTTCCTTCTTGATCCACCACTCGGCGACGAATCGATCGGTGGGGTTGCCGCCGTGGAGCGGGCTGCCCGACTGGCCGTAGACGTTCTGGCCGTACTCCTCGACCACGACGCCAAGCTTCGCGAAGTTCAGGTGCGCATTCGTCGCCTGCATCGGATCGTACGTCCATTCGACGAGGTCGATGCCCATGGCGAGCGCGCGCGCGCGCTGCAGGAGCTTGAGCTCGCGACCGACGCCGTCGCTGCGAAACGCGTCGAGGACGCCGAGCATGTGCGACCACTGCGTTGGCCGGTTGTGCTTGATGCCCGGCAGCGAGTACACGAAGCCGATCATGCGGTCGCCGTCGAACGCCCCGACGAGGATCCCGCCGCGATGACTGGTGACGGCGAGGATCGGCACCGGCACGACCTCGTCGTAGCCCGGCCCCCAGATCTCGCGCTCGAGTGCGACGACGGCGGCGAACTCGTCGAGGGTGTGAAGGTCACGATACGTCACTGGCGGCATCTGGTCATTGGGTGATTTGGTAATCGCGTAATCGATTGGCCGATTGCAAGCAATCGTCCAACCAATCATCAGATTACCCGATTACTCGATGACCAGATTCGGAAGCTCCGAGAGCGAGCGGATGACAGGAACGCCGAGCTCGCTCGCGCGTGCCGGCGGTGTCTCGCCGCGATGGAGCAGGACGGCGCGCATCCCGACACGCAGCGCGCCTTCGATGTCCTGCCGGATGCTGTCGCCGACCATGACGGCTTCGTCCGGCCGCGCGCCGAGGCGTTCGAGCGCCGCCGAAAAGATGCTCGGGTGCGGCTTCATGTATCCGTGCTCGAACGACGACACGGTCGCCGCGATGAGACCCTGCAGCTCGAAGTGCGACTGAAAGGACGTCAGGCAGCGCTGCGTGTTCGAGATGAGACCGATGCGGATGCCCGCGTTCGCCAGCGTTTGCAGCACCGCCGGCACATCGTCGTACAGCTCGAAGTGCTGGCAGGCGGCCCACTCCTCGTAGATCTCGCGCGAGCAGGCATCGACATTCGGCCCGCGTCCGCCCATCTCCCTGATGATGTGGCTCGTGTACGCGATGAAGATCTCCGCGTTGTACGGTGCGTCTTCTGGTCCGTTGAGCAGCGGCGCCGCGCTGGCGACCGCGTCGGCGAACTTGGACGGCTCGACGTCGATGCCGTAGCGCGTACAAAACGCGTGATACCCCTCGCCGCGGAATGTCGGCCCCGGATAGATGAGGGTGAAGTCGACGTCGAACAAAACGGCTTTCGCGATCATGAATTGCGTAATCGAGTAATTGAGTAATCGGGTAAACGGAATCGACTACGCGATTTCCAGATTACCCGATTAGCCGATTATCCGATTCGACATCAGCGTAGGGCCCGGCGATCACGATAGTCGCGCGCTCGGGATGGAGCGCGCGACGCGCGGCGGCGTTCGCCTGGTCCAGCGTGACGGCGCCGAGCAGATCCGGCAGGCGCACGTCGTAGTCGAGGCCGAGCCCGAAGAACTCGGCAATCTGCAGGAAGCTGGCGATCGCCGCGTTCGTTTCGAGCGCGCGCGGGATCGACCCGATCAGATACCGCCGCGACTCGTCGAGCTCTTTCGGCGTCAGCCCCTCGGTGATCAGCCTGGTGATTTCTTCGTCGATCGAGGCGACCGCGCGGTCGACGTTCGCGGGGCTGACGCCGGCACGGATCACGAGCGGCCCCTCGGCCACATTCGCGTCGAGCGAGCTCGACACGTAGTACGCCATCCCCTGCCGCTCGCGAATGCTGTCGCCCAGCCGCCCGCCGATCGAGTATTGCCCGAAGGCATTGTTCATAAGCCAGAAGGCGTAGTAATCCGGATCGCGCCGCGTGATCGTCGTGAAGCCGTACGCGATGTCCGCCTGCGCCTTGTTCATCATCGGGATGACGAGCCGCTGGCGGCGTGTCGCGTGCCTGACCGGCGGCAGCGTGATGGGCGGCGGCGCGGCGTTCTGCCAGCGGCCGAACACTCCCGCGGCGACGTCGTGCACGTGCGACGGATTGACGTCGCCCACGATGGCCGCCGACAGCTCGGTTGGGGCGAACCGTTGATCGTGGAGGTGCAGGAGCCGATCGCGCGTCAGCGTCTCGACCACCTCGATCGAACCCTTGGTCCGGCGCCCGTACGGATGGCCATCGGGATACAGCAGCGCCATCAGCGATTCAGACGCGCGAACCGCCGGATTGTCATCATCCTGCCGGATCGCCGTAATGACTTCGCCCTTGCGCGTTTCGATCTCGCGGTCGGGGAGTGAGGGCGTGATCACGATTTCGCCGAGGAGCGCGAGCACGGCCTCGAAGTCTTCGGCGAGACACGTGCAAACGAGCGAGAAGAGCTGACGCGTGACCGCGATCGTGATCGTGATGCCGCGGCTGTCGAGCGCCTCGGCGATGTCGGCCGCCGATCGCTTGGCCGTACCGCGATCGATCACACGCGAGAGCAGCCACGTCGTGCCGGGAGCGTCGGGCGGATCGCACGCCGACCCCGCGCGGATCGCCAGATTGATCGACACGGCCGGTGTCGTCGTGGTGTGCTTCGCGAGCAACACGACGCCGTTATCAAGCACCGCGCGAGCCGGATTCAGCCCGCGCCGAGTCGAGGTTTGAAGTACGAAGTCTGAAGTCTGAATGGGCGGGGTCGGGTTCATGGCTTGGTCAGACTCAAATTCCTACTTCATACTTCGTACTTCAGACTTCAGACTTCCGACTTCAGACTTCGTACTTCAGACTTCGTACTTCCGACTTCAGACTTCCCACTTCCGTTGCCGATAGGCAACGGCTCGAACCAGCCCACCGTCCGGTTCGACGGCGCGAGGAGCGACCGCGCGGCGTCCGCGACCGCTTCGCATGTGACCGCCGCAATCCGGGATGGAAGCGCGGTGAACACATCGACGCTCGCGATGGTTTCGAAATAACCAAGCTGGTGGGCAATGTTCGTGACGCTGTCGTTATCGAACACGAGCCGCGCTTTGAGCTGCGCTTTGGCTTTGGCGAGCTCCGTGTCCGTGATGCCGTCCTGCCGCACGCGGTCCAGTTCCTCGAGCGTCGCCGCCTCGACGCTCGTGAGCGACGTGCCGTCGGTAGCCGTGACCGACACCGTGTAGAGGAACGGCTGTTGCGTCGGCACGATCGAGCCGGACACAGACGACGCAAGACCGCGCTCGACCAGCGCTCGATAGAGGCGAGCGCTTCGCTGCGGCGGCGCGGTCCGGAAACTCGACCACAGATTCAAACCCTTCGCACCGGCGAGGACCGCGTCGAGGATCACGATCGGGACGAACCGATCGTCGGTCGCCGACGGCGCGTGAAACGCGACCTTGAGATACGCCGTCGTCCCCTCTTTGCGAATCGTCAGGTGGCGCTCGCCGGTCTGATCCGGTTCCACTGTGCGCAGACGCTCCAGGTCACGGCCGGGCTGAATGCCGCCGAAGTAATGCTCGACGCGGCGGAGCGCTTCGTCGGTGTCGACGTCGCCGACGATCACGAGCGTGGCGTTGTTCGGCACGTAGTAGCGGCGGTAATACCCGTAGAGATCGTCGCGCGTCATCGCCTTCAAATCCGGCAGCCAGCCGATCGTCGGATGCTGGTACGGATGCGCCTTGAACGCGGTCGCGGTCACTTCCTGATCGAGCAGCTGATCCGGATCGTTTTCGCCGCCCTGCAGCTCCGAGATGATCACCGTGCGCTCGGACTCGCAGTCGTCGGGATGGTACAGACAGTTCGCCATCCGCTCCGACTCGATGAACAGCATGCGATCGAGCGCGTCCCGCGTCGCCGTCTCGAGGTACGTCGTCTGATCGATCCAGGTGTAGCCGTTCCAGCTCCCGCCGTACTGCTCGATGATGCCCTTGACCTGATCGCGGGGGATGTTGGTCGTCCCTTTGAAGTTCATATGCTCGACCCAGTGCGAGACGCCGGTGAGGCCGGGACGTTCGTCCTTGGACCCGACCTTGTACCAGCACCACACCGACGCGAGCGGCGCGGTGTGCTCTTCCTGCACAAGCACCTTCAATCCGTTGTCGAGTGTAGTTGCCCGCATCCTTCTTATATTATTGATGGATACCCATGCCCGAGTGGAAGGACACCGTCAACCTGCCGCGCACCGACTTCCCGATGAAGGCGAACCTGCCGGCGAGCGAGCCTGAAACGCTCGCGCGCTGGGCCGCCATGAACCTCTACAGGAAGATTCGCGAGGCGCGCGCCGGACGGCCGAAGTTCGTGCTGCACGATGGCCCGCCGTACGCCAACGGCAACATCCACATGGGCACGGCGATGAACAAAATCCTCAAGGAGCTGGTCGTCAAGTCGCGCTCGATGGCCGGTTTCGACGCGCCGTACGTCGTCGGCTACGACTGCCATGGGCTGCCGATCGAGCTGCAGGTCGACCGCGAGCTCGGCCCGAAGAAGCGCGAGATGTCCACCGCCGAATTCTGCCGCGCGTGCCGCGCGTACGCGGAGCGTTTCGTCGGCGCGATGAGCGAGCAGTTCCAGCGGCTCGGCGTCCTGGGCACGTGGGACCAGCCATACCTGACGATGGATTTCAGGTACCAGGCGGCGATCGCGCGCGCGTTCGGCCGATTCGTCGAACAGGGCCTCGTCTACAAGGGCAAGAAGCCGGTCCATTGGTGCATCCACTGCCGCACGGCGCTGGCCGAAGCGGAAGTCGAGTACGAGGATCACACGTCGCCGTCGATCTACGTCGAGTTCCTGCTCGATCCGTCGAGCGCGGAAGAGCTCGCGAAGCGGATCCCCGCGCTGGCGGGCCGTCAGGTGTCGGTGCTCATCTGGACGACGACGCCCTGGACCATTCCGTCGAATCTGGCGATCGCGTTTCACCCGGAGTTCGACTACGCCGCGTACATGGTCGCCGCAGGCGACGGGAATGTCGAAGGCGACGGGAAAGACGCTCGCGCCGTCATCGTCGCCGAGGCGCTGGCGCCGAAGGTGGCGGCGGCCACGGGCAAATCGTTCGGTCCGCCGATCGCCAGGATGAAGGGCGAGCAGCTCGAGCACATCCGTTTTCAGCATCCGTTGTATGCGCGGCCGTCGCTTGGCGTGCTCGGCGACTACGTCACGCTCGAAGCGGGGACGGGCGCGGTCCATACCGCTCCAGGTCACGGCGCAGACGACTTCAACACGGGTGTGAAATACGGACTCGAGATCTACGCGCCGGTCGGCCCCGCCGGACATTTCCTCGACACCGTGGAACTGTTCGGCGGCAAGAGGGTGTTCGACGCGAACCCGGATATCGTCGAAGCGCTGAAGGAGCGCAAGCGGCTGTGGCACAAGGAAGCGTTCTCGCATCAATACCCGCACTGCTGGCGCTGCCACAACCCGGTCATCTTTCTCGCGACCTCGCAGTGGTTCATCTCGCTCGACGGGGTTCGGCTACCTGCCCCGAGGGCCGCCGAGGGGAATCCGGACCAGGGCAGAACGCTGCGCGAAGCCGCGCTCGACGCGATCGACAACCACGTGAAGTGGGTCCCGCGCTGGGGGCACGACCGCATCTACAACATGGTCGCGAACCGTCCCGACTGGTGCATCTCGCGGCAGCGCGCGTGGGGCGTGCCGATTCCCGCGGTCGACTGCGCAACGTGCCGCACGGCCCTCACGACGCCGGCGCTCGTCGACAAAACGGCCGCGGTCTTCGAGAAGTACGGCGCCGATTCGTGGTACGAGCGGCCGATCGAAGACTTCATCCCTGAAGGACTGACCTGTCCGTCGTGCGGCGGCACGACGTTCGAGCGCGAGATGAACATCCTCGACGTGTGGTTCGACTCGGGGTCGAGCCACGAGGCCGTGCTGTCGGTGTGGCCCGAGCTGACGTGGCCCGCCGATGTGTACCTCGAAGGCACCGATCAGCATCGCGGCTGGTTCCAGAGCTCGCTGCTCGTCGGCCTCGGCACGCGCGGACGCGCGCCGTACCGCGAGGTCGTCACCAACGGCTTCATCGTCGCCGAAGACGGCCGGAAGATGTCGAAGTCGCTCGGCAATTCCATCGAGCCAGAAGACATCATCAAGCAAAGCGGCGCCGACATCATCCGCCTGTGGGTGTCGATGAGCGACTACACGCAGGAAGTGCGGCTCAGCAAGGAAATCCTCGCGCGCTGCGTCGAGGCGTACCGCAAGATCCGCAACACGATGCGGTACCTGCTCGGGAATCTGTACGACTTCGACCCTGCGGCGGATCTGGTCGATCCCAGGAAGATGGAAGAGGTGGACCGGTACATCCTCGCCCGGTACGCGGAGGTGGGCTTGCGGATCCTCCGCGCGTACGAGGCGCACGACTACGGCACGATCTTCCAGGCGCTGAACACGTTCACGACCGTCGATCTGAGCGCGTTCTACAACGACATCTCGAAGGATCGGATGTACACGTTCGCGGCGCGCTCGCGCGAGCGGCGGTCGGCGCAGTGGGCGCTGTACCAGATGGCCGACGGCCTGACGCGCCTCATGGCGCCGATTCTGTCATTCACGGCCGACGAGCTGTGGCGCTTTCTGCCGGGCCGCCGCGAAGAGTCCGTCCACATCGCGGTGTTTCCCAAGGCCGCGGACCTCGACGCGCTCGTCGATCGGGACCTCCTCGACCGCTGGGCGCGTCTCATCGATCTGCGCGAGCAGGTGCTCGCCGAAATCGAACCGTTGCGAAAAGATAAGCGCATCGGCAGTTCGCTGCAGGCCAAGGCCGTCGTGTCGGCCACAGAAGCCGAGCTCGCGTTTCTCGAGCGCTATGCGCGTCAGTTGCCGATGCTGTTCATCGTCTCGGAGGTCGAGCTCCGGCCCGCGCCGACCGACGTCGAGGCGCATACCGAAGCGAGGCCGCGCGTGACCATCGAGCGTGCATCTGGCGTCAAATGCGAACGCTGCTGGCGCTACGTGCCGGCGGTGTCGAGCGATCCGGCGTGGGCCGGCCTCTGCGACCGGTGTCAGGAGGCACTGGCTGAACCCGTCAATGGATGAAGCGCTCAACGACGCGGTCGCCGCCGGGGACACCGGCGCTCGCGAGGAGGAAACCCTGCGAGCTGTCGAAGAAGAGCCCGTGCGCCGGCTCGAAATCTGGCTGCCGATTCTGATCGTCGTCGTCGATCAGTTGACGAAAGCGATCGTTCGCGCGACGCTGCCCTTGCACACCAGCGTGACGATGATTCCGGGCTTCGTCGACTTCACGCACGTGCGCAACACCGGCGCGGCGTTCGGCATCCTCAACTACGCCGAGTTCCCGTTCAAGACGGTCGTGATCGCGGTGATCGCGACGGCCGCGCTGATCGGGGTGGGCATGTATGCCGCCAGCCTCGCGCATCACCAACTGGTCGCGCGCATCGGCCTCGCGCTCATCATCGGCGGCGCCGCGGGCAACCTGCTCGACCGGATTGCCGCCGGATCGGTGGTCGACTTCGTCGATGTGTACTGGCACTCGTATCATTTCTGGGCGTTCAACGTCGCCGACTCGGCGATTACC
>MNEX01000129.1:36715-40067 GCA_001917905.1 Acidobacteria bacterium 13_1_40CM_65_14
ATGTATCCAAGACTGTTTGAGCTCGGGCCGATCACGCTGTACACGTACGGCGTCCTGCTCGCCGCGGCGTATCTGATCGGCTTGAAGCTCGCGATGGTTCGCGCGAAGGCGCGCGGCCTCGACGCGAACCGCGTGCTCGACCTCGGCATCTACATCATCATCAGCGCGCTCGTCGGCGCGAAGCTGCTGCTGCTGGTCACCGATTTCCGGACGTTCAAGGCGGATCCGCACGAGCTGCTCACGCTGGCGCGTTCGGGCGGCGTGTTCTACGGCGGCCTCATCCTCGCCGTCGTCGTCGCGCTCTGGTACATCCGGCGCGTCGGTCTCCCGTTGTGGACGACGTGCGACGTATTCGCGCCGGGCATCGCGCTCGGCCACGTCGTCGGACGCTTCGGATGTTTCTTTGCGGGCTGCTGCTACGGCAAACCGACGACGAAGCCGTGGGGCATCACGTTCACCGATCCGTTCGCGCAGAGCAACGTCGGGACGCCTCTCGGCGTTCCGCTGCATCCGACACAGCTCTACGAGGCCGGCGCTGAGCTGCTGATTCTGATCGTTCTGCTCGTGACCGAGCGCAGAGGGCGGCCGTTCCCCGGACGCACGTTCTGGCTCTACATGCTCCTCTACTCGATCTCGCGCTTCATCATCGAGTTCTTCCGCGGCGACGAGCGCGGCACGGTATTCATGTTCTCGACGTCGCAGTTCATTTCGCTGCTGCTCGCGCCGCTCGCGATCGCGATGCTCGTCTATCTCTCGCGCGCGAAGACGCCCGAGCCGAAACGCGCGCGCAAGGCCGCGTGATCCAGACCCTCACCGTTCCCGAGGAGAGCGACGGCGTTCGGCTGGATCGGTTCCTCGCGTCGGTGCTGGCGGACCACTCGCGCTCGCAGATTCAGCGGCTGATCAAGGACGGTCACATTCAGGTCGCCGGCCGGGCGGCGAAATCGAATCAGCCGGTGAAAACCGGTCAGGCCATCAGCGTCGACGTGCCCGAAGCCGTTGACCCCGTCCCTAGCGCCGAAGCGCTGCCGCTGCCGATCCTCTATCAGGATGCCGACCTCATCGTCGTCGACAAGCCGGCCGGGATGGTGGTGCATCCCGCCGCCGGACACGAAAGCGGCACGCTCGTCAACGCGCTGCTGCACCATGTCGATGACCTCAGCGGCATCGGCGGAGAGAAGCGTCCCGGCATCGTCCATCGCCTGGATCGCGGGACGTCCGGCGTGATGGTCGTCGCCAAGCACGACAAGGCGCACGAGGAGCTCGCGCGGCAGTTCCACGACCGCGAGGTGGAGAAGGAATACATCGCGCTTGTGTGGGGCGAGGTGATGGCCGGCCGCCGGATCGACGCGCCGATCGGCCGCGATCCGGTGAACCGCAAGAAGATGTCGGCCGCCGGGCCGGGTGCCCCGGAGAGAGCCAGGGCGCGACGGAGCCGCGAAGCGGTGACGCGCATCGTGCGCGCCGAGCATTTCGGACGGACGCTCACGCTCGCGCACGTGGCGATTCACACGGGCCGCACGCACCAGATTCGTGTGCACTTGAGCGCCATCGGTCATCCCATCGTCGGCGATCCGGTGTACGGCGGCGTGCATCGCCGCGTGCCCGGCGACCTGCGCGCCGTCACGCATCTCGATCGCCCGTTCCTCCACGCCGCCCGGCTGGTCTTCACGCATCCGATCGACGGGCGACGGATGGAATTCTCGAGCGAGCTGCCCTCGGATTTACAGCGCGTGCTCGATGAGCTGACGGAGCAGATCCATGGCGATCGTCTATAAGGGGCGGGTGTTTTCCGTCGAGGTCGAGAAGCGCCGCTACCCGAACGGCCGTGAGCATGAGGTCGCGATCGTGCGGCACGGACCGTCTGTCGTGCTCATCCCCATTGAAGACGATGGCCGCGTCGTCTTGATCAAGCAGTATCGCGCGTCGGTCGATCGTGAGCTGTGGGAGTTTCCGGCGGGACGCGTCGACGCCGGTGAATCGGCCGAGGATGCGGCGCGGCGCGAGTGTGAGGAAGAAATCGGCCGCGTGCCGCAGCAACTCTCGCGGCTCGGGGCGTGGTATCCAGTGCCCGGCTACTCCGACGAGCAGTTGATCTTCTTTCGTGCCGGTCAGCTGGCGGCGCCGCCACCCGATTCACCGCACAAGCCGGACGAGGACGAAGACATCACTACGCATCAAGTCACCGTCGACGAGGCGCGCGCGATGGTGCGCCGCGGCGACATCGTGGATCTCAAGAGTGCGTTCGCGCTGACGCTCATCTGATCTAAGATGCGCCGCGGATGACGCCGTCGCAGATTGGGCGGTACCGCATCGTGTCGCCGCTCGGCGCCGGCGGCATGGGCGAAGTTTATCTGGCCGAGGACATGTCGCTCGGCCGCCGAGTCGCGCTCAAGATCCTCACGGAACAGCCATGAGAGTCGCAAGCGTTGTCCTCATCCATCTCCTCACAGTCGCTGTTCAGACGCCGCCCACGAAAGTCACCGGTGACGCGGTCGTGGGCAAGGCCCTGTTCGAGGACGGCGGTTGCGTCACCTGCCATTCCCTCGAAGACCCCACGCGCACCTTCGGCCCCGACCTGAGCTGGATCGGGATCTTGCGGACGCCGGACGCGTTGCGCCGGTCGCTCATCGATCCGAACGATCAGGTCTTCAGGCGGTACTTCACCGTCGTTGTCGAGACGAAGACCGGACAGAAAATCGAAGGGCTCGCGAAGACGGAAGACGATCGCTCGATTCAGATCCTCGACGTCAGCGGGCAGCTGCGGTCGTTTCTCAAAGAGGATCTGCAAGGCATGAGGCGAGAAGAGCGCTCGCTGATGCCGTCGTACGCGTCGAAGTTCTCGGCCGCGGAGCTCGACCACATCGTCGCCTACCTGCGCACACTTCGCGCGATCCGGCCGGTCGAGGAAGGGGAGCGGACACGCGCGATTGGCTCGGTCTCGGAGAACATCGCCTTCTTCGACAGACCCGAGCGCGATGCCGAGGAGCGGTCCGAGGCAATGATCGAGGCGCTGGACATTCCCGAAGGGGCCACGGTGGCCGATCTCGGCGCGGGAACCGGCTACTTCACGTGGCGTCTCGCACGAGAGGTCGGGCCCAACGGGAAGGTCATGGCCATCGACATCCAGCAGAAAATGCTCGATTTGGCCACGGCGACGGTCAAGCGGCACGAGCTCACGAACGTCAACTTCGTGCTGGCCACCGAAACCGATCCGCGGCTGCCTGAGAGCGTACTGGACATGGTCTTTATCGCCTACTCGTACCATGAGTTTTCGGAGCCCGAGACGACAATGGCTGCGGTCCGGAAATCCCTGAAGCCGGGCGGCCGCGTGTTCATTCTGGAATTTGCC